>NZ_JBHWCC010000037.1:0-28594 GCF_042735715.1 Streptomyces sp. NPDC059582
TCCGACGACAGCGTCGGACGCCCGCGACAGCGACAGCGGCGGCCGCCCGCCGCCCTACAGGTACTTCTTCAGCTCCCGCCGCGCCAGCGACCGCTGGTGCACCTCGTCCGGGCCGTCGGCGATCATCAGGGTGCGGGCTCCCGCGTACAGCTCGGCCAGCGGGAAGTCCTGGCTGACGCCGCCGGCACCGTACAGCTGGATCGCCCGGTCGATGATGTCGACGACCGCGCGCGGGGTGGCGATCTTGATGGACTGGATCTCCGTGTGGGCGCCCCGGTTGCCGACCGTGTCCATCAGCCAGGCCGTCTTCAGCACCAGCAGCCGCAGCTGCTCGACGGTGACCCGGGCGTCCGCGATCCAGTTGTGGACCACGCCCTGCTGGGCCAGCGCCTTGCCGAAGGCGGTGCGGGCGACGGCCCGACGGCACATCAGCTCGATCGCCCGCTCGGCCATGCCGATCAGCCGCATGCAGTGATGGATACGGCCGGGACCGAGGCGGGCCTGGGCGATGGCGAAGCCGCCGCCCTCCTCGCCGATCAGGTTCGACACCGGCACGCGCGCGTGGTCGAAGACCACCTCGGCGTGGCCGCCGTGCGAGTGGTCCTCGTAGCCGAAGACCCGCATGGCGCGCTTGACCGTGACGCCCGGGGTGTCGCGCGGGACCAGCACCATGGACTGCTGACGGCGCGGGTCGGCGCCGTCCGGGTCCGTCTTGCCCATCACGATGAAGATCTTGCAGTCCGGGTTCATCGCCCCGGAGATGTACCACTTGCGGCCGGAGACGACGTACTCGTCACCGTCCCGCTCGATGTGGGTGGTGATGTTCGTGGCGTCGGACGACGCCACCTCCGGCTCGGTCATCGCGAACGCCGAGCGGATCTCACCGGCCAGCAGCGGCTCCAGCCACTGCTTCTTCTGCCGCTCGTCGCCGAACTGCGCGAGCACCTCCATGTTGCCGGTGTCCGGCGCGGCGCAGTTCAGCGCGGTGGGCGCCAGGTGCGGGGAGCGGCCGGTGATCTCGGCGAGCGGCGCGTACTGGAGGTTGGTGAGGCCGGCGCCGTACTCGGCGTCGGGCAGGAAGAGGTTCCACAGGCCCTGCCTGCGCGCCTCCGCCTTCAGTTCCTCCACCACGGCCGGGGTGTCCCACGGCGAGGCGAGCAGGGCGCGCTGCTCCTCGGCGACGGACTCGGCCGGGTAGACGTGCTCGTCCATGAAGGCGAGGAGCTTGGCGCGCAGTTCCTCGGTGCGGGCGTCGAACGCGAAGTCCATGTGGATCAGCCTTCCTGAAGACCGTCGTGGAGCGTGGTCAGGCCGTGCTCGATGAAGACGGGGACGAGTTCGCCGATGCGGTCGAAGCCGCGGCCGACGGTCTGGCCCAGCGTGTAGCGGTAGTGGATGCCCTCCAGGATCACCGCGAGCTTGAACCAGGCGAACGCGGTGTACCAGGAGACGGCCGAGACGTCGCGCCCGGAGCCGGCGGCGTACCGCTCGATCAGCTCGGCGGGCGTCGGGTGGCCCGGGGCCTCCGCGGTGGTGGAGACGGGCGAGTGGGGCAGGCCGAGCGGCATGCTGTACATCACCAGCAGGCCCAGGTCGGTCAGCGGATCGCCGAGCGTCGACATCTCCCAGTCGAGGATCGCCTTGATCGTGTCGTCCTCGCCGATCAACACGTTGTCGAGCCGGTAGTCGCCGTGCACGACGGCCGGGGCGGGGGAGTCGGGCAGCTCCCGGCCGAGCGCCGCGTGCAGCTCGTCGATCCCGGCCAGCTCGCGGCTGCGGGAGGCGTCCAGCTGCTTGCCCCAGCGCCGCAGCTGCCGGTCCAGGAAACCCTCGGGGCGGCCGAAGTCCGCCAGACCGACCTCGGCCGGGTCGACCGCGTGCAGTTCGACGAGGGTGTCGACGAGCGACAGCACCGCGTTCCGGGTGCGCTCGGCGCCGAGCGGTTCGAGCTGGTCGGCGGTGCGGTACGGGGTGCCCGTCACGAACTCCATGACGTAGAAGGGCGAACCGAGCACCTCCTCGTCCTCGCACAGCAGCACCGGGCGCGGCACCGGCACATTCGTCGGGTGCAGGGCGCTGATCACGCGGTGCTCGCGCTTCATGTCGTGTGCGGTGGCCAGGACATGGCCGAGCGGGGGACGCCGCAGGACCCACCGCGAGGTGCCGTCCGCGATCTCGTACGTCAGGTTCGACCGTCCTCCCTCGATCAGCCGGCCGGTGAGGGGGCCGCGCACCAGACCGGGGCGCTCGCGGTCGAGCAGTCCGCGCAACCGGTCGAGATCGAGTCCGGGCGGATGGTCGGGGCTCATACATCGCTCCTACGGGCGGGTGAACGTGACCCGACTCATGATGCCGACCGGTCGGTATGTCGTCCAGTGGGTGGGCCGAAGGTGATCGGGGCCACGATAGGCCGACGGCTCCCCGCGGGGGTTCGCGGGGAGCCGTGGAGGGCGACTTTCGCTCGACGGGTCGACGGGTCGACGGGTCGACGGGTCGACGGGTCGTCGGAGCGCCGGGGGGAGTGGTGGTCGGCGTCGGGGCGCCGGGGCCTCGTCAGGTCAGTGGTCGTCCCAGTGCCCGTCGTGCTCGGCGTGCCGATGGCCGTCGTGGAGGTAGTCGACGTGATCGCCGTGCTGCACGCGCGCGTGGCCGCAGTTCTCGCCGTGCCGGTGGTCGTGGCCGGTGTGCGCGGCGTGCCCGCCGGGCTCGCACTCGTCCCAGTGCCCCTCGTGCTCACGGTGCAGATGGCCGTCGTGCGCGTAGTCGACGTGGTCGCCGTGCTGCACGCGCGCGTGACCGCAGTCCGCGCCGTGGACGTGCGTGTGGGAGTCGTGTTCCTGGTGCAGGTTGGTCATGGTGCTCACCTTCGAGGTACGGGTGATGACGACGGACAGGCTGCCACGCGAACGCCGCATATCAGGACATCCGGCTTGCGTGGCGGCCGGGTAGCCCCGAGGGTCGGTCCCATGAAGGGCATCAGCTACAGCCGGTACGGCGGACCCGAGGTCATGGAGTACGGGGACGTCCGCGACCCGAAGGTCGGGCCCGACACGGTGCTGGTCAAGGTCCGGGCGGTGAGTGTCAATCCGGTCGACTGGAAGTGCCGCGAGGGCCACCTCGACGGGATCCTGGACACCGTCTTCCCGGTGATCCCGGGCTGGGACGTCTCGGGCGTGGTGGTGCAGCCCGGCATGTCCGTTCCGGAGTTCTCGGTCGGCGACGAGGTCATCGGCTACGTGCGCGAGGACTACCTCTCCCGGGGCACCTTCGCCGAGTACGTGGCCGCCCCGGTGCGCACCCTCGCCCGTAAGCCCCGCAACTTCTCCTTCGAGGAGGGCGCGGGGCTGCCCCTGACCGGGCTGACCGCCTACCAGGTGATCACGAAGGCGCTCGAGGTGAAGCGGGGCGAGACCGTCCTGGTGCACGCGGCGGCGGGCGGTGTCGGCTCGATCGCCGTCCAGTTGGCCCGTCACCTGGGTGCCCGGGTGATCGGGACGGCGAGCGAGGCCAACCACGACTTCGTGCGCGCGCTGGGCGGGGAACCCGTCACCTACGGCGAGGGCCTGGCGGAACGGGTACGCGCCCTGGCTCCCGACGGGGTGGACGCGGCCTTCGACACCATCGGCGGCGACACGACGAAGATCTCCGCGAACCTTCTGGCCCCCGAGGGCCGGCTCGCGTCGATCGCCGACCCGGACGTCGTCGACTACGGCGGCCGCTACTGCTTCGTGCGTCCTGACGCCGAGGACCTCGTGCGACTGACGGAACTCGCCGAACAGGGTGTGATCACGGTCCACGTGACGCGGACGTTCCCCCTGGAACGCGCGGCGGAGGCCTACCGCCTGAGCCAGGAGGGACACACCCGGGGCAAGATCGTGCTGACGGTGGAATGGGACGCGGAGGGCGACTAGGCACGGGGACGACGGGAGGCGGGCCCGGCCCTCGGAACGCCGGGCTTCCAGCTCGCGGGGAAGCGGGCAGCCGGGTCGCGGTGAAGCCGGGCGGCCGGGGCCTTTCGCGGCACCGGGCTGATCCGAACGGCAGACCCTAGACGACCAGTGCCGTCGCGCACACCGCCAGGGCGACCGTGCACAGGACCGCCGCCGTCGCGTGGCGTGCGGCCAGGGCCCGGGGGCGGGGGGTGTCGAGAGCGCGTACGCGGTGGTGCGCGATGAACAGGAAGGCCAGCCAGAGGGCGCAGCACAGGGCGCAGGCGACGATTCCGGCGGCCGTCGGCCCGCGGTGCAGGGAGGCCTTGACGGCGAGCACCGCGGCCACCGTGCTCGACAGCGTCGTGCGCCGCCAGGCGAGCCGGGTGCGCTCGGGCTGGAGCCCGGGGTCGCGCTCCGGCCGCGGGCCCGGGCCGGCGTCATGTCCGGGAGACGGCGTGGTGCCGGGGCATGGTTGCGGGGCAGGCTCGGGGGAAGGCGTGGCGGCGGGTTGTGGTTGCGGGGCAGGCTCGGGGGAGGGCGTGGCGGCGGGTTGTGGTTGCGGGGCAGGCTCGGGGGACGGTGTGCCGTCGGGGCGTGGTTCAGGGGAGGGCGTGGCGTCGGTCATCCGTCCCATCCGACCAGGACGACGATCACCATCGCGACGGCCACCACCGCGACGACCACGCCGAGCAGCGCCGGGAAGCGCGTCGCCGGCAGGTCCTCGCCCCGGCGCATCGCCCGCTCGCAGCGCACCCAGTGGTTGACCGCGCGCAGGGAGCACAGCGCCCCCGCCGCGAGCAGCGCCAGCGCGAGTCCGACCCGCCAGGCCCAGCGCAGGTCCGGCAGGAACTGGTCCACCGCGAATCCGCCGCCGATCAGCGCGAGGGCGGTGCGCAGCCAGGCCAGGAAGGTGCGCTCGTTCGCCAGCGAGAACCGGTAGTCGGGCGTGCCGCCTTCCTCGCGGATCTGCTGGGGGGCGAACCACAACCGGACGTTCCGTGCGAACTCGATCACCCGCAGGACACTACCGGGGGGCCGTCCGGGCGGCGCTCCCCGGCCCGGCGCGGCAGGCACCGGCCACCCCGGCCCAGTCCCGGGCCCGGTACGCCCTGAACCCGTTTTCCCGGTCCCGGCCCGGTACGCCCTGAACCCGCTCCCCGTCCCGGCCCGCTCAGCCCCGGGCCCGGTACGACCTGAGCCGTTCGTACGCCGCCAGCCCGTCCGGCACCCACTCCCACACGTCGAGGCGCCGCTCGACCTCCTCCTCGGGCAGGAAGTCGTGCCAGTCGACCTCCTCCACCTGGGGGTGCACGGGCAGGTCGCAGTGGACCTCGTAGACGGCCGACCACCAGCTGTGGCCGGCGGTGTCGGAGTACAGGAACTTGAAGAGGAACTCCGGGCGGGGCAGTCCGCTCACGCCGAGTTCCTCCTCCGCCTCCCGCAGAGCCGCGTCGTCGTAGGCCTCGCCCGCGCCGACCACCCCGCCGACGAACATGTCGTAGAGGGAGGGGAAGACCAGCTTGGTGGGGGTGCGGCGGTGGACGAAGAGACGGCCGGCCCGGTCGCGGGCCTGGACGAAGACGCAGCGGTGCCGCAGGCCCCGCGCGTAGGCCTCGCCGCGGGGTGACCGTCCGATGACCTGGTCGTGCTCGTCGACGATGTCGAGGATCTCGTCAGCAGCGCTCATGGGCCCATCCAAGCAGGGCCCCGGTGAGGGGTCAGCGCGGTTGCAGGTCCCGGACCCGCTCGGGCTTGCCCGTGCCGCTCGGCATCGCCGGGTGCAGGCCCAGCAGGACGATGCCGACGACGATCGCCGCGAGTCCGGCCGCCTCCCAGGCCAGCGCGCCCGTGTCGGTGCGCAGCCGGTCGCCGAGGAAGCCCACGCCGCAGAGGATCCCGGCCAGCGGCTGGGCCGCGGTCAGAGCGGGCAGCGACATCCGCAGGGGCGCCGTCTCGAACGCGCTCTGGACCAGCACCAGGCCGGTCACGCCGAGCACCAGCACGGTGTACGGCTGCCAACTGGTCAATACCTCGGCGAGGCCGCCCTCGGAGAAGCGCTGACCGGTGACCCGCGTCAGCGCGTCCTGCACGCCGTACAGCAGGCCGGCCGCCACGGCCAGCAGCAGCGGGCCCGCGCTCATCCGTGACCGTTTCGCCCAGGTCGTCAGCAGCAGCGCGACACCGATCATGGCGCCGATGATGAGCCAGTGCCGGAGCGGATCGGTGATGGCGTGGCCGCCGCGCGGCTCACCGGCCAGGATGAACGCGGTCACACCGCCCGCGAGCAGCATCAGGCCCGCCCAGCCCTGGCGGCCGAGCGGCTGGCGGGTCTGGTGACGGGACAGGGCCAGCGCGAACAGCAGGTTCGTCGCGAGCAGGGGCTCCACCAGGGAGATCTCGCCCTTGCCGAGCGCTATCGCGCCCAGCACCAGGCCGGCCACCATCAGCGCGATGCCGCCCAGCCAGCGAGGCACCCTCATCAGGTCCAGCAGCAGCCGGGGCGAGAGGAAGTCGCTCAGGGGTGCCTTCTCGGCCACGTTCTGCTGGAGCACGAACCCGAAGCCGAGGCAACAGGCCGCACTCACGGCGAGAATCAGTACCAGAACCGACACGCTGCGTACCTCGATCATCCGGCCGGGCCACGGGGTCGTCGATGGCCGACTCTAGCGGCCCAGGGCTCTCGGTGCCCCTGGGAGTACCCGGAAACGTCGCCTCCGGCGGTGCCCGGAACCCGGGCGGTTGACGCGACTGCGGTACCCGGTCGATCACGGGTGGCTGCGCGGCCGTAGCGCCATCGTCCGTTGCCCCGCGCCTTGACGCCATGGCCTACGCCACATTCATGACACCGAGTGCCACATTCATGGCGGCGAAACCCGCCCGCGGCCCGCTTCCCGTCCGTCCCGTTGATCACAAGTCCCCTGCACCCAGGGTAAGTTGACGCGTTCCATGTTCCCGCGGTGCTTGACTGTATGCGTCGGCTGAGGGTTTGCTGTGCGTGATCGGCCCAGGGCGGGGCCGGTACCCGCCCGCGCAGCGCGAGGAAGCGCGCGCGGCGGCGCGAGGCGACACGAAGCCGTGCTGGACAGCACGAAGGCGTGCGAGCGACACGAGGAGCACGAGGTAAGTCCCGCGGTGTCTCCCTTACCCCCGCCTTCCCTCGACCACGACGGCTCGTATTCGGGTGACCACGACGGCCCCGGCCCGGGCCGGGCCTTCGCCGCCGCCCTGGACGACACCGAACTCGCGATGGCCTGCGCCTCTCTGGGGCAGGGGCGGTGGCAGGCCGTTCGCTCACTCTTGCTCCGTACGGGTGACGACTGGGAACGGCGCGGCCATCGCGTGACCGTCCTCGCCCGGGATCCGCACAGCGCCTCCGGGGCCCGCGACTGGCTGCGCGCCGATCCCGGCTCCGCCGACGCCGCCGTCCTGCTCGCCGTGGCCCTGGTCCGGCGCGCGCCGCGCGGCGGGGAGCGGCCGGACCGCGCCCGCGACGCCTGCCGTGCCGCCGCCGCGCTCGCGCCGGCCGACCCCACCCCGTGGCTCGGCCTGCTCCTGCTGGAACGCACGCTCGGCGGCGACCAGGACACGGCCGAGGCCTTCGAGGAGGTCCGCAAACGCTGCCCGGACCACCACCACGCCCACCATCTGCTGGTCGCCCGGCTCGCCGAGCGCCGCGCCCCCGCCGGTCCCGACGCGCATCACGAGGTCTACGACTTCGCCGACGGGTCCGCCGAGCGGGCGCCCGCCGACTCCCCGCTGGCGATCCTGCCGGTCGTCGCACGCGCCGAGCGCTACCGCGTGCTGGCCGCCGCCGGTGCCGAATCCGCCGACCCGGCCGCCTCGGAGCACTGGACCGGCCACCGGGCCCGGCAGGCGGCACGGGCGGCGTTCGACTGGTGGCTGGAGTGGGAGCACGACGGCCACCCCCGACACCTGGTCGATCTCAATTTCCTCGCCCACGCCAAGCACTGCGCGGGCCGCACCGCCGAGGCCGCCGCCCTGTTCCGGCGCATCGGCGAGCACGGCACCCGCGCACCCTGGGCGTATCCGGACCGCGACCCCCGCGCGGCCTTCCGCGCCGCCCGCGACCACGCGCTCGGCGGCTGGTGACCCCGGTGGTGACCCCGGTGGTGACCCCGTGCCCGGAGGCCGGTTCTCGAGAGGTGGGTGAGAAGTGGTTACGGAAGTCTGACGGGCCGCCGCGATGCCTGGCCCCACCGGGGTCGCGGGTGTTCGAATGAGGGGGTGACTTCAGAACCACCCGAGGAACAGCACGGCACACCGGTCGGCCGCCGGGTCTTCCTCGGCACCCTGGGCCTCGGCGCCCTGGGCGTGATCACCGCGCCCACACTGCAACGCGGCCTGGAGTCCTTCCTCGGCGGCGCCGCCGACAAGGACCCGACGGGACTGACGGGTCTGCTGCCGAACGGCGGCGGCTTCCGGTACTACTCCGTCACCTCCTCCGTCCCCCACAAGGACGCCGCGAACTACCGCCTCACCATCGACGGCCTGGTCGACCACCCCACCAGCTACACCCTGGCCGACCTGCGTGCCCTGCCCCAGACCCGGATGGTCAAGGACGTCCAGTGCGTCACCGGCTGGCGCGTCCCGGGGACCCCGTTCGAGGGCGTGCGCCTGTCCCGGCTGCTCGACGCCGCCGGAGTGCGGGCGAAGGGCGCGGCCGTCCGCTTCACCTGCTTCGACGGCGCGTACACCGAGAGCCTCACCCTCGACCAGGCCCGCCGCGCCGACGTCCTGATCGCCCTGCGCATGCAGGACAAGGACCTGGGCCACGAGCACGGCGGCCCGGTCCGCCTCTACGTCGCGCCCATGTACTTCTACAAGTCCGCCAAGTGGCTCTCCGGCATCACCGTCACCGAGGACGTCCACCCCGGCTACTGGGAGGACCGCGGCTACGACGTCGACGCCTGGGTGGGCCGATCGAACGGACGGGACGATGACCCTACGAGCTGAAGCGCCCGTCGCGCCGGGCCGTGTCCACCGCTTCACCCGCGCCGAACGGTGGGTGCACCGCACCACGGCCGTGCTGATGGGCGTCTGCGTGGTGACGGCCGCCTGCCTGTACGTCCCCGAGTTCGCCGAGCTGGTCGGCCGCCGGGAGCTGGTGGTCCGGATCCACGAGTGGGCCGGGCTCGCGCTGCCCGTGCCCGTCCTGGCCGGTCTCGCCTCCCGTGCCTTCCGCGCCGACCTGGGACACCTCAACCGCTTCGGACCGTACGACCGGGTCTGGCTGCGCGCGGCACTGCGCCGGGACCGGCGCCGCGCGTCCCGTCCGGCGGGCAAGTTCAACGCCGGCCAGAAGATCTACGCGGCCTGGATCGCCGGGGCCGTGCTGGTGATGCTCGGCACCGGCCTGCTGATGTGGTTCACGCACCTGGCGCCCCTGCTCTGGCGCACCAGCGCGACCTTCGTGCACGACTGGCTCGCCCTCACCATCGGCATCGTCGTGGCCGGCCACATCGGTATGGCCCTGGGCGATCCGGAGGCCCGCCGGGGCATGCGGACCGGATCGGTGAGCCCGCGATGGGCCGAGCGGGAGCACCCGCACTGGCGCCCGTGAGCCCGCGCGGGAGCCGGAGCCGGGTGCGGGCGTTCACGGCCGGGTGGCGGGCGCGGGCGAGGGTGACGTCCGCGGTGCGGTCGTCGAGGAGACGACGGGGGAGGGGCTGGGCGAGACGTCCGGGTCGACCAGAGTGAAGGCGTCCTTGAAGGTGGCCCGCTGCTCGGGCCGATCGCCGTACGCGACGGTCACGTCCACCGACCGGGGGTGACCGGACGGCTGCTCGTGAGGCGTGGGGACGAAGGCGTCGAAGGTCATCCGGTCGCCGGGCTCCGACGCGTGGTCGGGCTGGTCCCCGGGGAAGGAGACCGGCGTTCCCCCGATGAAGACGACACGCTGCCCGCTCAGCAGCTCGCCCTTGTCGAAGAACGTGCCGCGGAGCCTGATCCTCGCCACATCGCCGGGCTTCGCCACGTGGTCGTCGCCCACGGACACCGACACGATCTCGAAGTCGCAGGCGCTCTCACCGCTGCCCGGCGACGAAGCCGTCAGACGTACCGTCGTCGACGGGTGCTGCCGGTGGAAACGCAGGAGGTCACCCAGCGCGCTGTAGGCGGTGGCGCCCTTGCAGTCGGTCAGCGCGTCCTTGACCGCCGCGTGGTCCTCGGCCGCCCGCCGCCAGCTGCCGCCTTCGCCCTGCACGGCCAGACACGCCTCGGCCAGCCCGTGCAGGACCTTCCAGGCGGGCTCGTCGTTCTCCGCGGTCCGATCGCGTACGGCCGCGCACCGGGAGGGATCCTCGCCGAGGGTGTCGTAGAGGCTTTCAGGGTCGGGCGTCCGCTCGGTGTTCGGCGAGTGCGGCCCCCACGGGAGCCACCCGAACCCGGCGATGTGTCCACCGCCGCCGGCGCTGCCGGAGCCGTCGGGGCCGCCGCCCCCGCTGGAGCCGCCGGAACTCCCGGCCCCGGAAGTGGAGCTCGATCCGCCGTCGCGGTCGTCCTCGCCGCCGTTTTCCACGGCGTGGTTCGGTGACGGCGTCCACGTCGGGGTGCCGCCGGCGGTCGCGTCGCCCCGGCCGCCCCGCGGGTCGCCGTCCGGGGCACCGCCCGATAAGCCGCCCGCGGTGCCGGTGCCGGACGAATCGTTTCGGTCGTCGCCGCCGTACGCGACCGTGGTGACGATCGCCAAGGTCCCCGCCAGGCACACCACCGCGACGCGCACTCCCAGTGAAGCCGCCATGACGCCCCCGAAGTCATCGCAGGAGAGGACTCACCATCATGGGACCTCCACCGCGCCACGGGAAGACGCTTCGCCCAGGCAGGGACGACAACGACTCACCGTGGCGCAGGTGGCGACGTCCGGCGGGTCCCAGCGGCTGCGGCGCGGTCGGCGGCGGGGCTGCGGCCGTCGGCGGCGCCGCGTGGAGCCAGGGCCCAGGGCGAGACACGGCCTAATGCCGCAGCAGGCGACGTTCGCCCCGTCGCGACGCCCGGCACGCCCTCTCGCCGCACCGGCCGAAGCCCACGTACGCCCAGTACGAGGACTTCCGGCCGGCCCGCCGGGGAGCACGCACCGGACGCCGCTCCTTCACGGGCGAACGTTGCCTGCCACGGCCCTAGATCAACAGCGACAGCAGCAGGACCAGAGCGCCGCCGACCACGGAGATGATCGTCTCCATGACGGACCACGTCTTGATCGTCTGGCCGACGCTCAGCCCGAAGTACTCCTTCACCAGCCAGAAGCCGGCGTCGTTGACATGGCTGAAGAAGAGCGAACCCGTGCCGATGGCGAGGACCAATAGGGCCGCGTGGGTCGTCGACATGTCGGCGGCCAGCGGCGCGACCAGCCCGGCCGCGGAGATGGTGGCGACGGTCGCCGAGCCGGTCGCCAGCCGGATCGCCACCGCGATCAGCCAGGCCAGCAGCAGGGCGGGGATCGACCAGTCCTTGGAGATGTCCAGGATCATCTGGCCCACACCGGAGTCGATCAGCGTCTGCTTGAAGCCGCCGCCCGCGCCGACGATCAGCAGGATGCCCGCGATCGGGGCGAGGGACTTCTCGACCGTCGTCGACAGCCGGTCCTTGGTGAACCCGGCGGCCCGGCCCAGCGTGAACATGCCCACGATGACGGCCGTGAGCAGGGCGATCAGCGGCGAGCCGATGACGTCGAAGACGCGCTGCACCTTGTGCGCGGGGTCGTCCACGATGATGTCGACCAGCGCCTTGGACAGCATCAGGGCGACCGGCAGCAGCATGGTGGCCAGGGTGGCGCCGAAGCCCGGGCGTCGCTCCAGGTCCTCGGAGGCGCGCGGCGGGAGCATCCGGTCCGGGACCGGGACGTCCACCCAGCGGGCGGCGACCTTCGAGAACAGCGGACCGGCGATGATCACCGTGGGAATCGCGACGACTATGCCCAGGAGCAGCGTGACGCCGAGGTTGGCCTTGACGGCGTCGATCGCGACGAGCGGACCGGGGTGCGGCGGGATCAGTCCGTGCATGACCGACAGGCCGGCCAGCGCCGGGATGCCGATCCGCATCAGGGAGTAGTTGCCACGCTTGGCGACCATCAGCACCACGGGGATCAGCAGCACGATGCCGACCTCGAAGAACAGCGGCAGACCGATCACCGAGGCGATCAGCACCATCGCCCAGGGCATGGCCCGGCCGCTCGTCCTGGCGAGGATCGTGTCGACGACCTGGTCGGCGCCACCGGAGTCGGCCAGCAGCCGGCCCAGGATCGCGCCGAGCGCGATCAGTACGCCCACGCCGGCAACGGTCGAGCCGAGCCCGGTGGTGAAGCTGAGGATGGCCTTGTCGAGCGGTGCGCCGGCGAACGCCCCCAGCGCGAGTGACCCGATGGTCAGCGCCAGGAAGGCGTGCAGTTTGAACTTGGTGATGAGCAGGACGATGACGGCGATTCCTGCCAGCACGGCGATGCCCAGCTGGGCATCGCCGGCCGAGGTGATCGGCTCGACGCTGTCCGCTGCCAGCATCTCGACGCTGAGTCTGGTCACGGGGGTTTCCCTTGGAGACGGAGGGGGTGGGGATGAGGGTTTACTGCGTGGAGGTGCGGGACGGTGCGCCCCGGCCGAAGTCGTCCAGCGCGGCCGTGGCGCGCGCCGTGATCTCCTCGGGTCCGCCGGCGACGTCCACGGTGACTCCCGCTTCGTCCGCCTGGAGCGGCTGGAGCGTGGCGAACTGGGAGTCCAGCAGTGCCGTCGGCATGAAGTGACCCTGCCGGTGCGACATCCGGTCCTCGACGAGGGCACGGTCGCCCGCGAGGTGTACGAAGACCAGGCCGGGGGCCGAGGCCCGCAGCCGGTCGCGGTAGGACCGCTTCAGCGCGGAACAGCTGACCACCCCGCCGAGCCCCGCCCGCTCCTGGGCCCAGACGCCGATGGCGTCCAGCCACGGCCACCGGTCCTCGTCGGTGAGCGGGACGCCGGCCGACATCTTGGCGATGTTGGCCGGGGGATGGAAGTCGTCGCCCTCGGCGTACGGAACGCCGAGACGGGCGGCGAGCAGGGGACCGATGGTGGTCTTTCCCGTGCCCGCGACCCCCATGACCACGACAACCTGCGGGGTACTCATGACTGCCTCACTGTCTTCGTCGACACCTGGTGTCGACCACACTGAAACCGATTAGGTACGACGAATTCAAGTGTCTGTGATGAATAAGTCTGACTTTTTAGCTCCGTGATCCACCCCGTACTCTGAGTACATGACCACTTCAGACCGGGGGCTGCACGGCCGTGTACTGGACGCCCTCGGCCCCGCGATCACCGCGGGCGAGTACCCGTCGGGCAGTGTCCTGCGTACCGACGAGCTGGCGCAGCGCTTCGAGGTGTCACGCTCCGTGATGCGCGAGGCGGTGCGGGTGCTGGAGTCCATGCACCTCGTCGAGTCCCGCCGCCGGGTGGGCGTGACCGTCCTGCCCACGGCCGAGTGGAACGTCTACGACCCTCAGGTCATCCGCTGGCGGCTGGCCGGCGCCGACCGGCCGCGCCAGCTGCGCTCGCTCACCGTCCTGCGCTCCGCGGTCGAACCGGTCGCGGCGGGCCTGGCCGCGAAGTTCGCCACACCGGAGCAGTGCGCCGAACTCACCGAGTGCGCCCTCGGCATGGTGGCCAACTCGCGCGGCCACCGCCTGGAGGGCTACCTCGTCCACGACATCGCCTTCCACCGGGTGATCCTGAACGCCTCCGGCAACGAGATGTTCGCCCGCCTCGGCGACGTCGTCGCCGAGGTGCTGGCGGGCCGCACCCATCACGAGGTCATGTTCGAGGACCCCGACCCGGCCGCCGTCACCCTGCACGTGCAGGTCGCGGAGGCGGTACGCGAGGGGGACGCGGCACGCGCCCAGGAGCTGACCCAGCAGATCGCGGAGGGTGCGCTCCAGGAGCTGGACATCCTGGCGCCCTGACCGGACAGCGGACCGCGGCCCCGCGCCGCTCAGCACGTCAGCCCCCTCAGCCCGTGCAGTCAGCCCGTTCTGTTCGTCGGCCCGCTCAGTTCGTCAGTCCGCGCGGCTCTCCGCGTCCAGGAACTCCCCGTCCACGTAGACCCAGGCCCCGTCGACCCGCTCGAACCGGCTGCGCTCGTGCAGCGAGCCGCCCCGGTAGGAGGCCCGGAAGGTCACGGTCCCGGAGGTGTGGAAGGCCGTGCCGTCCGCCGTCCCCAGGATCTCCAGCCCGGTCCACCGCGTCCCCGGGTCGAGGTCCACCCGGGCCGGCCGGGTCCGCGGGTGCCAGGTCCGCAGCAGATACCCCTCGTCGCGCCGCACGAAGGCGCTGTAGCGCGACCGCATGAGCGCCTCGGCGGTGGGCGCCGCGGCCGCACCCCGGTGGAACCGGCCGCAGCATCCCTCGTACGTCCCCCCGAGACCGCAGGGGCAGGCGGGGACGTCGGCGGGGCCGGAGGCGCTGTGGCGCCGCGGATGCGGGGTGCGTCGGGACATGACCCCCATTCTGCTGCACCGTCACCCGGGCCGCGGTGGTGGGCCTGACGGGCCGCCGCCCCGCGCTACGGCACGGGCAGTGGCGGCAGCGCCGCCCCGTAGACCCAGGCGTGGAACAGGTCGTCCAGCGGTTCGGCCGCGAAGCGCGCCGCGTGCGCGATGAACGTCGTGGTCGACACCGCGCCGCCCCGGTGCAGAACGGCCCAGCCGCGCAGCATCCGGAAGAACGCGTCGTCGCCCAGCGCGCACCGCACCGCGTGCACGGTGAGCCCGCCGCGCTCGTACAGCCGGTCGTCGAACATCGACTTGCGTCCCGGATCGGCCAGCCGCAGGTCCTGCGGCATCGCGGACAGCAAGCGATGTGCCGCGGCCGCGAGTTGATGCGTGCTGCGGCCGCCCGAACGCTCCGACCACAGCCACTCGGCGTACTTCGCGAAGCCCTCGTTGAGCCAGATGTGCCGCCAGTCGGCGATGGACACGCTGTTGCCGAACCACTGGTGCGCCAGCTCGTGCGCCACCAGCCGCTCCCAACCCCGCTCCCCGTTCACATGGTTGGCGCCGAACAGCGACAAACCCTGGGCCTCGACCGGCACATCGAGCTCCTCCTCCGTCACGACGACCGCGTACTCGTCGAACGGATACGGCCCGAACAGCCGCTGGAACAGCTCCATCATCTGGGGCTGGCGCGCGAAGTCCCGGGAGAACTCCGGCAGCATCTGCGCCGGTATGTGCCCGTGCTGCGGCACCCCGCCGAGCCCCGGATCGCCCAGCAGCACCGTCTGGTACTTGCCGATCGCCAGCCCGACCAGATAGCTGGACGTCGGCGCGGACTGCTCGTAGACCCAGGTGGTCGTCGAGGACTTCGTGGTCCTGGTGAGCAGGCGCCCGCCCGCCACCACCGCGTACGCGGACGGCGTGGTGACCGAGATCTGGTACGAGGCCTTGTCGGCGGGACGGTCGTTGCACGGGTACCAGGACGGCGCCCCGACCGGCTGGCTGGCCACCAGCGCCCCGTCCGCCAGCTCCTCCCAGCCGAGGCCGCCCCAGGGGCTGCCGACCGGCTTGGGGTTGCCGGACCAGTGCACCTCCACGGTGAAGGCGGCCCCGGGCCGCACCGGCTTGGCGGGACGTATGCGCAGCCGGTCGCCGCGGTGCGTGTAGTGCGGCTGCCGGCCGTCCACCCGGACCCGGCCGATCCTGAAGTCGGCCAGGTTGAGCTGGAACTCGGTGAGCGCGACCCGGCCGGCGATCGCGTTGATCCGGGCCGTGCCGGTCAGCCGGTTCGGACCCGGGCGGTAGTCCAGCGCGAGTTCATAGCGGTGCACCCGGTAGCGGGCGTCGCCGTTGTCCGGGAAGTACGGGTCCGGGCCCACTGACTGCTGAACTGCCACTGCCGTGTCCGCTCCCTGCGCTGTGCTGGTCCTCCGTGCCGGTGCTGCGTCGCCCACCGGCTCCGAGTGGCCCGCGCTCAGGTACGCCATGCCTCGATCGGGTTGCCGAGCCAGCGGGTGTCGTCGGGGACGGACTCCGCCGCCATGACGAGCGACGCGGGACCCAGGGTGGTGCGGGCCCCGATCGTGCTGCCGGGCAGCACGATCCCGCCAGGGCCCAGCGTGGCACCCTCACGGAGGACCACCGTACCCGTCCGCAAGATCCGGTCGTGGAACAGGTGGGTCTGGAGCACACTTCCACGGTTCACGGTCGACGCGTCCTCCAGGGTCACCAGGTCGGTCTCCGGCAACCAGTAGCTCTCCACCCAGGTACCCCGGCCGATGTGCGCGCCGAGCCCGCGCAGCCACGCCGTCATCACCGCGGTACCCGGTACGGCGCCGGCCAGCCAGGGCACGGCCACGACCTCCACGAAGGTGTCCGCCAGCTCGTTGCGCCACACGAACCCGCTCCACAGCGGATGCTCCGCGGCGCGGTGCCGTCCCACCAGCAGCCACTTGGCCACCACCGACACCAGACCCGCGACCGCTCCCGCCACCAGCAGCACCAGCCCCGACAGCAGCGGAGCCCAGACACCCAGGGCGCACAGCGCCGCCACCGTCGCCACGGCGAGCGCCGCGGAACAGAACACGGGCACGATCCGGCACAGCTCCACCAGACCGCGCGCCCACAGCAGCCGGGCGGGCGGGTCGTAGGTCCGGCGCTGGTCGGAGTCGTCGGCGGCACGCGGCAGCTTCACCGGCGGCAGCCCCAGGTAGGAGCTGCCCTTCTTCGCCTTCTTCGGCGTCGCGGACAGCACGCCGACCAGACCGCCGTCCGGCACCGACCGGCCCGGCGCGGTCATCCCCGAGTTGCCGAGGAAGGCCCGCCGCCCGATCTCCGCGCGCCCGATCCGCACCCAGCCGCCGCCGAGCTCGTACGGCGCGGTCAGCGTGTCGTCGGCCAGGAACGCGCCCTCGCCGACCGTGGTCAGGCTGGGCAGCGCGAGCACCGTGGACACCTCCGCGCCCCGCCCGATCCGCATCCCCAGCAGCCGCAGCCACACCGGCGTGGCCAGCCCGGCGTACAGCGGGAACAGCGTCTGGCGGGAGAGGTCCATCAGCTGGCTGACCGTCCAGGCCTGCCAGCCGACCCGGCTGTGCGTGGGATGCGTGCCCTCGCGCAGGCCCAGGCTCAGCAGCCGCACGCCCACCAGCAGCAGCAGGGCGTACGCCAGGCCGTAGGCGAGCGTCGCCGGCACCAGCGCGACCGCGGCACCCCGCAGCGCCCCGCCGAGACCCGTGCCCGGCGTCACGAACTGCCGGGCGACCAGCAGCGCGGCACCGGCCGCCGCCACCGACAGCAGCGTCAGCGCGGCGCCCGTCACGCCGTACATCACCCGCCAGTACCGGCCCCGCTGCGGTCGCTCCTTGGGCCAGTTGCGCTTGGCCTTGCCGAGCTTGACCGCGGGCGCGCCCGCCCAGCGCTGGCCGGTCGGGATCTGCCGGGTGACCGCGGAGCCGGGGGCCACCTCTGCCCGCTTGCCCACCCGGGCGCCCGGGAACAGGATGCTGCGCGTGCCGACCACGGCGTGCGCGCCCACCCTGACCGGACCGATCTCCAGCCGGTCGCCGTCCAGCCAGTACCCGGACAGGTCCACCTCGGACTCCACGGCCGCGCCCCGGCCCAGCTTGAGCAGGCCGGTGACGGGCGGCAGCGAGTGCAGGTCCACGTCCGGGCCCACCCTGGCGCCCAACGCGCGTGCGTAGCGCTCCAGCCAGGAACCGGTCAGCGAGGTCGCCCCGCTGAACTCGGCCAGCCGCTCGGCGGTCCACAGCCGCAGATGGACGCCGCCCCCGCGCGGATGACGGCCGGGCTTCACGCCTCGCATCAGCAGCCGGGCCCCGCCCGCGGCGATCGCGAGGCGGCCCGGCGGGCTGTAGAACAGCACGGCTCCGGCGACCACCAGCCACCAGGGGGCCGTCGGCAGCCAGGAGTATCCGGGCAGCACGTTCCCGACCGCGGCCAGCGCGACCGTCCAGCGCAGCCCGAGCAGGGTGAACAGCGGAACGAGCAGAAGCAGCTGGACCAGCTGGGCGCGCCTGGGCACCGGGGCGACCGAGCGGCTCTCGCCGGCCTTCTGCACGGAGGCCTCGAGACGCTGGGCCAGCTTGCGCAGGGTCGGCTGCTGGTAGATGTCGAGGACGGCGGCGCTCGGGTAGCGGGTGCGCAGCCGGGTGGTGAGCTGGGCGGCGGCGAGGCTGCTGCCGCCGATCGCGAAGAAGTCGTCGCCGGCACCGGCCACGGGGATGCCGAGGACCTCGGTCCACTGCTCGGCGAGCCACGCCTCGGTGCCGTAGAGCTCCTCGGTCTTCGTGCCGGTCTCCAGACCCTCCAGGGGCCAGGGCAGGGCGTTGCGGTCGACCTTGCCGGACGTCCGGGTCGGCAGGTCCTCGACCGGGGCGAGCAGGGGGACCAGGGCGGCCGGGAGCTCGGCGCGCAGCTTCTCGACGGCCGCCGCCTGGTCCCAGCCGTCCTGGATGACGACATAGCCGACCAGGAGCTGGTTGCCGCCGCGGGCGGTGCGTACGGCGGCGGCCGCGCCCGCGACCCCCGGCAGGGCCTGGAGAGCCGCGTCCACCTCGCCGAGTTCGATCCGGCGCCCGCCGAGCTTGATCTGTTCGTCGGCCCGCCCCAGGAACACCAGCCCCTCCGGGTCGGCCCGCACCAGGTCGCCGCTGCGGTACGCCCGTTCCCAGCCGAGCGACGGCAGCGGCGCGTACTTCTCCGCGTCCTTCTCGGCGTCGAGATACCGGGCGAGCCCGACCCCGCCGATCACCAGCTGCCCGCCGGCGCCCATCGCCACCGGCTCCCCGGCCTCGTCGACGACGGCCAGCTCCCAGCCGCGCAGCGGCAGCCCGATCCGCACCGGCTCCTCGCCGGACATCAGGGCCGCGCAGGCCACGACGGTCGCCTCGGTCGGCCCATACGTGTTCCAGACCTCGCGGCCCTCGGTCACCAGCCGCTGCACCAGCTCGGGCGGGCAGGCCTCGCCGCCGAAGATCAGCAGCCGTACGTCGTTGAGGGTCTCCGGCTCCCACAGCGCGGCCAGCGTCGGCACCGTCGAGACGACGGTGATCTCCTGCTCGACCAGCCACGGGCCGAGGTCGGCGCCGCTGCGGACCTGGGAGCGGGGGACCGGCACCAGGCAGGCGCCGTAGCGCCAGGCCAGCCACATCTCCTCGCAGGACGCGTCGAACGCGACCGACAGCCCCGCCATGACCCGGTCGCCGGGCCCGATCGGGTCGTCGGTGAGGAACAGCGCGGCCTCCGCGTCGACGAAGGCGGCGGCGCTGCCGTGGGTGACGGCGACGCCCTTGGGCTTGCCGGTGGAACCGGAGGTGAAGATGATCCAGGCGTCGTGCCCGGCGTCGGGCCGGGCGGCCGGGATGTCCGAGCGGCCGTTGACGGTGAGGTCGTGACCGGCGCCGACGACCGCCCGCACCTGAGCCTCCCCGAAGACCAGCTCGGCCCGCTCGTCCGGGTCCTCGGCGTCCACCGGGACATAGGCGGCACCCGCCGCGAGGACGGCGAGGATCGCCACGTAGAGGTCGTTGGTGCCGGAGGGGACGCGGACGCCCACGCGGTCGCCGAGACCGACCCCCGCGCCCGCCAGCCGGCGGCGCAGCTTCTCCACCTCCACGGCGAGCGCGCGGTAGGTGAGGCGGACCGTGCCGTCGTCCAGGGCGAGCTCGTCGGGGTGCGAGCGCACGGAGGCGTCGAAGACGTCGACGAGCGTGCGAGGAGAGGCGGCCGGGCCCCCGGAGAAGCGTGCCCTGTCGCCGAACCGTGCGCGGATCTCGTCGTCGAGCAGGCCGAGAGCACTGCTCTCGTGTATGGCTGCCATCGGGTCCTCGCGTCTCGATCCCGGAAGCCTCCGGGGCGCCGACGGGCCCGCAGGTCTGCCTGGGGTTGTCCGGCTCGGCACCGTAACAAACCGGAAATCTTAGTACGACGCTAGGCTCGGGCCCTTGCCGCTGCCACTCGGATGGGCCGTCCGGGGGGCGTGCCGAGGTGCGCGACAGCGCGGCAGACCGCCTCTGACCTGCGGTTCTGCCGCGCCGGGGAGAGATGGCCCACACAACCGGCGGTCGGGAGCCGTTCGTTGGGCCGCGGCGCTCCTAATCCACAGCCGGGCGGCGCCCCGCGAGCAGTGCCGAGGCGAGGACGGCGGCCACGAAGGCCACGCCCGCGACCACCCACAGCGAACTGTGCACACCTGCTGTGAACGCCTCCCGCACGGAGTCCGCGATCGGCGGCGTCGAGCGCCCCGAACTGCTGCCCCCGCCGCGGGCCACGGCCGTCACCTGCGCCACGACCGGGGCCGGCAGATGGTGTGCGGCCAGGCGGTCCGGCAGGGCGCCGAGGAACCGCACGGCCAGTACGGCACCCAGGACCGCCGTCGCGAGCACCGAGCCGACCTGCCTGAACGCCGTCACGGCCGAAGAGGCCGCGCCCATCCGGGCGCCCTCCACCACCTCGAAGGCGGCGGCCGTCGACGGCGCGACCACCAGGCCGCTGCCCAGGCCCACCAGGACCAGGCCGACCGCGGTCACCGCGTAGCCGCCGTCCGCCTGCTGCCGCAGCAGCACCAGCGCCGCGACCGTCGTGAGCAGCGAACCGCCCGCCAGCAGCCGGCCCGCCCGGACCCGGCCCGCCAGACGCTGGGCCGTCGCCGTGGCCGCCACGAAGGCGAGCATCGCCGGCAGCAGTCGTAACCCGGTGCCGAGCGGCCCGAAGTCCCGTACCCGCTGAAGGAAGAGCACCTCCAGGAAGACCACGCCGACGAACACGAACAGGGCCGCGGCCGCCACGCACAGGGCGGCCGTGTAGCGGGCGTTGCGCATCATCCGCACGTCCAGCATCGGCGCCGCCGTCCGCCGCTCGGTCAGGACCAGCGCGGTCAGGGAGACGGCGGCCACCGCGAGGACGGCGACCACGACCGGGTCGTCGTACCCCGAACGGCCGCCGACCGCGATGCCGTAGACCAGGGTGGACAGGCCGAGTACCGCCCAGAGTTGACCGGCCAGGTCCAGTGGACGGCCCGGCACCTTCGACTCGGGCACCGCGCGCAGCGTGACCAGTACCGTGACCACCGCCAGCGGCGTGTTCACCAGATACACCGCGCGCCAGCTCGACCACTCCAGCAGCAGGCCGCCCAGCAGCGGCCCCACGGCGAGGCCGACGCCGGAGACGGACACCCAGATCGCGATGTACCGCAGCATGCGCGGCAGATCGACGAAGAAGGTCGTGGTGATGACGGCCAGCGAGGTGGGCAGCACCAGCGCGCCGCCGAGTCCGCTGATGCCCCGGCCCACCAGGACCTGCGGATAGGCGCCCGCGGTCGCCACCACCAGCGAGCCCGCCGCGAGCAGCACGGCACCGGTGAGGAACACCCGGCGCCGGCCGAACCGCTCGCCCAGCGCGCCGCCGGACAGGACGCAGGCCGCGACCACGAGCGTGTACGTGCTGGACACCCAGCTCAGGTCGGCGGGCGCCACCGCCATGTCCACCTGGAGCGCCCGCAGGGTCGAGATGGCCGCCGTCACCTCGATGAAGGACATGAACAGCCCCAGGCAGGCGGCCAGCAGGATGAGACGGTCGTGCGGGATCACCGGTGGCGAAGGGGCTGACGGAGCCGAGGGTGCCGAGGGTGCCGAGGGTGCTGACGGGGCCGAGGGTGCTGACGGGGCCGACGGGTTCCCCGACTCGGTGTCCCCGGACTCGGCCGAAACCGTACTCATGTCGCCTGTGCCTCCTTGTCGGCCTGCTGGTCCAGCCGCCGCTTGGCCTCGTCCCAGGAGATCGGGAGCTGGTCCCGCTCGGTGTTCCAGAACACGAACACAGAGCCCTTCATCCCCGGACGCAGCCGGCGCACGCTCTTCGCGTGCGGGTCGGTGCGGTTGAAGGCGTTCAGGGCGTCCTGGTCCCGCCACGCCGACAGCGTCCAGAACGTCCGCTTCAGCGGCTCGGCCTGAAGAGAGGCACCGATCACCCCCGGCGAGCGCCGTACCTGCTGGAACACGATGAGCGACAGCAGGAAGAAGCTGGGCACGGACCACAGCGAACGCAGCTCCAGTCGCGAGGCCATGACCAGGGGCAGGCCCGTGGCACCCTCGGGAGCCGCCGCGTCCTTGTCGGCGCCGGGCAGCCAGGGAATGGTGGGCATCGGGTCTCTCCTCCGCTCGTGGGTGACGGCACGGGCCGCCGTCGCGGCGGGACGGCCCGCCACCCCATAAGAGTCCACGCGGGCGAAGATCCGGACACCCCCGCGGCGGCGAATTCCGGACGCCTCCGACCGGGCCCGACGGCCCGTGTCCCGGCCGGTGTTCCACGCATGTGCCCGCCTGTCGCGCTCGCCTGTCGCGCGTGCGCCCGCGGTGGTTCGTGCTCGCGCCCGCGGTGGTCCGTGCGCGCGCCCGCGGTGGCCGCCGCGAACCGATCCGGACACCCCGGCCGGGCCGCCATCGGAGCCTTCGATCGCCGATTCCCGCGCGCCGATCGACTGTTTGACCTCGTTTTCCGGCCCGGCCTACGGTTCTTCTGCGCCATCCGCCGGGCAACTCGCGGATCGCCAACCCCTTCAGAGGTATCAGCCCTCTGCGCGTCGGCCGTCGCTCAACGAGCCCGTTTCCACAACGTGACCGTTCCAGACAACCGTTCGAGCCGAGGTGCTGACCTGCCATGACCCGAGTCGCTGTCGTCGGAGCCGGAATATCCGGCCTCTCCGCCGCCTATCACCTGCCGGAAGACGTCGACGTCACCGTCTACGAGAGCCAGGACCGCCCCGGCGGTCACGCCCACACCGTGGAGGTCGACGAGGACGGCCGGACGATCGGCGTCGACACCGCCTTCGTGGTCTTCAACGCCCGCACGTACCCCGACCTCACCGCGTTCTTCGAGAAGCTCGGCGCGACCGCCCTCGACCACACCGGCGGCTTCGACTTCTTCGACCTGGACCGCGGGTACGACTACGGGACCGCCGAGTTCGAGCTCTCCGAGGACGAGATCACCGCCCGCTACCCGGCGGACTTCCTCCCCCTGTGGCGGGACGCGGAACGCTTCCACCGCGAGGCACCCCGGGACTTCCTGCGCAAACGCACCGACCTGTCGCTCGGCGACTACCTCGACCGCGGCGGCTACACCGACGCCTTCAAGTACGGCTATGTCGTGCTGCTCGCCACCGCCGTCTGGTCGGTGCCCGCGGAACTCATCTGGGAGATGCCCGCCACCACCGTCATCGCCTTCTTCATGTCCCACGACCCCGGCGGCCTCGGCGGCCGCTCGGTGGCCTGGAAGACGGTGTCGGGCGGCAGCGTCGAGTACGTCCGCCGGGTCGTCGCCGCCGTCAACGGCCGGGTCCGCACCGGCAGGCCCGTCACCCGCGTCCGCGAGGAGCCCGA
The DNA here is from genome assembly GCF_042735715.1 of Streptomyces sp. NPDC059582. NCBI lineage: Bacteria > Bacillati > Actinomycetota > Actinomycetes > Kitasatosporales > Streptomycetaceae > Streptomyces > Streptomyces sp. NPDC059582. The sequence continues at coordinate 23,301 of NZ_JBHWCC010000037.1, forward strand.
CGGCACGGTCCTCGTCGCCACCGCGGCCGGCGAGGAGCGCTACGACTACGCCGTACTCGCCGCGCACGCCGACGAGACCCTCGCCCTGCTGGAGCGCCCGACCCCCCGCCAGACGGAGATCCTCGGCAAGGTCCGCTACAGCTCCACCCGGGCGATCCTGCACACCGACCCCTCCAGCATGCCGCCCCGCCGCGAGCGCTGGCAGAGCTGGAACTACGGAGTGAAGACGGTCGACGGCGGTCCGCGCACCTGGGTCGCCTACTACATGAACGCCCTCCAGGGCTTCACCGCCCGGCACGACTACTTCGTCACGCTCGACTCGCCCATCGCCCCGCGGGACGAACTCGTGCTGCGCGAGCTGCCGTTCACCCACCCCGTCATCGACCTGGACGTCCGGGCCATGCAGCGCACGGTCTACGACGTCAACGCACCCGGCGGCCGGGTCAAACTGGCCGGCTCCTACTTCCACGCACCGCGGATCGGCGTCGACCTCATCGGCTCCCACGAGGCCGGATTCGTCTCCGGGCGCAAGGCCGCCGAAGCCGTCGCCCAAGAGATACGCCTCGCGCACCAGTGACCTACGAATCGAGGGGACTCCCCATGCAGCGTGTCACCGCCGAAGAAGCACAGGCCTGGCTGGTCGAGAAGCTCGCCGTCCGGCTCGGCGTCGACAAGGACCGGATCGACGTCGAGCGCTACTTCGACGAGTTCGACCTCGACTCGACGGAGGCGTTGATCCTCGCCGGCGAGCTGGAGAAGTGGCTCGGGTTCGAACTCGAGGCGACGGCGCTGTGGTACCACCCGACCATCGCCGCGCTCGCCGAGCACATCGCCGAGGAGAGCGACCGCCATGTCGCTGCGGCCTGACCCCTTCCGGCAGGCCGCCCGCGAATTCCTGCTGACAGCGGTGCGCGGGCCCGGCGGCCGGGGAGCGGACCCGACGGCGGTTCCGGTGACGGCTCCGGCGGCTGTGGTGGCGGAACCGGTGGTGGGGGCGGCGCTCGATCCGGCCGTGCGGCCGGTGTGCGCCATCCATCCAGGCGCTCTGCCGTCCACGGTGTGGCAGGGCCTCGCGGCCCGGCTGTCCGAGGACAGCGCACCCTACGTGTGCGATCTCGGCACCGTCCCCGCCTACTTCGCGGCGGGCCTGGACCCGACGGCACCCGTCGCCGGGGTCGGCGAGCTCGCCGCGCTGTGCCTCGCCGAGCTGACCGCGGCCGGGCTCACCGAGCGGCCCTTCACCCTGGTCGGCTGGTCCTTCGGCGGGGTCGTCGCCTACGAGATCGCCGCCCGGCTCGACGCGCGGGGACTCGGCGACACCCTGGAGGCGCTCGTCGTGCTCGACTCGATCGCGCCGATCGCCGCGTTCGCGCGCGCCGAGGAGGAACTCGAACCGGCCCGGCTTCTCGACTGGTTCGCGATGTACCTGGGCGCCAGGCGCGGCCGACGGCTCACCGTCGACCCGCGGGCGTTCGAGGGCCGCCGTGTCGAGGAGGACGGCCTGGGCGTCCTCCTCGACACGGCCGTGGCCCAGGGCGTGCTGCCCGCGGACACCGGCGAGGCGGGCCTGCGCAAGCTGTTCGGCGCCTTCCGGGCCGGCCTCGTCCGCAACACCCGGTGCACGGCCGGATACCTGCCCGACCCGCTCGACCGCACCGTCACCGTGGTCAAACCGGAGCGCTCGCTCCTGCCGGAGAGCCCCGACCTCGGCTGGTCGCAGCTCAGCGGCCGCCCGCTGGTCCGGCTGGACGTCCCCGGCGACCACTACACGCTGCTCCAGGAACCGCGGACCGTGGCCGCGCTCGCCGCCCTGCTCGACGGCCCGGCGCACACCACCGCTCCACGGACGGGCTGAGCCCTGCCGTCCCCGCACCGCACCGCACCACATGTCCCACGTACTCGAAGTCCGCGACGCCACGACGCGCAAGCCCGACAGGACCATCGGAGGACCATCGTGCACTACTCACGTCTGGCAGAGACGCCGATCGCGATCGTCGGGTTGGCGGGCCTCTTCCCCAAGTCACGCGATCTGCGCGAGTTCTGGCACAACATCGTGGACGCCAACGACTGCATCGAGGACGTTCCGGCCACCCACTGGAACCCCGAGGACTACTACGACCCCGACCCGGCCGCCGAGGACAAGACCTACGTCAGGCGCGGCGGCTTCCTGCCCGAGATCGCCTTCAACCCCATGGAGTTCGGCCTGCCGCCGAACACCCTGGAGGTCACCGACATCCTCCAGCTGCTGTCCCTGACCGTGGCCCGGGACGTGCTGCGCGACGCCGGCGCCGACACCGCGAACTGGTACGACGCCTCCCGCACCGGCGTGGTCCTGGGCGTCACCGGCGCCAACTCGCTCACCCAGCCGCTGTCCGCGCGCCTGCAGACACCCGTCCTCAAGGAGGTCGTGCGCAGCGTCGGCCTGAGCGAGCAGGACGCGGAGGAGATCGCCCGACGGTTCAAGAAGGCGTACATCCCGTGGGAGGAGAACTCCTTCCCCGGCATGCTCGGCAACGTCGTCGCCGGCCGCATCGCCAACCGCTTCGACCTGGGCGGCACCAACTGCACCGTCGACGCCGCCTGCGCCAGCTCACTCGCCGCCGTCAAGCTCGCGGCCAGCGAACTCATCGAGGGCCGCGCCGACATGATGATCACCGGCGGCTGCGACGCCGAGAACACGATTCTCATGTACATGTGCTTCAGCAAGACCCCGGCGTTCTCGAAGACGCAGCTGATCCGCCCCTTCGACGAGTCCGCCGACGGCACCCTGATCGGCGAGGGCATCGGCATGCTGGCGCTCAAGCGCCTCGCCGACGCCGAACGCGACGGCGACCGCGTCTACTCCGTACTGCGCGGCATCGGCACCTCCAGCGACGGCCGCTTCAAGAGCATCTACGCCCCGCGCGCCGAGGGCCAGCAACTCGCCCTGCGCCGCGCCTACGAGGACGCCGGCGTCTCCGTCGGCTCCATCGAGCTGTTCGAGGCGCACGGCACGGGCACGGCGGTCGGTGACCACACCGAACTGTCCGCGCTCTCCTCGGTCGTCTCGGCCGGCACCGACGACCACGGTTACGCCGCCATCGGCAGCGTCAAGTCCCAGATCGGGCACACCAAGGCCGCGGCGGGCGCCGCGAGCCTCATCAAACTCTCGCTGGCCCTGCACCAGAAGGTGCTGCCGCCCACCATCAACGTCGAGACGCCGAGCACCGCCGTCGACCCCGTGAACACCCCGTTCTACGTCAACACCGTGGCCCGCCCCTGGGTCCAGGACCCCGAACGCGGCAAGCGCCGCGCCGCCGTCTCCTCCTTCGGCTTCGGCGGCACCAACTTCCACATGGTGCTGGAGGAGCACACCGCGGCCGGTCCCGAGGCCAAGGTCCTCGGCCCGGAGGCGCACTGGGGCCTGTGGCACGCGGCCGGTCCCGAGGCGCTGGCCGCGCGCATCGAGAACGGCGCCGCACCCGCCGAACCCGGCCCGATACCCGAGAACCACGCCCGTATCGGCGTCATCGCCCGGACCGCCGAGGATCTCGCCGAGCTGCGCACCACGGCGGTGGAGACGCTGCGCGCCCGCCCCGACGCCGAGTCCTGGCAGCACCCCAAGGGCATCACGTACCGCCGCGCGGCACTGCCCAGCCCGCTGAAGACGGCGGCCGTGTTCGCGGGCCAGGGCAGCCAGTACGTCGGCATGGGCCGTCAGGCGGCACTCGCGCTGCCCCCCGTCCGCGCCGCCTACGACCGTGCCAACCGGCTCACCGAGGGCCCCGACACCCTCGCCCGTACGGTCTTCCCGCCACCGGCCTTCAGTGACTCCGCCCGCCGCGACCAGGAGGCGGCCCTGCGCCGCACCGACTACGCGCAGCCCGCCATCGGCGCCCTCGCCTCCGGCCAGTACGCCTGGCTGCGCGAACTGGGCTTTTGCCCCGACGGTGTCATCGGACACAGCTTCGGCGAACTCACCGCCCTGTGGGCGGCCGGCGCCCTCGACGACGCGCGGTTCGCCGAACTCGCCCGCGCCCGCGGCCGTTCCATGGCCCCGCCCGAGCGGGCCGCCGCCGACTTCGACCCCGGTGCCATGGCCGCCATCCGCGCCTCCCTCACCGACGTCCAGGGACTGATGGCGACCTACCGCAGCGTCGCCATCTGCAACATCAACGCTCCCGGCCAGATCGTCGTCGGCGGTCCGACGGACGAGATCGACCGGCTCGTCGCCGACGCCTCCGGCCGCCGGGTCCCCGCCAAGCGCCTTCCGGTCTCCGCGGCCTTCCACACCGGCTTCGTCGCCCACGCCGCCGACGCGTTCCGCGAGGCCGTGGACCGCACCGGGCTCGGCGTCCCGACGATCCCCGTCTACGCCAACACTCCCGGCTCGTCGTACGGCGCCGACCCCGCCGCCAACCGGCGCACCCTCGTCGACCAGTTGCTCCAGCCCGTCGACTTCCTCGCGGGCATCGAGCAGATGTACGCCGACGGCTTCCGCGTGTTCGTCGAGTTCGGCCCCAAGCGGGTGCTGACCGACCTGATCGACCGCATCCTCGAAGGCCGCACCGACGTGGTCACCCTCGCGGTGGACGGCGGCCCTTCCAAGGACGGAGAGCTCTCCCTGAAGCGCGCGGCTCTCGAACTCGCCGTCCTGGGTCTGCCGTTGACCGGCCTGGACGAGTACGTCGCCCCGCACCCGGAGCAGCCGGTCCGCAAGGGTCTGAACATCGGCCTGCGCGGGATCAACTACGTGACGGAGGAACGCCGTTCGGCCTACCGCGCGGCACTGTCGGAGCCGATACCTGCCTTGCCCGCGGCCCTGCCCGCGGCCCCGGCCGAGGTCCCGGTGGTGGCCCCGGCGGCCGTCGCGCAGACACCCGCCCCCGCGGCGGAGGGCGGCGTCGAGGCCGTACTCCAGGAGGGCCTCGCCCTCCAGGCGGAGATCCTCACCGCCCACGCCGACACCGTCCACGCCTCGGTCCGCTCCCTGGAGGAGACCGTCCGCTCCGGAGGTCACCCCGACACGGAGGCCGCCCTGCGCCTCATCCAGGAACACGGCGCGGCGATCGGCGTGGCCCACGAACGCTCCACGCGACTGCTGCTGGACGCACTGCGCGGCAACGGGGGAGGGGAGACGCCGGCGCCCGCTCCCGCGCCGGCACCCACACCCGTGGCCGAGCCTCAGGCTCCCGTTCCCGTGGCTGTTGTTGCGCCTGTCGCCGTTGCCGAGAGCCCGGTTGTTGCGGTGGCCGGTGTGATGGAGGCGTTGATGGGGGCGGTGGCGGAGAAGACGGGTTATCCGGTGGAGATGT
>NZ_JBHWCC010000037.1:28694-96605 GCF_042735715.1 Streptomyces sp. NPDC059582
GAAGACGGGTTATCCGGTGGAGATGTTGGAGCCGGGGATGGATGTGGAGGCGGATCTGGGGATCGATTCGATCAAGCGGGTGCAGATTCTGGGGGCGTTGCAGGAGTCGTTTCCGGTGTCGGAGGACGTGGATCCGGAGGTGCTGGCGGAGCTGCGGACCCTCGACGACATCGCCGGGTTCCTCGCGTCGACCGTGTCCGCGTCCGCGTCCGCGTCCGCGTCCGTGGCCACCGGATCCACCCCCGGGTCGGCTCCCGCGCCCACCCCACCCCTCGCCGTCACCTACCCCCCGGCCCCCGGCATCGGCCGTACCCACGAGACCGTCACCGACATCGCCCCGCCGCACATCGTCGTCGGCGCGTACGCCGAGCAGCGCACCGCGGTCGTCGTGGACGACGGCTCGACGCTGACCCGGCCGCTCGCCGGGGCGCTGCGTGGGGACGGCTGGCGGGTGGAGGTCGTGGCGCTGCCCGGCGTCGGCACCGTCGTGTCCGAGGCGGACGCCGTGCGTCGGCTGGGGACCTGGGACGAGACCGAACTCGCCGGTGTCCTGGTGAGCGGACGGGCCGACCTGGTCGTGCAGATGGCCGCGGCCGCCGGGCCGGAGTGGGCGGAGGGGCTTCAGCGGCTCGAACACGCCCTCCTCGTCGCCAAGCACGGTCTGCCCGCGCTCAAGTCGGCCGCCGCCCGGGGCAGTCGGGCCGCGTTCGTGGCCGTCACCCGGCTCGACGGGGCGGGCGGCCGACGTGGCAGCGGTGACGCCTCCCCGCTGCTCGGCGGGGTATCCGGACTGCTGAAGACCCTCGCCGTCGAGGTACCCGAACTCTTCACCCGCACCGTCGACTTCGCACCGGAACTGGCCCCGACCACGGTCGGCGCGCGGTTCCTGGAGGAGATCGGCGACCTGTCGGCGCGGCCCGCCGAGGTGGCGCACGACACGGCGGGACGTCGTACCGTCGCACTGTCCGCCGGGCCGACGGCCGCGTACTCCGCCGAGGTGCCCGAACTCGCCGTCGACGACCTGCTCGTGGTCACCGGGGGCGCCCGCGGTATCACCGCGGAGTGCCTGCACGCCCTCGTCTCGGCGCGGCCCGTCGGCCTGCTGCTGCTCGGCCGCAGCGCGATCACCCCCGAGCCCGGGTGGGCCGTCGGGCACGAGGGCCCCGCCCTGCGCGGTGTCATCGCCCGGCGGGTCGTCGAGAGCGGGCAGAAGCCGAACCCGCGGGCCGTCGAGGCGGAGTTCCGCGAGATCACCGCCGGCCGGGAGATCACCGCCAACCTCGCCCGGCTCACCGCCACCGGCGCCCGGGTCGAGTACCTCGCCGTCGACATCACCGACGCGAGCGCCGTACGCCGGGTCCTGACCCCGTACGCCGGACGTGTGACCGGTCTCGTGCACGGCGCCGGTGTCCTCGCCGACCGGCTGATCAGCCAGAAGTCGGGCGACGAGGTCCGGCGGGTGCTCGCGACGAAGGTGCTGGGCCTGGGCAACGTCCTGGACGTGCTGCGGGGTGTCGCCGAACTGCGGCACCTGGTGTTCTTCTCCTCCGTGGCCGGGTTCTTCGGCAACCGCGGCCAGTCCGACTACGCGATGGCCAACGAGGCGCTGAACCGGATCGCCGTACGGCTCAAGAGGGAACTGCCCTCCGCCCGCGTCACCGCCATGAACTGGGGCGCCTGGGACGGCGGGATGGTCTCCGACGACCTGCGGCGGATGTTCGTCTCGCGTGGCATCGCGCTGGTGCCGCCGGCCACCGGCGCGGGACTGTTCGCCGAGCAGTTCACCACCGGGCACGGGCACGACACCGTCATCGTCACCGGACCGCTGACCCCGCTGTCCGCGCCGCCCGCGTCGCGCGGCCCGTCCTCGCTGGTCCTCGACCGCACCCTCGCGGACCTCGAGGGGCTGCCGCTGCTGACCGACCACGCCATCGGAGACCGGCGGGTGCTGCCCGCCACCGCCGCGCTGGGTGTCATCGTCAACGCCGTCGAGGCCGCGACCGGGCAACCGGTCACCGGGGGCGGCGACTTCAAGGTCTTCAAGGGTATCGCCTGGGACGAGCCCGAAGGCCGGAAGCCGCAACGGCTCCGGCTGTCGGTGGAGCGGCCCTCCGGCACGGACGGCCCCGGCACGGACGGCCCCGGCACGGACGGCGCCGATGTCATCGCCTCGTCCGTCGACTCCGCGGGGCGCAGCCGCCCCGCCTACAGCGTCCGGCTGACCGGCGGCGACCCCGGCCCGCGCCCCGCCGACCGGACGGACCTCGCGGCCCTCGCCCGGGCCGGGAACGGGTCCGACCGGGACGCGGCGCGGTTCTACCGGGACGGCACCCTCTTCCACGGCCCCTCGCTGCGCGGCCTGCGCTCGGTGCCGGTGAGCGACGAGACCCGGCTGCTGGTACGGGCCAGGCTCGCCGACGACCGGCCCGCGCACGGCGGTTACCACGGGCGGCTGCACAGCCCGGTACTCGCCGACCTGCTGCTCCAGGCCGTGCTGGTGTGGGTGCGCGAGCAGCGCGGCCGGGCCTGCCTGCCGATGGAGATCGGCCGACTGCGCCTGTACGAGGCGCTGCCGTCCGACGCGGACTTCCTGATCGCCGTCGAGGACGTACGGCCCGGCCGGACCGGTGTCACCTGCACGGTGACCGCCCTCGACCCGCGGGGCCGGGTGCTCGCGGTACTGGAGGACGTGGTGGCGGTCGAGGACGCGGAACTGGAGACCCGGTTCCGCCGGCCTGGCGGCCGGGTCGCCGCGGTCTCGGTCTGACGGCGCGGAGGCTGATCCCATGGGCACGTACGCGATCGTCGGCCTGTCCTGCCTGTTCCCCGGCGCGGCCACGCCCGACGCCTACTGGCGCAACCTGATGGACGCGGTGGACTCCCGCACGGAGGGCGGCGAGCGGATCTTCGGACCTGAGCCGCTCGGCGGGCCGGAGACCGAGGACCGGCACCGCATCTACTGCGCCCGCGGCGGCTTCCTCGACGCCGCCGACGAGGCGGACGCCTCCGCCGCACTCGAGGGATACGCACTGCCCGCCGACTACCTGGCCGGCCTGGACCGCTCGTTCCACTGGGCGCTCAGGACGGCCGCGAACGCCCTGGCCGACGCGGGTGGACCCCCCGCTGCCGCGTCCGGCCGGGCGACGGTCCGGAGGACCGGAGTGGTGTTCGGGAACTATCCGTTCCCGACCCCGGCCTCCGGCCGGACAGCGGGGAAGCTGTGGGACGCCGCGGTGACCGAGGGACTCGTGGCGGCCGGCTTCCCCGCGGCCGGGCTGCCGTCCAGTGCGGAGGACGGCGGCCCGGCCAGTGACCGGACGGACGCGCACAACCAGTGGCCCGGCGGGCTGCCCGCCCATGTGGTGGCCGCCGCCCTCGGCCTCGACGGCCCCCGGTACACCCTGGACGCGGCCTGCTCCTCGGCGCTGTACGCCCTCAAGCTCGCCTGCGCCCAACTGGCCACCGGCCGCGCCGACCTGATGCTCGCGGGCGGGGTCTGCGCCCCCGACCCGACCGTGATCCACCTGTCCTTCTCCGACCTGCACGCCTATCCGCCGGACGGCTTCAGCCAGCCGTTCGACGCCCGCTCCAAGGGCATCATCACCGGCCAGGGCGCGGCGATGGTCGCGGTGAAGCGGCTCGCGGACGCCCGTCGCGACGGGGACCGGGTGTACGCGGTGGTCGACGCGGTCGCCCTCGGCAACGACGGTCCCGGCAAACACCTCCTCCAGCCCAACGTCGACGGCCAGCTGGCGTCGTACGCCCTCGCCTACAAGGAGGCGGGTCTCGCCCCCGGGAGCGTGCAGTACGTGGAGTGCCACGCGACCGGCACTCAGCTCGGCGACCGTACCGAACTCGACGGCGTGGCACGGTACTTCGGCCAGGAAACGCTGCTCGGTTCGGTGAAGGGCAACATCGGGCACCTGCTGACGGCGGCCGGGATGAGCAGCCTGCTCAAGGTGGTCCTCGCGCTGGCGCACGACACCCTGCCCCCGACGATCGGCGTGGAACGACCGCTGCCCGGCACGGTCGCCGACCGGGTCGTCCGCGAAGTCACCCCCTGGCCGGACCCGGCCGGCGGGGTGCGGCGCGCGGGCGTCTCGGCGTTCGGCTTCGGCGGCACGAACGCGCACGTCGTCCTGTCGGGCCCCGAGGCGGTGGACACCACTGTCCCGGACGACGACGAGCACCGGCCACCGCCGCCGATGGCCGTCATCGGGATGGGCGCGCACTTCGGCGGCTTCACCACTCTCGACGCGTTCGAACGCGCCGGATACGAAGGACTCAGCGCTGTACGGGAGTTGCCGGAGCGGCGGTGGCGGGGCTTCGAGTCGGTCGACGGCGGACCTCTGGACCGGGCCGGCCTGACCGGCGCGCAGGTGCCGAAGGCCGCCTATATCGACGGGTTCGAGGCCGACGCGACCTCCTACCGCATCCCGCCCAACGACCTGGAGCACTTCAACCAGCAGCACCTGCTGATGATGCGGGTCGCCGAGGAGGCCCTGCGGGACGCCGGTTACGAGCGGGGCACCAAGGGCGGCCGCCGGGTCGGTGTCGTCCTCGGCATGGAGATGGAGCCCAGCGCGCACGGCCACGCTGCCCGCTACGCCCTCGGCCGCAAGCTGGCCGCCTGGTGCGCACGGGCCGGGCTGGACCCGGCGCCGGAGCAGCTCGCCGCGCTGACCCGGGCCGCCCGGGACGGCATCCACGACTCCATCGAGGCCAACGAGGTCCTCAGCTACATCGGCAACATCATGGCCGCCCGGATCTCCTCGCTCTGGAATCTGACCGGTCCGTCGTTCACCGTCTCCTCGGACAGCGCCGTCGGCGTCGACGCGCTCGACGCCGCCCGGCTGCTGCTGCTCGACCCGAGCGTGGAGGCGGTGCTGGTCGGCGGGGTCGACCTGGCGGCCGGCCCCGAGTCGGTGCTCGCCCGCGAGCTGCTGGAGCCCGGCAGCGTACGGGACGGGGTGCGGATCCTCGGTGAGGGCGCCGGCGCCGTGGTCGTCACCCGGCCGGGCTCCGTGCCGCCCGACCGCACGGTGTACGCGACCGTCGAGGCCCTGGCCGTGCACCACTCCGCGACCCTCGCGCCGCGGCCCGATCCGGACCTGGTGGCCGCCGCCGCGGAGGAGGCCCTCGCCGCGGCCGGACTCACCCCGGCCGACGTCGAACTCGTCGAGGCGGGAGCCGGGGCCGCCCGGCCGGAGGTCCTGGCGGGACTGACCCGGGTCTGGACGGCCGAGCGCACCGGGGGCACGCTGCGCACCGCGCTGTCGTCCGCCGCCTCGGGGGTGGGTGACACCGGGTGCGCCGCCGTGCTCGCCTCGGTGATCCGCGCCGCGCTCTGCCTGCACTACGCCTACCAGCCGGTGGCGCCGACGGACGTCGACGGGCCAACGCTCGAAGGCACCGGGTTCTTCCTCGCGGCCGACGCGCGGCCCTGGCTACGGCGGCAGCGGGAGGGCCGCCGCAGCGCCTGCGTCAGCGTCACCGGCACCGCGGGCAGCCACGCCCACCTGGTGCTGGGCGGCGCGCAGACCCGGGGCGAGGTGGCCGCCACCGACTGGGTGCGCTCCGGCGGCAGCCTGGTGGTCCCCGTCGGCGCCGACGACCTCGACACCCTGCTGCGCCGCCTGGCCGCCCTGCGGGACGCCGTCGAGTCCGGCGCCGACTGGGCCCGCCTCGCGGTGGACGAGCCGGCCGCGCTCAAGGCCGTCCTCGTCGCCGACGACCAGGCGGGACTCGTACGGCAGTTGGCACAGGCCGCCAAGGACCTGCCGGGGGTCCACGCGGCCGGCGGCGAGTGGAGCTCGCCGTCCGGGAGCTGCTTCGCGGCCCGCCCGGCCGGCGGGCCCGGAACCCGCACGGCCCTCGTCTACCCGGGCGCCTTCAACTCCTACCTCGGCCTGGGCCGCGCCCTGTTCCGCGCCTTCCCGGGGCTGCTGCCGCGCTACGAGACGCAGGCCGAGCGCCCGGCCGAGATGCTGCGCGCGCCGAGCCTGTACCCGCGCTCCCTCGGCCCGCTCGACCGGCGCGAACTCATGCGCCGCGAGGCCGAGATCATCGAGGACATCCCGCTGATGCTGGCCGTCGGCACCAGCTACGCGCTGCTCTCCACCGACCTCGTCCGCGAGGTGCTCGGGGTGCCGGTGCACGGCGCGTTCGGCTACAGCCTGGGCGAGAGCAGCATGCTGTTCGCGACCGGCGGCTGGCGCAAGGACGCCCGCGCGACCACGAAGATCGACGCCTCGCCGCTCTTCGTCGACCGGCTGCGCGGCCCGAAGCGGACGGTGCGTGAACTGTGGGGCCTCGGCGACGACGTCCCCGACGCGCAGGTGTGGGGGACGTACGTGCTGCTCGCCCCGGCCGATGCCGTGCGCGCGGCGGTCAGCGCCTACGACCGTGTCTACATCACCCACGTCAACACGCCCGACGAGGTGGTCGTGGCCGGCGACCCGGTCCAGTGCCGGGCCCTGATCGACGCCCTGGGCTGCCAGAGCGCGCGCTCACCCGCCAACCACGTCATGCACAGCCCGGTCGTGGACCGGGTCCTGCCCGAGCTCGCCGACCTCAACCGCTACCCGACGGGCGACGTGAAGGACCTGGTCCTCTACAGCAGCCGGCACTACGCCCCCGTGCGCGACTACGACCAGGACGCCGTCGCCGAGAACATCGCGATCACCCTGCGCGAGACCGTCGACTTCCCGCGCCTGGTGCACCGCGCGTACGAGGACGGCTTCCGCTGCTTCATCGAGGTGGGCCCCTCCAGCACCTGCACCCGCTGGATCCACGAGACGCTCGGCGACGCCCCGCATCTCGCGGTCCCGGTCGACCGGCGTGGCGCGCGCGGCGCGACGGACATCGCCAGCCTGGTGGCCCGCCTCGCCGCCCACGGCGTCCCCGTCGACCTGACACCGTTCCGCCCCCGTACGGCCCCGGCGCGCCGACCCGTGGGGCTGCGCACCTTCCCGGTGGGCGGGGCCCCGGTGGCACCGCTGGTCACGACGGAGGCGGCACCGGTGGTGGCGACGCTGGAGCCCGCCCGACGACCGGTGTCCGTCGCCACGGCGACCGAGGAGCGGCCGGTGTCCGGCCCGGCGACGCCCGTTGACCTGTCGGTGTCCGGCCCGGCGACGCCCCTTGACCTGTCGGTGTCCGTCGCGCCGACGCCAGTCGCCCTGCCGGTGCCGGCCCCATCGTCCGTGGCCGAACCGTCGGTTCCGGTCGTCGGTCCGTCGGTGTCGGAGCCGTCGGCTGCGGTGGCCGGTCCCGCGGTGGTGGAGCCGTCGGTTCCGGTCGCCGGAACGCCAGTGGTGGAATCGCCGGTTCCCGCGGCCCGGCAGGCCGTGGGGGGACCGCAGGTCCCGGACCGTGACCGGCCGGCCGCCGTACGGATTCCGGCACAGGGGCGGCCGCCCGCCGGCGGACCGATTCCCTCGGGGGAGCCTCCCGTCCCGGTGACCACCGGGGCCATCGACCATGCCACGGAATGGGACACCGCGATGCCGATCAGCCCCGCCGGTCAGCCCGTACCCGCGCTCACGCTGGAGCGGGAGCCGGTCACGATGCTCCCCGCCGACGCCGTCCGGCCACCGGTTTCGGCGCCGGCGCCGCCCCCTGCACCGCGGCGGCCCGAGCAGGCCGACGTACCCCCGCACCCGGCCATCTTCGGCGCCCCCCTCCCCGTACCCCCGAAACCGGACCGGCGACCGGCACCGGGCGCGGACGACCAGGCCTCCACCCTCGCCCTCGTGCGCAGTCTGCGGGCCGAGATCCTGGAGGCGCACCGCGAAGTCCTGGACGCCCAGCGGGCCTTGCGCGACGAACTCACCGCGGTGCTCGCCACCTCCGCACCGGCCCTCACGCCCCCCGCATCCGTACCCGCATCCGTACCCGCGCCGGTCGCGGAACGGGCGCCTCGGCCACCCAAGCCCGAAGGCGTCGTCTGGGACGAACAGGACCTCCTCGCGTTCGCCACCGGCAAGGTCGGCGACGTCTTCGGCCCCCGCTTCGCCCGCATCGACGGCTACCAGCGCCGCGTACGACTTCCCGCGCCGCCCTACCTCTTCGCCTCCCGCGTCACCCGACTCGACGCGGAACCGGGGGAGTTCGAGCCGTCCTTCATCCGCACCGAGTACGACATCCCCGAGGACGCCTGGTACGCCGTCGACGGCCAGGTCCCGCCCGCCGTCACCATCGAGGCCGGGCAGTGCGACCTACTGCTGATCAGCTATCTCGGCGCGGACTTCACCAACCGGGGCCAGCGCGTCTACCGGTTGCTCGACAGCAGTCTCAGCTTCCTGGGCGACCTGCCGCGCACCGGCCAGACCCTGCGCTACGACATCTGGATCGACCAGTTCGTCCGGCAGGGCGACACCCTGCTGTTCTTCTTCCACTACGACTGCTACGCCGACGGCGAGCTCATCCTCAAGCTCAACAACGCCTGCGCCGGCTTCTTCACCGACGAGGAGCTGGAGAGCTCGCCCGGCCTGGTCCAGGGCAGGGTGGTGCCCGCACCGGCGGCGGACCCGGCGCGTGCGGGCGGCTTCAAGCCGCTCGCCCGTACCGAGCGCACCACGCTCACCTCCGCCGACCTGGACGCGCTCGCCGAGGGCCGGGTCGCCGACGTCTTCGGCCCCGGCCACCGGCAGCCGCCCGGCTGCAACACCTCCCTGCGGCTGCCCGACCGCATGCTGCGGATGGCGGACGAGGTCACCCTCCTCGACCGCACCGGCGGCAGCCACGGCCTGGGCCGGATCGAGGCGGTCAAGCGACTCGTCCCGGACGAGTGGTACTTCACCAGCCACTTCCCGGACGACCCGGTCCTCGCCGGCTCCCTGGTCGCCGAGGGCGCCGTCCAGTTGCTGGAGGTGTACGCCCTCTCCCTCGGCCTGCACCTCACCCTGCCCGACGCCCGCTTCCAGCCCGTGCCGGACCTCAAGACCGAGGTGAAGGTGCGCGGACAGATCACCCCGCGCAACTCCCGCATCGAGTACCGCATCGACATCACGGAGCTGACCCTGCTGCCCCGGCCGGCGCTGGTCGCGGACGTGGTGGTGCTGCGCGACGGCACCCCCTCGATCAGCGTCACCGGACTCGGCATCCGGCTGCGCGAGAAGCCGGGCACGCCCTACCGTCCGGAGACCGCCGGCACGGTCCCGCACTTCCTGGGCCGGCTCTCCCCGGCCACCGGCGAGCCCGCCCTGCTCAACGAGTTCCACATGGCGCACGCCGCCAAGGGCGACCTGGCGACCGCGATGGGTCCCGAGTTCGAGGTCTACGCCGACAGCAGGGCCCCGTACATCCCCAACGGCGACTTCCTCTTCGTCGACCGGGTGATGCGCCTCGACGGCACCCGCGGCACCCTCGAGCGGGGCGCGGTGATGGTCACCGAGTACGACTCCCCGGCCGACGCCTGGTACTACGCCGACAACGGCCATCCGTACATGCCGAACTGCGTGTTCATGGAGTCCAGCCTCCAGGCGGCGATCCTCCTCGGCTACTACCTCGGCGCCACACTGCCCTTCCCCGAGGAGCGGTTCAGCATCCGCAACCTCGACGGCCGCGCCACCCTCGTCAAGGACATCGACCTGCGCGGGCGGACCGTCCAGCACAGCTCCACGCTGCTGTCCAGCGACCGGATGCCCGGCTCGATCCTGCAGAACTTCTCCTACGAACTCTCCTGCGACGGCGAGGTCTTCTACACCGGGGAATCCCTCTTCGGGTACTTCAACGAGAAGGCCCTCTCCCGGCAGATCGGCCTCGACAAGGGCGAGCACGTGCTGCCCTGGCTGGACCAGCGGACCGGGCGGCCGCCGGGGGTGCGCCGGGTCGACCTGCGCTCCTTCCGCGCCACGCAGTCCCGGCGGGGCGGCCCCCGGCCGGCCGGCGGCCACCTCGACCTCGTCGAGTGGGTCGACATCCTGCCCGGCACCGGTGGCGAGCACGGCCAGGGCTATCTGCGCGGCCACCGCTCCATCCGGCCCGACGAGTGGTACTTCTCCTGCCACTTCCACCGCGACCCGGTGATGCCCGGCTCCCTGGGCGTGGAGGCACTGCTCCAGGGCATGCAGGTGTACGCGGTGGAGACCGGCCTGACCGACGGGCTGCGCAACGCGCGCTTCGCCCTCTCCCGCGGCATCGAGACGACCTGGTCCTACCGGGGCCAGATCCTGCGCGACGACCCCGACATGGAGTTCGACGTGCACGTCAAGGAGATCCGCCGGGAGCCGGGCCGGATCGTCCTCGTCGGCGACGGCCACGTCTGGAAGTCGACCCTGCGGATCTACCGCCTCGACAACATCGCGATCGAGATCCACCACGACTGAAGCGGATCCGACCCGACCCGATCCCCACGCGACAGGACCCGACAGGAGACGCACCATGACCACCGAGCAGCCGCGGCCGCGGTGGAGCGGGCCCGAGGCACCCGCGGTCGGCGAGACCGGGATCCAGGAGACGCTCACGCGCCTCGACGAAGCCGTCTACGTCGTGCGCGGCCCGTACGGCCTGGGCGCGGCCGCAGGCGGGGGAGTACGGGCCGACGGCGAGCACGAGATCATCGCCGCCGTACCGGCCCTCGGCCCCGAACGGCTGGGCAGCGCCGCCTTCCTGGCCACCTACGGGGTGCGACAGGCCTACATGAGCGGCGCGATGGCCAACGGCATCGCCTCCGCCGACCTGGTGATCGCCATGGCCCGGGCCGGATTCCTCGGCTCCTACGGCGCCGCCGGACTGCTCCCCGAGACGGTCGAGAAGGCGCTGCTGCGCTTCGCCGCGGAGATCCCGGGACTGCCGTACGCCTGCAACCTGATTCACAGCCCGAGCGAGGAACGCCTCGAACGCACCGCCGTCGACCTCTGTCTGCGCCACCGGGTGCGCTGTGTGGAGGCGTCCGCGTTCCTCCGGCTCACCCCGCACATCGTGCGCTACCGGCTGGCCGGGCTGCGGGCGGGCGGTCCGCACGGGGTCGTCGCGGAGAACAAGGTCATCGCCAAGATCTCGCGCACCGAGATCGCGGAACTCTTCATGCGGCCCGCACCGGAGCCGATGGTCCGCGCCCTGCTGGAGGAGGGCGCGATCAGCGCGGAGCAGGCCCGGCTCGCCGCCCGGGTGCCGCTCGCCGACGACATCACCGTCGAGGCGGACTCCGGCGGGCACACCGACCGGCGTCCGCTGCCCGCCCAGTTGCCGGTGATCATCCGGCAACGGGACGCCCTGATGAAGGAGCTGGGCCACCCGGTGCGCATCCGGGTGGGCGCGGCCGGCGGCATCGGCACCCCGGAGGCGGCCTGGGCGGCCTTCGCGATGGGCGCCGACTACGTGGTGACCGGATCGGTCAACCAGGCCTGTGTGGAGGCCGGCACCTCCGAGAAGGTCAAGGAGATGCTGGCCCAGGCCGACCTCGCGGACTGCGAGATGGCCCCGGCCGCCGACATGTTCGAGCTGGGCGTGGAGCTCCAGGTGCTCAAGCGCGCCACCCTCTTCCCGATGCGGGCCCGGCTGCTCTACGAGCTCTACCGCGACCACGACGGCATCGACGACCTCCCGGCGCCGGTGCGCACCCGGATCGAGCAGCAGATCTTCCGGCGGCCGCTGGAGGACATCTGGCAGGACACGGTGACGTACTTCGAGCGCCGCGACCCCGCCCAGTTGGCCCGAGCCGCCGACACCCCCAAGCGGAAGGCCGCGCTGATCTTCCGCTGGTACCTGGGCATGGCCACCCGCTGGGCGACCACCGGCGAGGCCGACCGCGCCGTCGACTACCAGATCTGGTGCGGGCCCGCGATGGGCAGCTTCAACTCCTGGACGCGCGGCACCTATCTCGCGGCACCGCGCAACCGGCGCGTCGCCGACGTGGCCCGCCACCTGATGACCGGCGCCGCCTTCCACCAACGGCTGTCGCTGCTGCGCGCGGCCGGCCTGGCACTCTCCCCGGCCATCGCCGACTACCCCGTACCGCAGCCGAGCGGCGACGGCGACACGAGCCTGCGGGTCGGGCCGTGAACGCCGCCTTCACGGCCGCGGCCCGCCTCGACGGCCTGCTGGGCGATCCCTGGGCGCCGGACAACCCCTACGGATTCGCCGTCGGGACGGCCCGGGACGCCGCCGGGGAGTTCCCGACGGCCTTCGCCGCGCGGCTCGCCTCGGTGGACTTCCCGCTCGCCTACCTGCCGCCGTCCCTCGGCGGGGCGCTGCGCGGCCTCGACGACACCCTGCTGCTGGTACGGGTGGCGGCCCGGCGCGACGCCGCCGTCATGCCCGCCACCCTGCTGTCCTGCTCGGCCGTCATGACCGTCCTCGCGGCCGGCACGCCCGAGCAGGCCAAGACCGTCGCCGGCTGGGTGCGCGAGGGACGCACGATCGCGTTCGCGCTCTCCGAGGAAGAGGCGGGCAGCGACGTCCTGGCCAACCGGTGCCGGCTGGAACCGGCGGACGGCGACTGGACGCTCACCGGCGGCAAGTGGCTGGTCGGGCGGGGAGCCACCGCCGACGCGGCGGTCGTGGTGGCCCGCACGGCACCGCGCGGCGCGGCCGCCTTCACCGCGGTGCTGCTCGGCCCCGAGGATCTCGTCGACGTCCGGCGCCGGGCGGCGCAGCGGGTCACCGGCCTGCGCGGCATCGACTTCGCCGACCTGGACTTCCCGGGCACCCCGGTACCGCGCGAGGCGGTCGTCGGCGGCGTCGGCGGCGGCCTGGCCGCGGCGATGCGGGCCCAGCAGCTGGTACGGCTGCTGAGCACCGCGGCCTGTCTGGCCACCGCAGACACCGCGCTGCGTACGGCCCTGCGGTTCACCCGGACCAGGCGGGTGACCGGTGTGCCGGTCGCCGACACCGGCCACGGCGCACGAGAACTCGGCCTCGCGGCCGCCGAGTTGTTCGCCGCCGATCTCGTCTCGCTGACCGCCGCGCGCTACGCGCAGCTCTCGCCCGGCACCTTCGGGCTGTGCTCCTCCGTGGTCAAGCGGGCCGCCACCCGGCTGACCGCGTCCGCCATCGGCCGGGCGCGCGGGCTCCTGGGCGCCCGGGGGGTCCTCGGGCACGGCCCGGGCGCGATCGTGGACAAGGCACAGCGCGACAACGCGGTCGTCGAGTCGATCGACACCAGCCCGTTCGGCGTCCTGCGCGCGGTCGCCGTACAACTACCTTCCTACGCACGAGCGTTCACGGCGGCAGCGCCGTCCGACGCGGACGAGCTCGACGCGCTCCTCGCCCTCGGCGAGCGGCTGCCCGACCTCGATCCGACGGCCCTCGACCTGTCCGCACGCCCCAAGGACCTGATCCTGCTGGGCTTCGCCACCCACGCCGAGACCGTCGCCCGGACACTGGACGAGCGCGGCGCGCGGCGGGCCGCGACACTGGTGCGCTCCGTCCGCGCGGCCCTCGCCGAAACCTTCGCCACCGCGGCCGAGGCACAGCGCGACCGCACCCGCGCCCTGGGCGCCTCACCCGAACCGCTCGACCTCGCCGACCGCTGCTGCCTGCTGTACACGGCCGCCGCCGCGGCCCTGGTCTGGTGGCGCCACCCGGACCGCGGCCTGTACGGCGAGGACCCCGGCGGGGCGGGCTGGCTCACCGCCGTCCTGGCCGCCCTGCTGGCCGAGGCCGACGGCCGCGATCCGCGGCGCGCGGGTGCCGACCTGCCGCCCGCGGCCCACGCGCTCACCCGGCTCGACGCGGCACGGCTGCTGTTCACCGCGCACCCGGTCCAGCTGTCCGACGGACCGGGCACTGGACAGCCGGAGGAGCCCGAGGAGCCCGAGGCGGGCGAGGCCCACCAGGCAGGCGAGGCACGCCAGGCACGCCAGGCACGTGACGTACGTGGAGAAGGGGACGAGACGACATGACCGATCTGATCGCGCTCATGGCGGACCTGGAAGATCATCTGGGCGACCCCTGGGACGCCTCGGGACCCATGCCGTACGCCCGTGTCCTCCAGTACGACGAGGACGAGCGATACCCGCACGCGTTCGTGGACCACCTCGCCGCCTGGGGCCTGTACGACTGGATCGTGCCCGCCGGTCACGGCGGCCGGGCGGTCCACGTCGAGGACGGCTTCAGCCTCTACCGCCTCGTCGGCCGCCGTGACCCGACCTCCGCCACGGCCATGGTGCTGACCAGCCTCAGCTACATGCCGGTCTGGATCGCCGGCACCCCCGCCCAGCGCCGGCACTTCGCCGACGCCATCCGCGGCGGCTCCAAGCTGGCCTGGGGTCTGTCAGAGCGGCGGCACGGCAGCGACGTCCTCGCCAACGAGACCACCGCCACCCGTACCGACGGCGGCTGGCTGCTCAACGGCGAGAAGTGGACCATCGGCAACGCCACGGTCGCCGCCGCCGTCATGGTCTTCGCCCGCACCTCCGACAAGGGCGGACCCGGCGGCTACTCCATCTTCGCCGTGGAGAAGGCCGGCATACCGCAGGAGCAGTTGGCGCACCTCCCCGACGAACCCCTGCACGGACTGCGCGGCCTCGACATGAGCGGCGTACGCCTGACCGACTGCTTCGTGCCGGACTCGGCGCTCGTCGGCCGGGTCGGCCAGGGCCTGGAAGTGGCCCTCAAGAGCAGCCAGCTGGCCCGGACCGCGATCTCCAGCATCGCCATGAGCTGTGTGGACACCGCGCTGCGGACGACCCTCGACTTCGCCTCCGACCGGGTCATCTTCGGCGGTGCGGTGAGCGAAGTGCCGTACTCCAAGCGCCAGTTGGTGGAGAGTTTCGCCGAGCTGCTGGTAGCCGACGCGCTGACCACCGGCGCCGTACGGGCCCTCCAGCTGGCGCCCGCCCAGGTCAGCGTCTGGTCCTCGGTCGTGAAGTACTTCGTGCCGACGTTCCTGGAGGAGACGCTGGCGCGGCTCACCACCGTCCTGGGCGCCCGCTACTACCTGCGCTCCCACCCGCGCCACGGCATCTTCCAGAAGGTGCTGCGCGACTTCGCCATCTCCAACTTCGCCGACGGCAACACGGTGGTGAACCTCAAGAACATCGCTCTGCAACTCGACCGGCTGCTGGCGAGCGCCGTCGAGCAGGAGCCCGGCGCGGTGCAGCGGGCGGTCGCCGCCACGGCCCGGATCTTCGACCCCGCACAGCCGATGGCCCCCTACGAGCCCGCCGCACAACAGCTCTTCAGCCGGGGCGGGGACGACTGCGTGCTCGCCCTGCGCTCCGCCGTCGCCGAGCTGCACCGGCGGGCGGACGCGGCCCGGGGGCGCGACGCCGCCTGGCTCGCCGGATGCGGGGAGAGCGCGGGACTGATCGCCGACGAACTGCCCCGCATCGCCGACGAACACACCAAGCTCCTCGCCGAACAGGGGCGGCAGGCCGGGCAGTCGGCCGAACTGTACGACCTGGCCAAGCAGTACAGCGCGGTGTCCGCCGCGGCCGCCTGCGTCCACCTGTACCTGCACGGACGCGACAGCTTCGCGCCCGCGCTGCGCTCGCCCGCCGTGCTCCTGGTCTGCCTGGAACGGCTGCTGCGCCGCTTCCACCCCACGCTGCGGGTGACCGGCCCCGACGACATCGCCTTCGTCGCCGAGGCCATGGCCGAGGCCCACCGCACGGGCCGGCTCTTCTCCTTCCGGCCGTTCCGGGTGAGGTGGTGACAGCGCCATGCCGACGATGACAGCGGACCTCGACGCGCCGCCCGGCGACGCCGGCGATCCCCTCGCCGGCGGCGCCGACGTGTGGCTGCTCGCCGAGGACGACGTGGAGCGGTTCGCCGCGGCCACCGGCGGCCTCGAACTGCTCACCGAGGAGGAACGGGCCCGCCACGACCGGCTGCTCTTCCCGGCCGCCCGCACCCGTTTCCTCGGCGCACGGCTGCTGTCGCGCCAGGTGCTCTCCCAGTACGCCGACGTGGCGCCGGGGGAATGGCGCTTCGACAAAGGGAAGTTCGGCCGGCCGACGGTCCACGGAGCCGACTGGGGGCTCGACTTCAACCTCACCCACACCAACGGCCTGATCGCGGCCATCGTGGTGCGCGGCCGTACCGCCGGTGTCGACGCCGAGAACACCCCGGCCCGCGCGGAGGCCCTCCAGTTCGCGCCCAAGGTCTTCACCCCGCTGGAGCAGGAGGTGCTGCGCCGCGACCGGGAGGACCAGCAGGGCCACGCGTTCGCGGACTCCTGGGTCGCCAAGGAGGCCTACACCAAGGCCACCGGCATGGGCATGGCCCGCGGCTTCGACGCCTTCTCCGTGCACCGGCTGCGGGCCGGTGGACTGGCCGTCGTGGACGAGGAGATCCCCCAGGAGGAACGCCCGCTGTGGCAGATCCAGGTCCTCCAGGTGTGGGACCGGTTCGCCCTCGGCATCGCCATCCGCGCCACCGAGGACGACACCGGCCCGATCCCCGTACGGCTGCGGTCCGCGATGGCCGAACTGCTGCCCCGCCGCGCCCCCGGGGACGCGCGGTGACCGGGCGCGGACGGTGCACGGCCCCGCGAAGCCGTCGCCGTGCTGTCCACTCCCGGTCTGGCCGCTACCTGACATCGCCACCGACACCCGGGCGGCACACACGGTGTGTTGCATGGAAGGCGGGATCCGTCGACGTACGGACGTGGCCATACGGAGGACGAGCGATGCCGCCGAAGGGGAACGCGGAGCTGCTCGCGGGCTGCGCCCGTGGCGAGACCGAAGCATGGGACGAGACGGTCGACCGTTTCGGCAGACTGGTCTGGTCCGTGGCCCGCAGCCAGCGGGTGAGCCGGACGGACGCCGAGGACGTGCGCCAGCTGACCTGGTTCCGGCTGATGCAGAACGCCGACCGGATCCGTGATCCGGACCGGCTCGGCGACTGGCTCGCCACGGTCGCCCGCCGCGAGGCCATCAAGGCCGCGACCCGCGACCGGCGTCTGGTGATGATCGGGGACAGCGAGACCCTGGAGTACCTCTTCGACCACCACCGCGGGCATCACGAGAGCCCCGAGCAGATCACCCTGCGCGCCGACCGCGGCCGCGAGGTGCTGCGCGCCATCGACAGCCTCTCCGAGCAGTGCCGCGAGATGCTGCTGCGCGCGCTGGACGACCCGCCGGCCTCCTACGGGGAGATCGCCGCGGCCCTGTCCATGCCGGTCGGCTCCGTCGGCCCCATCCGCACCCGCTGCCTGCGCCGGCTACGGCGCGCCCTGGACCAGGCCGCCCAGACCGGCGAGACACCCTCGCCCGGCCCCGACGACTGTGCCCGCTGCCCCGCCCGCACCGGCCCGGCAGGCCCCGACGACGGAACGGATCCCCCGGTGACTTCCCTGACCGACATCCCGCGCCCGGCGGTGGCTTCTCGTGGCGGGATTCCGCTCCGGGTTGTCCCGGCCGGTCCCGACGTGACGGAGGTGGCGCGGTGACTTCCCTGACCGACATCCCGCGCCCGGCGGTGGCTTCTCGCGGCGGGATTCCGCTCCGGGCCCACCCGGCCGGTTGCGGCCCGGCGGAGGTGACCCCGTGACATCCCTGATCGAGACCCCGCCGGCCACGCTGCTGGTCAGCCGGGAGATCACCACCGGTGAGGAACTCGGCAGCGTCGAGTTGTCCGCGCCGGACCGGGTGGCCTCGGCCGGGCGGCGCGCCGCCGCGGCGGCCCCCGGCTGGGCGGACACGCCCGCCGAGGAACGCGCCGGGATCGTCGAGCGTGCCGCCGGCCTGCTTCAGGCCCGGGCCCAGCAGGCGCAGGACCTCCTGGTGCGCGAGGGCGGGGCCATTCCCGGCAAGGCGTACTTCGAGGTCCTCGCGGCCGCGGCGGAAATGCGGCACGGGGCCCGTCTCGCCCGCGAATCCGGCGCCGTCGACACCGCCACGGCCACCGCCACCGACGACCCGACCCGCACCGCCCGGGTCACCCGCGTCCCGCTGGGCGTGATCGGCGTGATCGTGCCCTGGAACTTCCCGCTGCTGCTCGGCATGCGGTCCGTGGGCCCGGCGCTCGCCCTCGGCAACGCCGTGCTCCTCAAGCCCGACCCGCACACCCCGCTCAGCGGCGGCCGGCTCTTCACCGAGGTCTTCGCGGAGGCCGGGCTGCCGCCGGGCGTGCTGGAGGTCGTGCACGGCGACGCGGAGACCGGGGCCGCGCTGGTGCGGGCGCCCGACGTGGCGATGGTGTCGTTCACCGGATCGACCGAGGTGGGCCGGGAGATCGGCGCCGCGTGCGGCCGGCTGCTGAAGCGCGCGGTCCTCGAACTAGGCGGCCAGAACGCCTTCGTGGTCCTCGACGACGTCGACGTGGAACAGGCGGCCGGCGCCGGCTCGTGGGGTTCCTTCCTGCACCAGGGGCAGATCTGCATGTCCGCCCGGCGCCATCTGGTGCACGCGTCCATCGCCGAGGAGTACACCGAGGCGCTGGCCCGGCACGCGGCCGCTCTGCGGATCGGCGACCCCTACCGCTCCGACGCCCAGCTCGGCCCGATCATCGACCACCGCCAGCTGACGACCGTCGCCAACGCGGTGGAGCAGGCCGTCGCCCAGGGCGCCCGGCTCGTCACCGGCGGACGACCGCGGCCGCCGTACTACCCGCCGACCGTCCTCGCCGACGTCACCGAGCAGATGGACGTCTTCCACACCGAGGTCTTCGGCCCGGTGGCCACGGTGACCGCGTTCACCGACGACGCCGACGCCGTGCGCCTCGCCAACACCTCCGACCACGGGCTGACCGCCGCCGTCTACACCGGCGACAGCGTCCGCGGCGAGGCCGTCGGCCGGCTGCTGCGCTGCGGGGTCACCCACATCGGCGACCAGACCGTCGTCCAGGACGCGGCGCTGCCGTTCGGCGGCATCGGCGCCTCCGGCAACGGCTCCGGCTTCGGCGGACAGGCCAGCCTGGAGGCGTTCACCCGCTGGCGCACCCTGACCACCAGCACCCCACCGCGCACCTACCCGTTCTGACGCTGACCCTGCCGACCCGTAGGACCGCCTCTGACCTCGTGTGACCGATCCGCAACGACCCGCCCCCCACACCCTTCGAGGAGTCTTCGTGGCAGCCAAGGTCGAGCTCGTACCCCAGGTGGCCCAACCGCCGGAGGGCACGGTCGTCTTCCTGATCGGCATGCGGATCAACAGTCTCTGGAAAGTGCACCGCTGGCTGCCGTCCTTCGTGGCGATGGTCCCGATGCTGATCGAACTGAACAAGCAGAAGGAGTACGGCCTGCTGGGCGCCCGCACCTGGCTCGGCCGGACGGTCGTCGTGATCCAGTACTGGCGCGGCATGGACGAACTGATGGCGTACGCGCACGACACGACCGCCGGCCACCGGCCCGCCTGGGCCCGCTTCAACCGCGCCGTCGCGAACAACGGCGCCGTCGGCATCTACCACGAGGCCTACGTCGTGGACCCGGCGCGCATGC
Source organism: Streptomyces sp. NPDC059582 (assembly GCF_042735715.1). NCBI lineage: Bacteria > Bacillati > Actinomycetota > Actinomycetes > Kitasatosporales > Streptomycetaceae > Streptomyces > Streptomyces sp. NPDC059582. The sequence continues at coordinate 48,025 of NZ_JBHWCC010000037.1, forward strand.
ACACCGTCTACCGCAACATGCCGCCGTTCGGCATCGCCAGGGCCACCACGAGCAAGCCGCAGCGGGCCACCCCGGTTCCGCGCGGCGGCAGTTGAGAGGGAGGACACCGTGTCGACCCCGACCCCGACCCCGACCCCGGGCTCCGGCCCCGTGCGGGCGGAGCAGCACGACGTGCAGTGGCGCAGGTGCGCCTCGTGCGGCACGTTCATCTACGCCAAACGCCTCGACCGCAACCGCAAGGTCTGCCCCGAGTGCCAGTTCCACTTCCGGATCCCGCCCGACGTACGGATCGGGCAACTCGCCGACCCGGGCAGCTTCGAGGCGTTCCCCGACACCCAGGCGCCCCGCGACCTGCTCGGCTTCGTCGACAGCAAGCCCTACCCGGACCGGCTGCGTGACGCGCAGCAGCGCACGGGACGGCAGGACGCCGTGCTGGCCGGACGGATGGCCGTCCGCGGACGGCAGGTCGTCGTGGTCGTCCTCGACTTCACCTTCATGGGCGGCAGCATGGGCGCCGTGGTCGGCGAGGCCGTCGTCGCCGCCGCCCGGTACGCGCTCGCCGAACGGCTGCCGCTGCTGCTGGTCGCCGCCTCCGGCGGGGCGCGGATGCAGGAGGGCGCGCTGTCGCTGATGCAGATGGCCAAGACCGCCCAGTGGGTCGCGGCGCTGCGCGAGGCCCGGGTGCCGGTGATCAATCTGAACACCGACCCGACCTTCGGCGGGGTCAGTGCCTCCTTCGCGATGCTCGGCGACGTGATCCTCGCCGAGCCGGGCGCCCTGATCGGCTTCGCCGGGCCCCAGGTCATCCGCAACACCATCCGCCAGGAGCTGCCGCCCGGCTTCCAGAGCGCCGAGTTCCTGCTGGAGCACGGCATGATCGACGCCGTCGTACCGCGCGAGAACCAGCGCGAGCACCTGGGCCGGCTGCTGGCGCTGCTCGGTCCGTCGGTCCCGGCGCTGCCCGGTCCGGCCGACCCCGCCGACCTGTTCACCCGGCCGGTGCCGAGCGTCCGGACGACCCGCGAGACCGTCGCCCTCGCCCGCGACATCCAGCGCCCCACCACGCTGGAGTACATCGGGTACGTCTTCGACGACTTCGTCGCCCTGCACGGCGACCGGGTGTTCGCCGACGACGAGGCGCTGGTCGGCGGACTGGCCCGGTTCGGCGGCCAGAGCGTCGTCGTCCTCGGGCACCAGAAGGGCCACGACACGGCCGAACTGGTGCGCAGCAACTTCGGCATGCCCGGGCCCGAGGGCTACCGCAAGGCCCTGCGGCTGATGCGCTTCGCCGACCGGTTCGGGCTGCCGGTGATCGCGTTCATCGACACCCCGGGCGCGTACCCGGGCATCGGCGCCGAGGAGCGCGGGCAGAGCGTCGCCATCGCCGAGTGCATCCTCGAACTCTCCCGGCTGCGCGTCCCGGTCGTCTCCGTCGTCACCGGCGAGGGCGGCAGCGGCGGCGCGCTGGCCCTCGGCGTCGCCGACGCCGTCCTGATCCTGCAGAACGCCTACTACTCGGTGATCAGCCCCGAAGGCGCCTCGACGATCCTGTTCGGGACCGCCGAACACGCCGGCCGCGCCGCCGACGCGCTCCGGCTGACCGCCTCCGACCTGCTGCGCCTGGGCGTGGTCGACGGCATCGTGCCGGAACCACCGGACGGCGCCCACACCGCTCCGCACACCACCGCGCTCAGGGTCAGAAGCGCCCTGGTGCAAAGCCTCGCCCCGCTGCTCGAGAAGTCCGGGGAGCAGCTCGTCGACGCACGACGGAAGCGGTTCGACCGCTTCGGGGACCCCCGACTTCAGCCCGTAGTGGACTGGGAGAAGCACGATGAGCACTGAGGTGACCAGCGCCGCCGAGGCGGCCGAGATGACAGTGGAGGAGCTGCGGGCCCAGACCCGTCTCCTCGCCCGCGAACTCCCCGGCACCCTGCGGCGGATCACCCTGCGGGCCGGGTCGCTGAGCGTGGACGTGGAGTGGGAGGCGGCACCGGCCGCGCCCCTCGCGGCCGTACCGGCGGCCGCCGCCGCCGCGGCCGCCGCGCAGGAGTCCGACCCCGACGAGACGCCGGCCGACGTCGTCCGCGTCACCGCACCCCTCGTCGGCACCTTCTACCAGGCCGCCTCCCCGGGCGCCGAGCCCTTCGTGAAGGTCGGCGACACCGTGGAGGCCGGCCAGCAACTGGCCATCATCGAGGCGATGAAGCTGCTCAACTCCATCACCGCCGAGGTCCGGGGCGTGGTCCACGCCATCCATGCGGGCGACGGCGACATCGTCGAGTACGCGCAGCCGCTCGTCGACATCGTCCCGGCGAGCTGAGGCGGCCGACATGTTCGACAAGGTGCTCATCGCCAACCGTGGCGAGATAGCGTTGCGGATCATCCGGGCCTGCCGTGACCTCGGCGTACGCACGGTCGCCGTGTACTCCACGCCCGACGCCGACGCCCGGTTCGTACGGGCCGCCGACGAGTCCGTGCACATCGGGCCCGGCGCGCCCACCGCCAGCTACCTCAACATCCCCAACATCATCGGCGCCGCCCTCAGGACCGGTGCCGAAGCGGTCCACCCCGGCTACGGATTCCTCTCCGAGGACCCGTACTTCGCCGAGATCTGCGCCGACGCCGGGCTCACCTTCATCGGGCCGCCGCCGGACGTGATGGAGAGCGTCGGCGACAAGGCCACGGCCCGCAAGCTGATGACGGCCGCCGGGCTGCCGCTGCTGCCCGGCACCACCGAACCCGTCGACTCGGCGGAGTCCGCCGAGGAGATCGCGCGGGAGATCGGCTACCCGGTCATCATCAAGGCCGCGGCGGGCGGCGGCGGGCGTGGCATCACGGTGGTGCGCCGCCCGCAGGACCTGCGCGACGCCTACGCCCGGACCCGGGCCGGTGCCCAGGCCGTGTTCAAGAACAGCGCCGTCTACATCGAGCGCTACCTCACCGGCACCCGGCACATCGAGATCCAGGTGATGTGCGACGACTTCGGCGGGGCGATCCATCTCGGCGAACGCGACTGCTCCGTGCAGCGCCGGCACCAGAAGCTGGTCGAGGAGTCTCCCGGCCCCGGCATCACGCCCGAACTGCGGGCCGGGCTCGGCGCGGCCGCCGTCGCCGGGGCGAAGGCCATCGGCTACCGGGGCGCCGGCACGGTGGAGTTCCTGCTGGAGGCCGACCCCGCGGCCCGGGACGCGTTCTGGTTCATGGAGATGAACGCCCGAATCCAGGTCGAGCACCCCGTGACCGAACTCGTCACCGGGGTCGACCTGGTGGGCGAGCAACTGCGCGTCGCCTCAGGCGCTCCGCTCAGCGTCGAGCAGGAGGACGTCGAGGTCCACGGGCACGCCATCGAGTGCCGGATCAACGCCGAGGACCCCGAGCGCGGCTTCGCCCCGACGCCGGGCCTGCTGGAGAACTACCGGGTGCCGGGCGGCCCCTGGGTGCGGGTCGACACCGACTACGTCCCCGGCTCCCGCGTCAGCCCGTACTACGACTCGATGATCGGCAAGCTGATCGTCTGGGGCCCCGATCGGAACACGGCGCTGGACCGGGCCCTGCGCGCCCTTTCCGAATTCGAGGTATCGGGCCCCGGAGTTCACACCACGATCCCTCTGCATCAGGAGATTCTCAGTCACCCCGAGTTTCGCCGTTCAGGTGTCACCACTGATTTCCTGGAACGAAAATTCTCGATCTGAAGCACCGTGCCGCACTGCGCCGTACTGCGGGAACGCTGTTCGGCGAGTCGGACGACGGGGGCATGGAAATTCTTGATCGCGCACTTTCGGGATTTCGTTCGGCGGGATCTGTACACGACCCCGGGAATTTCGAAGAGTGGGTGTTATGCATGCTTACCCGACCCGGCCCAGGAATTCTCTGCGCATCGTGGTCTCCAGCGTCTCGTCCGATGCGCACATGTGGAATCTGGTCTATCTGCAACTGCTGCTCGAGGAGGCCGGACACGAGGTCACCAACCTCGGGGTGTGCCCGCCGGACACCACCGTCCTGGACGCCTGCCGCGGCGCCGACCGGCCCGACCTGCTGGTCCTCAGCACCGTCAACGGCCACGGCCACCTCGACGGCCTGCGGCTGATCCGCGCCCTGCGCGACGACCCCGGACTCACCACGCTGCCGGTCGTCATCGGCGGCAAGCTCGGGGTGCGCGGCGCGGACGACGGCCACTTCGGACAGCGCCTGCTGGACGCCGGCTTCGACGCGGTTTTCGACGACTCCGAGGCACCGGCCGCCCGCACGCTCGCCGAGTTCGGCGCGTTCCTGGACCACCTCGCCGGTGCGGCGCCGCGCGCGCTCGCCGGGAACACGGCCGGGGCGCACTGATGCCCCGGTTCGCCGACTTCGTCCACGGGGCGGCCACGGCGGGGCGGCTCGTCGTCCAGCCGCGCATGGGCTTCGGCGAACTCGACCGGATGCGCGCCGGCCTGACCGCCGTGCGTGACTGCCGGGCCACGTCGATCGGCACGGTCACCCTGGACAGCTACACCCGTGTCGGCGACTACGCCTCCGCGCGCCGGGCCGTGCGCGACGGCGCCGAGCTCAACGGCTTCCCGCTGGAGGCGTACGGCGTGGACACGGTACGCGGCCTGCTGCGCGGGGTGTCCTCGGACGGCTTCCCGGTCCAGGTCCGGCACGGCTCCCCGCTGCCCCTGGAGCTGTTCCGGATCATGGTGGAAGCGGGCGTGGACGCCACCGAGGGCGGCCCGGTCTCGTACTGCCTGCCCTACGGCCGGGTCCCGCTGCCCGAGGCCGCAGACAACTGGGCCCGCTGCAGCGAACTCGCCGCCGCCGCCGCGGAGCCGATGCACCTGGAGACGTTCGGCGGCTGCATGCTCGGCCAGTTGTGCCCGCCGTCCCTGCTGGTGGCGCTCAGCGTCCTGGAGGGGAGGTTCTTCCGGGAGCACGGACTGCGCTCGGTGTCCCTGAGCTACGCCCAGCAGGTCCACCTCGGCCAGGACCTGGAGGCCCTGGCCGCCCTGCGTGAGCTGGCCGCCGAGCACCTCTCCGGCATCGACTGGCACGTCACCCTCTACACCTACATGGGTGTCTTCCCGCGCACCCCCATCGGCTCCTACCGCCTCCTGGAGGACAGCGTCCGCCTCGCCGTGCACAGCCGCACCGAGCGACTCATCGTCAAGACGCCCGCCGAGGCCCGCCGCATCCCCACGATCGACGAGAACGCGGAGGCCCTGGAGTTCGCCGACGCGATCGCCGGCCGGGCGCACGCCGACTGCGTGGCCGCCCACTGCCCGCCGGCCGCCGAGACCGGCCTGCTGCACGAGGCCAGGACGCTCGTGGAGGCCACCCTCGAACTCGGCCGCACCGTCGGCGCCGCCCTGGTGACCGCGTTCGCCCGCGGTGTCCTCGACGTCCCGTACTGTCTGCACCGCGACAACGCGGGCGAGGCCCGCGCGGTGATCGACGACCGGGGCATGCTCAGCTGGTCCCGGGCCGGCGGCATGCCCGTCCGGGTCCCCGCCACCGACCGCACCCCGCCGCTGACCGCCCGACGCCTGACCACGATGCTGGCGTTCAACGAACGCCGCTACGACCGCGAACACCTCGCCGGTTCCCTGCTGAGGAGCGCGGCGTGAGGGGCGGTCCGGAACGCGACGCGCCCGGCGCCACGGACGGGGACGCCGAGCGCGGCACCAGGCCCCGGCGCCGCCCCGCCACCCCCGCCCGGTCCACCGCACGCACACCGGAACCCCGCACCGACACCCTCACCGCGATCCGGGCCCGAGGTGCCCTTCGGGTGCTGGTCTCGCAAGGGCAGCCCGGCCTCTCGCTCCTGACCGGGGACGGCCGGTGGACCGGGCTGGACGCCGATGTGGCGCGGGCGGTCGCCGCCGCCGTGCTCGGGGACCCCGAGGCCGTCGAGTGGCGGCCGGCCGGGTCCGCCGAGCGGCTGAGCCGGCTCGCCGCGGGGCAGGCCGACCTGACGGTGTGCAACGTCAGCTGGACCATGGGCCGGGAGGCCGCGCACGGACTGCTCTTCGCCGGAGTCACCTGCTACGACGGAGAGGGGTTCCTGGTGCGCGCCGACTCCGGCGTCCAGGACCCGGCCGCGCTCGCCGGCCGACGCCTCGCCGTGCACGCCGGCGCCACCACGGCCGACAACCTGGCCGCCTGGTACGGGCCGCGCGGACTGGCCGTGCGGCCCGTCGCCTTCGACCAGCCCCGTCAGGCGCTGCGCGCGTACGCCACCGGGGACTGCGCCGCCTACGTCCTCGACAAGGTCGCCCTCGCCGGTGCCCGGCGCACCCTGCCCGACCCGGAGGCGCACCGGATCCTGCCGGCCGCGATCTCCCGCGAACCGATGGCCGCCGTGGTCCGCGACGACGACCCGCGCTGGTTCCGCGTCTGCCGCTGGGTGCTCCAACTGCTGGTCGCCGCCGAGTACGAGCCGCCGGGCGTCGCCCGCCGCGCGGGCCGGCACGGCCCCGCCGCCGGGCTCGACGAGCGGTGGGCCGCCCGCGTCCTCGACGCCGTCGGCGACTACGCCGACCTGTACGAGCGCAACCTCGGCCGCACCTCAGGACTCGACGTGCCCCGCGGCCCGAACGAGCTGTGGACCAGAGGCGGACTCCACTACGCCGTGCCCCTGCACTGACCCGCCGAGAGCGCAGCCGAGCGAACAGAGACGAGGTATCGCCCGTGAGCAGCACCCCCACCACCCGGCCGACCGCACCGCAGACCAGAGGAGCCCTCGAACTCACCGCCGCCATGGCACTGTCCGGCACCCTCGGCGTCTTCGTCGTGGAGTCCGGGCAGCCCAGCTTCAACGTCGTCTTCTTCCGCTGTGTCTTCGGCGCGCTCGCCCTCGCCGCCTACTGCGCGATCCGCGGCCTGTTCCACGACCACCACTTCACCCGCCGCACCTTCGGGCTCGCCGTGCTCGGCGGCGTGTGCATCGTCTTCAACTGGGTGCTGCTGTTCAGCGCGTACGGCAAGACGTCGATCTCGGTGGCCACGGTCGTCTACCACACCCAGCCGTTCTACGTCGTCATCCTCGGCCTGCTGCTGTTCAAGGAGCGGCTCGACCGCCACCAGGCCGCCTGGATCGGGATCGCGTTCGTCGGCGTGCTGCTGGTGGCCGATCTCACCGCGGCCGAGGGGCCGAGGGGCGACGCGTACCTGCTCGGCGTCGGCCAGGCCCTGCTGGCCGCGCTGCTGTACGCCTTCGCCACCGTCATCGCCAAGCACCTCAAGAGCGTGCGGCCCGAACTCACCGCCCTCACCCAGGCGTCCGTCGGCATCCCGCTGCTGCTGCCATTCACCGCGCTGGGCAGGACGGCCGGGCTCGGCGCGGACTGGGGCTGGCTGGTCGGCCTCGGCGTGATCCACACCTGTCTGATGTACATCCTGCTGTACGCCTCGTACCAGAAACTGCCCACCGCGAAGATCGCGGTGCTGTCCTTCGTCTACCCGGCCGTGGCCATCCTCGTCGACTTCGTCGTCTACGGCCATCACATCACGCCGCTCCAGGCCCTGGGCGTTCCGCTGATCGCGGTCGCGGGCCTCGGCGTGAACCTGGGCTGGCACCTGCTGCCCGCCCCGCGGCGGCGCGCGCGCGTGGACGACGCGCCGCCCGCCGCCCTGACCCCGACCGCCAACATTCTCGAGGACCCCCGATGACCCAGGTCAGTGATCCCAAGGCCGCACGGATCGCCATCGTCGGCGCCACGGGCGCCGTCGGCCACACCCTCATGGAACTCGTCGAGACCCGCGGCCTGCGTCACCGCGGCATCCGCCTCGCCGCGTCCGAGCGCTCCGCGGGCCGCCGTATCGACGTCGACGGCGGCACGAGCACCGTGGAGGACCTGGCGGAGTTCGACTTCTCCGAGGTGGACCTCGCGTTCTTCTCCGCCGGAACCTCCGTCAGCGAGAAGTGGGCTCCCAAGGCCGCCGCGCAGGGCGCGCTGGTCATCGACAACACCAACGCCTTCCGCATGGACCCGGACAGCCCGCTGATCGTGCCCCAGGTCAACGCCGACGTGCTGCTCGGCGGGCGGCCGGCCAGCGGCATCATCGCCAACCCCAACTGCTCCACCATCCCGCTGGTGCGGCTGCTCCAGACGGTGGAGCGGCGCTGGGGCATCCGGCAGGTCGTCGTCAGCACCTACCAGGCGGCCTCCGGACAGGGCCGGCACGGCATCGAGGAACTCCAGGAGGGCAGCGCGCTCGCGCTGCGCGACCCGGACGCCGAACTGCCCTCGGAGCGCTTCAAGCCGGCGCTCGCCTTCAACGTCGTCCCGTTCATCGACCGGCTGCTGGAGAGCGGGTTCACCCTGGAGGAGCAGAAGATGCTCCAGGAGTCCCGCAAGATCCTCGGCCTGCCGCACCTCGACGTCACCACCACCTGTGTACGGGTGCCGGTGGTCAACTCCCACTCCGAAGCGGTGTGGGTGGAGGCGGCGGCCCCCGTGGACCGCGCCGAACTGATCACCCGGCTCGCCGCGCTGCCCGAGGTCACCGTGCACGACCAGGACGCCCCGGGGGGCTTCCCGACCCCGCTGACCGCGGGCGACCCCGACCACGTGCACGTCGGCCGGGTGCGGGTGGCCCCGCACAACCCGCGGGGCTTCTGGCTCTGGCTGGTCGCCGACAACCTGCGCATCGGGGCCGCCCTGAACGCCGTACAGATCGCCGAGTACGTCCTGGAGCGGGGGTTGCTGTGAACGAGGCTGCCATCCTGAAGTTCGGCGGCTCCACCTTCCGAACGCACGCCGCGTACGACGACCTCGCGGCCGGACTCGACGCCCGGCTGGAGCGCGAGGGGCGCCGACTGGCCGTGATCGTCAGTGCCATGCAGGGCGAGACCGAGCAGATGCGCGGCCGGCTGCACGAGGTGAACACGCACCCCGAGGACGCCACGTCCGCCGGCATGCTCGCCACCGCAGACCTGATCAGCGCCCACCTGTTGGCCACCGCCCTGCACCGCAGGGGACGCAGCGCGACCGTGCTGGCCGGCCACCAGATCGGCCTGATCACCAACTCGTCCTTCCTGTGGGCGCGGGTCATCGAGACCGACCCCGGGCCGCTGGACCGCACCCTCCAGGAGTACGAGGTGGTCGTGGTCCCCGGCGGCCAGGCGGTGGACGCCCAGGGACGGCCCACCTGGCTGGGCAAGAACAGCTCCGACCTGTCCGCGATCGCCGTCGCCCGCGCGGCCGGCGGCGGCGCCTGCGAGATCCACTCCGACGTCGACGGCATCTACACCTCCGACCCGCACCTGGTCAGGGGAGCGCGACTGCTGCCGAACGTGTCGTACAACATGGCCGCCCTGATGTCCCTGTACGGCGCCAAGGTGCTGCACCGCCGGGCCGTGCAACTCGCCCTGCGGCACGGCATCGAGATCGTCTGCCGCTACAACCGCGCCCCGTTCTCCCAGGGCACCACGATCAGCCGGGAGGGCGCCCAGATGGCCGCCGTCGTGTTCAACCAGCGCTCGGTGGTGCTCGGTTACGACACCGAGGACGCCGCCGACTTCGCGCACGGCGTGTTCCACGCGGCCGGCATCGACACCGTCCGGCTCACCGAGAAGCCGTGGGTGGCCGTTGTGGGCGGCTATGTCGACCTGGAGACCCTTCAGCGCCGCCAGAACCTCAAACCGGGCGCCTACGTGGGGGTGCCGGTGGCCGAGATCCGCGGCTCCAAGGTCACCACCCACATCGCCGAGAGCGGCGAGGACGCCCTGCACCTCGCCCAGCGCCTGCACGACACGCTCGACCTGCCGATCGCGGGCCCCGTCCCGCAGCCGTCCCTCGCGGGAGTGTGACGCCTGTGACCTTCGCCGACCTCGAACTGCCCGACCCGGTCAGGAACGCCCTCGGCGCCCTGCTGCGCCGGCTGCCCGACCCGACGCACGACGTCGACCTGGCACTGACCCGATACCACCAGGCCTTCTCCGTCCTGCCCACCGAAGTCCTCCAGCAGATCATCGACTTCGGCCGGCACAACGACGCCCCGGGCCTGATGCACGTGCGGAACCTGCCGTGCGACGAGGACCTCCCGCCGACCCCCGCCGACGGCGGACCCGCGGCCGGCCGGAGCACCTTCGTCGCCGAGGGCGTGCTGCTGGGGCTGACCGGACTGCTCGGCGAACCGATCGGCGTGCTCACCGAGAAGGCCGGCCGACTCGTCCACGACGTGGTCCCGGTGCCGGAGGGAGCCCACGCGCAGACCAACCAGGGCTCCGCCGTCTTCCTCAACTTCCACAGCGACATCACCTACGACACCATCGGCCGCTACGACCTGGCCAACCCCGACTTCCTGGTCCTCAACTGCCTGCGCGGCGCCCCCGACGGCGACGCCGTGACCTACTACGCGGACGCCCGCGCCCTCTGCCGAGCGCTGCCCGAAACGGTGGTCGAGACGCTGCGCAGCCCCCTGTACCGGCTCAACGCGCCCGGCAGCTACACCCGGGACGTGGCCCAGGGGGAGGAGGTGCTGTCCGAGCCGGTACCGCTCGTCAGCGGCGCGGACCGTTTCCCCGAGATCGCGGTCTCGGCCAACGGCGTGCGCGCCCTCACCAGAGGTGCGCAGACCGCCCTCGACGCGTTCCAGGAGAGCTGCCTCGGCGTCGCCGACGCGGTGACGCTGCGGCCGGGACAGGCTCTGCTGATCAACAACCGCAAGGGCGTGCACGCCCGTTCCACGTTCCGCGCGGCCTACGACGGCCGGGACCGCTGGCTGCAGCGCACCTACATCCGCCGTAACCTGTGGAACGTGCGGTACCGGGCCACGCCCGAGGACCGCCGGGTGCACTACTGAGTTCCCGACATCTCGCGCCCGACATGACGTTCTCAATTCGGCGCGCGGGAAACATGAGTTCGCTCCGGAGTCGGTGCCCTACGCTGGAAAGGCGATGAGTACGACAAGTGGACGGGCACCGAACCGGATCGATAAGAGGGCGTGGGGTGGGGAGTTGACGGACGGGATTCCTCTTCTGGGCGACCTTGCGGTGACGGCCTATGAAATGGCCTTACGCAAAGGCCACTTCGAGGACGAGGAGATCGCCGCCGGACTCGGCGCGGAAATCGGCCGGGTCGCGGAGGCCCGCAAGGCTTTGCAGGAACTGCGTCTGCTGAGCCCGACCGCGCCCGGCCGGCCCGTCGTCCCGCTCGATCCGGAGGTCGCGGAGGCCGAGCTGGTGACGCCGCTGGAAGTGGCGATCGCCCGGCGCCGTCGCGAGATCGTCCGGATCCACCAGGAGCTGCGCTCCCTCGCCGTCAACTACCGTTCGCGGCACAGCGGTCCCGCCGGTGACGTGCCCATCACCGTCCTCGACGACTTCGAGGAGGTGCGCCGTGAGATCGACCGCGCCCGCTACGGCTGCACCGAGGAGCGGATGAGCCTCCAGCCCGGCGGCGGGCGCCCGCCGGAGCTGCTGGAGGCCGACCGGGAACACACCCTGGAGCTGCTGCGCCGGGGTGTCCGGGTACGCACCCTCTACCAGCACACGGCCCGCACCAGCCTCGCCACCCGCACCTACGTGCAGGAGATCAGCCGGCAGGGCGCCCAGGTGCGGACCGCCGAGGAGCTCTCCGAGCGCCTCATCATCTACGACCGCAAGGTCGCCTTCATCCCCAAGGAGCGCACCGGCAGCGAGCCGCCCGGGGCCGCGGTCATCACCGAGCCCACGGTCGTCGGCTATCTCTGCCGGTCCTTCGAGGCGGTGTGGCAGATCGGCCGTGCCTTCGAGGTCGACCACCAGGCCGCCGAGTACCAGCACCTCGCCGAGGAGGTGCGGCTGTCCATCATCCGCCTCATGGCCCTCGGGCTGAAGGACGAGGTCATCGCCCGCCGTCTCGGCATGGCGACCCGGACCTGCCGCCGGCACATCTCCGCGATCATGGAGGAAATGGGTGCCGTCAGCCGTTTTCAGGCAGGCCTGATGATTGGCCGTCAGGGACACGTTTTCGGTGCGGAATTGGCCCCCGAGGCCACTGCGGATGGCAGCTAAAGGACGCCCCTGACCGCAATGTGACATCACCGGAGCATGGTGCTCGTGGCCGTGCCGGTGATTTCCTGGAGAGAGAATTCCAGCCGGTGTCGGCCCATGCAGGGAGAAGACCATGGATATCAGGCAGCTGGCGGCGTTCCACAAGGTGGCCACGCTGCTGAGCTTCTCGAAGGCGGCCACCGAGCTGAAGTACGCGCAATCCAGCGTCACAAGCCAGATAAAGGGGCTTGAGATGTCGCTCGGAGTGGACCTCTTCGACCGTCTCGGTGGCCGTATCCAGCTGACGGAGGCGGGCCAGCGGCTGCTTCCCTACGCCGAACAGATGCTCACCCTGGCCGGGGAGGCGCGAGGTGCCACCGTCGGCACCGGAGAGCCCGCGGGGGTGCTGACCGTCGGTTCGATGGAGTCCATCACCTCGTATCGGATGCCTCCGTTGCTGGAGTTCTTCCACCACCGCTATCCGGCGCTGCACATCGTGCTGCGGCCCAGTCTGTGCGCCGAGACCTGCCACGCGCTGCGGCAGGGCATGTTCGACATGGGCTTCCTGATGGAGGCCGAGACCCAGCACCCGGGCGTCCAGACGGAGGTGCTCGGCTCCGAGCCGCTCATCGTCGTCGCCGCCCCCGACCACCCCCTCACCAAGCTGCCGAAGGTGACCACCGACGAACTGCGCCGCACCCAGGTCATCTCCGCCGAGGCGGGCTGCGCCTACCGCGAGCTGTTCGAGGCGGAACTCAACGACGGCACCGGAGAGGCGCTGCCGTTCCTGGAGTTCGGCACCATCGAGTCCATCAAGCGCGGGGTTGCCGCCGGGCTCGGCGTCACGCTGTTGCCTGCGGCCTGTGTGCAGGACACCCTGGAGGCCGGCCTCCTCGTGAAGCTGGACTGGGAGATCCCCTTCCAGGTCTTCACCATGCTCGCCTGGCGCCGTGGCAAGAACCTCACCCGCGAGATGCGCGTCTTCGTCGAGCAGTCGATCCGCTTCCTGGCCGAGGAGTACGGGCGCTGACCTCGGTCGTGGGGGCACGGCACGAAGGCCCTCCCATGCGACGGGAGGGCTGCCACCGGGCCCCCCTACTCCTGGGCCACCGGACGCAGTTCGCGCAGCGTGCTGCGCAGCATCCGGACATGGTCGTCGGCCGTGGCGAGGCCGAGGCCCATGGTGTTCAGGCACAGGTGCGTCGCTCCCAGATCACGCCAGCCGGCCACGAAGTCGGGCCATTTGGACTCCGGTACCTCGGAGAGGTCCAGCCGCGCCTCGACGCCGAGCCGCGAGGCGTCCCGGCCGGCCGCCAGCGCGTACGACCGCACCCGCCCCACCATGGCGCGGGCCGTCTCGTCCGGCGGCCGGTGCGGCAGCCAGCCGTCACCGATCTCCCCGGCCCGGCGCAGCACGGGCTCCGCGTTGCCGCCGAACCACACCGGGATCGTGCCGCGCACCGGCCGGGGCAGGATCCCGGCGTTGTCCACCCGGTCCCAGCGCCCCTCGAAGGTGACGGTGGGCCGCTCCCACAGCGCCCGCAACAGCGCGACCTGCTCGGCGCTGCGGGCGCCGCGGTCGGTGAAGGGCACGCCCAGAGCGTCGTACTCCACCTTGTTCCAGCCCAGCCCCACTCCGAGCCGCATCCGGCCGCCGCTCAGCACGTCGACCTCGGCGGCCTGCTTGGCCACCAGCGCGGTCTGCCGCTGCGGCAGCACCAGGACGCCGGTGGCGAGTTCCAGGGTGCGGGTGGCCGCGGCCAGGAAGCCGAACAGCACGAAGACCTCGTGGAAGAGGTCGTCGTTGGTGAAGCCGTACCAGCCGGGCCGGGTGTCCGTCCCGGCGCCCAGCACATGGTCGAAGGCGACCACGTGCTGGAAGCCGATCTCCTCCACGGCCTGGGCCCAGTCCCGGACCGCGCCGGGGTCGGCGCCGATCTCCAGGTGCGGGAAGACCGCACCCACGCGCATGTTCCTGCGGTGCTCCATCGTCGGGCCGTTATCCGATACCGGCCAGACCCCAGCCGTCGTCCTCCCCGGACGTCGTTCGCCTGTGCAACCCGTCCGTGACGTACACCATGGGAACCTCCTTGTCGGTCTTGTCGGTCGATCCGGCCGTCGGCCCACCCTCCCCACCTGGCCTGTCGTCCCGGGGAGCGGCCCACAGGCCCGTCCCGCACTCCGTCACACCATGGATGACACTGCGTCAAGTGACCGGTCGGATCACAAAACTGACGTAGTACCCGGGGCGAGCTCACAGAGTCGGGGGAGCCCCCCGCCGGGGCGCGCGTTCCCTCCCGCCAGGTCGTTAGCGTCGGCCGGGACCGCGTGTCCGAAGGACCGTGTGCCCACCGTCTCCCCAGCGTTTCCCCCCGGAGTCGCCCATGAGTTCCGCGGAAGACCGTCTCGACGTGATCGAGACCTGCACCAGGATGCTGTGGCTCGTCGACCTTCGACAGTGGGACACCCTCCCGGCCGTGCTCGCCGAGAAGGTGGCGCTCGACTACACCAGCCTCTTCGGCGGTGAGCCGGTCGTCCGCACCCGCGCCCAGGTCATCGCCGACTGGTCCGCCGGGCTCGGGCACCTGCGGGCGACGCAGCACCTGATCGGCAACCAGATCGCCGAGGTGCACGGCGACTCGGCCCGGCTCACCGCCCACTTCCAGGCGATGCACCTGCTGCCCAACCCCTACGGCTCCGCCACGTGGACGCTCGGCGGCCGCTACCGCTTCGACCTGACCCGCACCGGGGCCGGCTGGCGCATCACCGGCGTGGTGATGACGGCGCTGTGGGCGGACGGCAACCAGCAGATCATGACCGCCCCGGACAACGGGGACAGTGACCAGGAGACGACATGAGCGAGCTCACCGAACAGACCCGGGACGTCGCCAAACGGTGGTTCGCCGCCCTGACCGGCGGCGACTTCCCCGCCGCGCTCCAGCTCCTCGCCGACGACGTCGAGTGGATCAACTACCGCGTGGTGCCCGGCTACAACGACGACATGAAGTGGATCGGCACCGTGCACGGCCCCGAGGCCGTGGCCGGCACCGTGCAGGTCTTCGCCGGACAGTGCGACGTGATCTCCGAGGAACTGCTCGACCTCGTCGTCGAGGGCGAGAAGGCCGCGGGAGTCATCCACGAGATCTCGCGGGTCAAGGAGACCGGCGTCGACTTCGAGATCATCTTCACCCACTGGCTGACCGTGCGCGACGGCCGGATCGTCCGCTGGGAGTCCCACACCGACCCCTCGCAGATCATCCGCGCCATCCGCGGCGACGCCCCGCAGGGCGGCGGCTCATGAGCGCCGAACTGATCGCCGCCGTACGCGGCCGCGAGAGCGCCGAGGTGCGGCGGCTGGTCTCCGCAGGCGCCGACCCCGGCACCCGCGAGAGCGCGTCCGGACTCACCGTGCTGATGATCGCCGCCGGCCAGGCCGACCCCGCCACCATCGGTGTGCTGATCGCCGCGGGCGCCGACGTGCACACCGCCGACAGCCGGGCCGGTGCCACCGCCCTGCACAAGGCCTGCCAGGGCGGCGACCTGGACGTGGCCCGCCAACTCGTCGAGGCCGGCGCCTTCGTCGACGCCGTCGCCCCGACCACCGGCCACACCCCGCTGATGGACGCGCTCTGGTACAAGTACCCCGACCTCGTCGAGTACCTGCTCGCCCAGGGCGCCGGGCTCAAGATGCACACCCACTACGGATTCTCGCTCGAAGAGCACTTCGCGTACGAGCTGAACGTCAACACCTTCGGCAAGGACAGGCTGCTGCGCGCCGAGCAGCTCCTGAAGGAGCGCCGCGAGCACGACAGCGAGACCGTCGAGGCCCAGCCGCTGATGGCGGCCGTCTCCGCCGGGGACACCGAGCGGGTCCGCGAGCTCCTCGCCGCCGGCGCCGAGGTCGACGCCCGCCACCCGCGGCTCAACGGGTTCAACGACGCCCACACCCCGCTGCTCGTCGCCTCCCGCGACGGCCACGCCGAGATCGTCCGGCTGCTGCTCGACGCGGGCGCCGACATCAACGCCGTGGAGCCCTGCTTCGGCGCCGTACCGCTGCACAAGGCCGTCTACAACGGCCACGCCGGCATCACCGCCGACCTGGTCGCCCGCGACGGCATCGACCTCGACTTCCAGGGCGCCACCAACGGCTACGCCCCGCTGCACGACGCCCTCTGGCACGGCTACGCCGACTGCGTGACCGCGCTGCTCGACGCCGGCGCCCGCCTCGACCTGGTCGGCCACGACGGCAAGACGCCGCTCGACCTGGCCACCGAGGTGTTCGGCCCGGCCGACCCGATCACCGAACGGATCGCGGCGCCGGCCGCGCCTCGAATCCCGTAGCCGATCCCGGCCGGAAGGAATCCCCATGCTGTTCTACGTCCAGATGCGCTGGAACCACGAGGGACGCATCACCCTCGACGAGCTCTGGGAGGTCGAGCGCGAGGAGGCCGAGCACGCCCAGGAGACGCTCGACTCCGGGTTCGCCGTCGGCCTGTGGAAGGTCGCGGCGCAGAAGCGCGTCATAGGGATCATCGACGCCCCCGACGCCGAGGAGCTCGACCGCACCGCGCTCGGCCGGCTGCCGATGCGCGAGTACCTCGAATTCGAGGAGGTCTGGCCGCTGCGCGACTACCTGGGCTTCGCCGAGGACGTCAAGAAGGCCTACAAGGTCTGATCACCAGACCCACCCGGAGGCAGTCATGATCCACCAGTTGATCTTCGCCCACCCCAGGCCCGGAATGACCGAGAAGGAGTTCCAGGACTACTGGGTCGACGTGCACGCGGTGCAGTACGCCAGCAAGATCCCGCAGATCAGGAAGTACCTCATCGACACCCGGATCCCCTTCGGCCCCGAACCGGACGACCCGCTGTGGAGCGGGATCGCGGAGATCTGGCTCGCCAACGACGAGGAGCAGCTCGCCTCCCTCCAGACCCCGGAGTTCCTCGAGGGCGCCCGGCTCGACGAGCCGAAGTGGGCCGCGTTCTGGCGCAGCGTCGTCCTGGACACCGACGCCCAGGTGCTGCGCGCCGGCGACCACCCGGCACCGGAGGAGGGCGTCAAGCTGGTCGTCCTCGTCAAGCGCACCAACGGCACGACCGTGCCGGAGTTCCGTGAGCGCAGCCTCGGCGAGCACGCCGCACTGGCCCTGGAGATCCCCGGTCTGCGCCGCTACCTCCAGTGCTTCACCCGCGACGGCGCCTACGCGGTCGGCGAGTCGCTCCTGGACGCCGCGTACCTGCTCTCCTTCGACAGCGTCGAAGCGCTCGAAACGGCCGCGGAGTCACCCGAGTTCACCAAGGCCTTCGACGACCTGACCCGATTCGTGGAGCCCCGCTACATCCACCGGATGGCGGTCCGCGAGCACTGGATCATCGGCTCCGAGGACAGCTGAACCAGGCCGGAGACCAGGACCCGCGACACCCACCCGACCGAAGGCGGTGCACGTGACCACACCCAAACAGCCCGAGCGGAGCGGGCCCCGTACCGGTCTCGCCCTGGCGACACTGGGCCTGGGCGCGTTCGTCATCGGCACGGCGGAACTCGTCGTCGTCGGTCTCCTGAACCTGATCGCCGACGACTCCGGCGTCTCCGTGGGCACCGCGGGCCTGCTGGTCACCGCCTACGCGCTCGGCATCTGCTTCGGCGGACCGCTGCTCACGGCGGTGACCATCCGGCTCGGCCGCCATCCGCTGCTGTGCGGGTCGCTCGCCGTGTTCCTCGCCGCCAACACGCTCGCCGCCACCACGACCGGCTTCGGCCTGCTGGTGGTGGCGCGCGTGATCTGCGGCGCCGTGCACGGACTGTTCATCGGGGTGGCGACCGTGTTCGCCGCGCACCTGCTGCCGCCGGGCCGCGAGGGCCGCGCCGTGGCCATGGTGATCGGCGGGGTCGCCGTCTCGACCGTGATCGGCGTGCCCCTGGGCACCCTGGTCGGACAGGCGGCCGGCTGGCAGGCCACCTTCGTCGGCATCGTCGCGCTGACCGCCGTGGCCCTCGTCGCCACCCTGCTGTTCGTCCCGAGGCTCGGCGTCACCGG
The DNA here is from genome assembly GCF_042735715.1 of Streptomyces sp. NPDC059582. Taxonomy (NCBI): domain Bacteria; kingdom Bacillati; phylum Actinomycetota; class Actinomycetes; order Kitasatosporales; family Streptomycetaceae; genus Streptomyces; species Streptomyces sp. NPDC059582. Next base: position 66,019 of record NZ_JBHWCC010000037.1, read on the forward strand.
TCCCGCCGGCCTCGGCCCGCAGGCCCGGTACGCCTTCGCGCCCCGGGTCCTGGCCCAGCTCGGCGTCGGACTGCTGATGATCGGCGGCCAGTTCACCGCGTTCACCTACCTGGGCACGTACCTGGAGGACGTCACCGGCATCTCAGGCGGCACCGTCAGCGTCTTCCTGCTGGTGTACGGCCTGGCCAGCGCTCTCGGCGTGTTCTCCGGCGGCCGGTTCGCCGACCGGGGCGCCGCCCGCACCCTGCTCGCGGCCAATGTCCTGCTCGCCGTCACGCTCCTCGCCCTGCGCTTCGTCGGCGAACACCCGGTACCCACCGCCATCGTCGTCGCCGTGTGGGGCCTGGTCGGTTTCGGCCTCATGCCCTCCTTCCAGCTGCGGGTGATCACCCTGGCCGGACCGGGCGGCGACCTCGCCGCCACCTTCGGCGCCTCGGCCATCAACGCGGGCGTCGCCGTGGGCGCGGCGGTGGGCGGCTGGGCCGTCGCCGGCCACGGCGTGGACTCCGTGGTCGTGGTGGGGCTGACCGGCGTCGCCGTTGCGATCCCCGCGAACTGGGCGGTCGGCCGGCTGCGACCCGTCCCGGCCACCCCGCCCGCCCCCGCGGCGGCCGCCTCCGACACCACGGTGGCCGCCCGACGTTGAACGACCGGCGCCCCGCGCGCCGGACGACACCGCACCACACGCACAGAGGAAGGCACGGCCAGTGACACCGACAGCAACGATGCGCGCCGCCGTCATCGACCGGTACGGACCGCCCGAAGTACTGCGCATCGCGCGGGTACCCCTGCCCGAGCCGGGCACCGGAGAGGTCCTCGTCCGGGTCGGTGCCGCCGGGGTCAACGCCATCGACTGGCTGAGCCGGGCGGGCCGGGGCGTACGCCTCCCGCAGTTCCCCGGCGTCCTCGGCTGGGACGTCGCCGGCACCGTGGCCGCCACGGGACCCGGCGCCGGCCCCCTCCGGGTGGGCGAGCGGGTGTTCGGCACGGTCCGCTTCCCGCGACCGGCGGGCGGCTACGCCGAGTACGTGGCCGCGCCCGCCGACCAACTGGCCCGCACCCCCGACGCGGTGGACGACCGCACCGCGGCCGGCGCCGCCATGCCCGGCCTCACCGCGTGGGAGGCGGTGCACGACCACGGCGCCGTCGCCCGCGGACAACGCGTCCTCGTGCACAGCGCCGCCGGCGGAGTCGGCCACGTCGCCGTCCAACTCGCCGCGGCACAGGGCGCGGAGGTCATCGCCACGGCCTCCGCCCACAACACCGCCTTCCTCACCGACCTCGGCGCCCACCAGGTCGTCGACTACACCAAGGACCGCTTCGAGGACCTCGTCAGGGACGTCGACGTGGTCATCGACCCACGAGGCGGTGACGACTTCCGCCGGCTCCTCGCCACCCTGCGCCCCGGCGGGATCCTCGTCACGCTCAAGGGCGAACAGCCCGACCACACCGCGCTCGTGCGGTCCCGAGGAGTCCGCGCCGGCTACGTGTACGTGGCACCGGACGGCTCCGCCCTGGACCGGATCGCCCCGCTGCTCGCCGACCGGCGGCTGCGGATCGGCATCGAGCGGGCACTGCCCCTGGAGGACGCCGCCGAGGCACACCGCGTCGGCGAACAGGGACACGTGCGCGGCCGGCTCGTCCTCGACACCGGCTGACCCACCCACCCGACCGACGGCACCCGCACCCCGGAGCACCCCCGCACAGTTCCCCATCCCCGAAGCGAATTCGGAGGTCGTGATGACCACGGACACGGAGAGCGCGGCAGCGCCCTCGACCGCCTACCCGCCCGGAAACGTCATTCACCAACCGGCGGGCACCGGCCCCACCATCTGGTTCGGCGACGCCATCTACACGTTCAAGGCCGAGAAGGACAACACCAACGGCGTCATGACCCTCGCCGAGGCGTCCGTGCCCCCCGGCAGCGGCCCGCCCCCGCACATCCACCCGCACGCCGACGAGGGGTTCTACATCCTCGGCGGGGAGATCGAGTTCCTCAACGGCGAGAGCACCTTCATCGCCGGCGAGGGCGACTTCGTCTACGTCCCCCGCGGCACCCGGCACCGCTTCCGCAACGTCGGCCTGCACGTGGCGAGGCTGCTGTTCTTCTTCACCGCCGCGGGCATGGAGGGCTTCTTCAGGGAGCTGGGGACCGAGGCCGTCAAGGGTGAGTCCCCGACGCCGTTCACCCCCGCACAGCGCAAGCGGATCGTCGAAGTCGCACCCAAGTACGACCTGAAGCTCGCACCCTGACCGCGCTGGGAGGCGTGACCCACATGAGCACCCTGGAGACCATCCGGTTCCACCTGCGGGAGGGTGTCGCCGACGCCGACTTCCTCGAACTCAACCGCTCCGTCGAGAACGACTACATGGCCAAGCGGCCCGGTTTCGTGGCCCGCACCACCGCGCGGTCCGCGGACGGCGAGTACCTCGTGACCGTGCACTGGAAGACGGCCGAGGACGCCGAGGCCACCATCGCGGCCTTCTTCGGCGCCCCCGAGACCCAGGGCTTCATCGGCGCCGTCGACGTGTCCACCGTGCAGTCGGGCCGCTACGAACTCGTCGAGCACTAGTCGCGTACCCGCGGATACGAGGAGAAGTGATGCGCCCATGGCGTCACCAACGACACCCCGCACACCGACGGCCGCCGTACGCGCGCTGAAGAACGGGCTGCGCGGCCGCGTTCTGGCACCCGAGGACAACGGCTACGAAGAGGCGCGCGGCGTCTGGAACGGCGCCGTCGAGACCCGTCCCGAGATCCTGGCCCGGTGCGCGGACGAGCAGGACGTGGCACACGCCGTGTCCGTCGCCCGCCGCTACGACATACCCCTGTCCGTACGCGCCGGCGGACACGACTGGGCCGGCCGGTCCCTGCGCCAGGACGGTCTGGTGATCGACTTGACGGCGATGCGCGGCGTCGACCTCGACCTCGCCGCCCGCACCGCGTGGATCAAGGGCGGCACCCGGGCCGGCGACTTCATCGACGGCACCCGGGCGCACGGTCTGGCACCGGTCACCGGCACCGTCAAGGCGGTCGGCGTGGCCGGGCTGACGCTGGGCGGCGGCTACGGACTGCTCGCCGGTCAGTACGGGCTCGCCCTGGACAGCCTCATCGAGGCGCGCGTCGTCCTCGCCGACGGCCGCACCGTCACCACCAGCGCGGACCAACTGCCCGACCTCTTATGGGCGTTACGTGGAGGCGGCGGCAACTTCGGCGTCGTCACCGCGCTCCGCCACCGGCTCCATCCGCTCAGCACGGTCTTCGCGGGAATGCTGCTCTACCCGCTGGACCAGGCCACCGGCGTACTGCGCCGCTACCGCGAACTGGTCGCGGAGGCCCCGGACTCACTCACCGTCATGACCGGGTTCTTCTGCGGCCCCGAAGGTCGGCCGCTGCTGTTCCTGCTGCCGGTGTGCTGCGGCTCGCCCGAGCTGGGGCGCTCGGTCATCGACCTGTTCGAGGGCATCGGCCGGCCGGTCGTCGGCCAGGTGCTGCCGATGGAGTACGCGGGCGTACTCGGCATGTTCGACCAGGTCGTCGTCGACGGCCGGCACAACGAGGTGCGCACCCGCTGGCTGGAGGGGCTGACCGAGGACTCCGCCGAGGTGCTGGTGGACGCCGCCGCCCGGATCACCTCCCCGTACTCCGGGATCTTCGTGCACCACTTCCACGGCGCCGCCGGCCGGGTCCCCGTCGACGACACCGCGTTCGCCCTGCGCCGCGACCACCTCCTCGTCGAGGTCGCCGCGGCCTGGGACCCCGCGCGCACGGCGGCGCCCGACGCGGGGGAGAAGCACCGCCGGTGGGCGCGCGAGGCGGCCCTGCAGCTCGACCCGTACGCGCTGCCCGGCGGCTACCCGAACCTGCTCGGCCCCGACGAACAGCAGCGCACCCTGGCCGGCTTCGGCCCGCACGTCGACCGACTGCTCCGCACGAAGGAGCGCTACGACCCGGACCACGTGTTCAGCGCGGTGGCCGCGCTCGGTCCGACCGCCCCCAACCCAGGAGATTGATCACCGTGACCGAAGAGTCGAGCACCCCGAAGGGGGTGCGGACGGTACGGGACGCCACGCTGGACGTCCTCCGCGAACTCGGCCTGACCACCGTCTTCAGCAACCCCAGCCACACCGAGATGAAGCTGTTCGAGTACTGGCCCGAGGACGAGTTCCGGTTCGTCATGGGCCTCCAGGAGGCCAGCGTCGTGGGCATGGCCGACGGCTACGCCCAGGCGACCGGCGAGCCCTCGCTCGTCCTCATCAACGGCGGACCCGGCCTCGGCAACGCGATGGGCGGTGTCTACACCGCCGCCTCCGCCCACACCCCGATGGTGATACTCGGCGGGCAGCAGGCCCGCAAGATGCTGCTCGGCGAGCCCTTCCTGGTCGCCAAGGACGCCACCCAGCTGCCCAAGCCCTACATCAAGTGGGCCGGTGAGCCGGCCCGCCCGCAGGACGTGCCCGCGATGATCGCCCAGGCGTACCACATCGCCAAGCAGTCCCCGCAGGGACCGGTGTTCGTCGCCGTCCCCGAGGACGACTGGGTACGTCCGGCCGACCCGGCGCCGCTGCGCGTCGCCTCCGTCGAGAGCGCGGTCGTGCCCGACCCGGCCGTCCTCGCCCGGATCGCGGACGCCCTCGACGGGGCCGAGCGGCCCGGCCTGATCGCCGGCCCGACCGTGGACGCCCAGGGCGCCCGGGGCGCGCTGGTCGAACTGGCCGAGAAGCTCAACGCCCGGGTCTGGGGCAGTCCCGTGTGGCCGCGCGGCAGCTTCCCCGAGAACCACCCGCTGTTCGCCGGGGTGCTCCCCCCGATCCCCGAGCTGATCAACGAGCGGCTCGCGGCCCAGCACGACGTGGTCGTGGTGCTCGGCGCGCCCGCCTTCACCCTGTTCACGGCCTGGGACCTGTTCTCCACCGAACCGGCGGACCTCGACCAGAGCGCCCGCCCGACGCTGCCGGACTCGGTCACCTTCCTGCACGTGACCGACAATCCGGAGGCGGCGGCCGCGACCCTGGCGCAGACGAGCTTCGTCGCCCCGCCCGGACCGGTGGTCGAGGGACTCGTCCCGCTGGTGAGCGAGCGCGAGCGGGTGGCACTCGCCCCGGTGCGCGAGCCGGTACCGGTGCCCGAGGCCTCCGACCCGCTCAGCCAGGCCTACCTGTTCCACGTCCTCTCCCAGGAACTGCCCGACAACGCGGCCCTGTTCGAGGAACTGCCGATCGCCCGCGCCGACTTCCACGAGCAGATCCCGCTCGGTGCCGACCACGGCTACTTCGCCACGGCCAGCGGCGCCCTCGGCTTCCCGTTCGCGGGCGCGGTGGGCTACGCCCTGGCCCGGCCCGACCGGCGGGCCGTGGTGGTCGTGGGCGAGGGGTCGGCCCAGTACACCCTGCACGCGATGTGGACCGCGGGACAGCACAACCTCCCGGTCACCTTCGTCATCCCGAACAACGCCGGTTACCTGTCCCTGAAGTACTACCTCCAGGACCAGAAGTCCTGGCAGAAGGGCTGGGACCTGAGCGGCGTCGACATGGCGCAACTCGCCCGCGGCTTCGGCATCCGAGGCGAGCGCATCGAGTCGGCCGACGGTCTGCGCGAGTCGCTGCGCGACGCCCTGAACGCCGACGGCCCGGTCCTGCTCGACGTCGTCGTCGCCGACCCGGGCCTGTTCCGCCTCTGACCGCCCGCCCCGCCCCACCCAGCACGGCCCCCGGACGCCTCCCGCCGAGCGGGGGGCGTCCTTCCGTACCACGGCACACCCACACCCACACCGGACCAGGACCACGGCTCCCGCGACACCCCGGCTCCACCCCCTGACATCGAGCGCACCCCACGGCCCCCGAGTTCCGGGCCAGGACGGCAGTTCCGCGGCCCCTCGCGCCGGGCCAGGACGCCAGATCCACGGCCCCTCGCGCCGGGCCGGGACGCCAGATCCACGGCCCCCGCCGGGCCAGGACGGCAGTTCCAAGGCTCCGCGCTTCTGCCGGTCGGCAGTTCCGCGGCCCCTCTCGCCCGGCCGGGACGCCGGATCCACGGCCCCCGCGCAACCGAGCCAGGACGCAGCGGCCCGCGCCCCGTACCGAGCCAGACCCGTGCCGAGGTGCCGCGCCACGGCTGCCGTGACGCGCCCCGCCGTGCCGAGGGTGGTGCCCTCGCCCCCGCGGGACGGACACCGGCCGGCTCCGCCGCTAGCCCCGGTACCGCGCCCGTACCGCCCGGCCGGGCCCGCCCGGGCCCCACGTCGCCCGGGCCCGGCCCGGCCCCGTGCTCCGCCGGGCGGCGGTGTGCCGTCGTAGGCAACCACTCGTATCCACCGAAGAGGGACACCCCGCCCATGCCCCGCACCCCACCCCCGGACGCCCGCCGGCCCGAGGGAATCCCGCGCCCCGGACCCCCGACACCGCGAGACGGCCGGTACGGAGCCACCGGAAGACGGGACGGCGACGCGGACGACGCCGACCGATGTCCGGCGACCCTGCGCTGGGCGGCCGCCGTCGGCAACGCGGACTGGCATGTCACCGCGCCCCTGCTGATGACGCTGGCGACCGCCCTCGGCACCGGGATCGACCTGGTGACGGCGGCCGTCGGCGCGTACTCCCTCGGGCACGGCCTGGCGCTGCCGCTGTGGGGGCGGGTCGCCGACCGGCACGGACCGGGCCGCACCCTGCGCTCGGGCCTGGCGCTGGCCGCCCTGGCCTCCGCGGCGAGCGCGCTGTGCGCGGCCGGCACCGCATGGCTGGTGCTGCGCGCCCTCACGGGCGCGGCGTTCGCCGCGGTGACCCCGGCCGTGGCGCTGTACTGTCACGAGGCCGGCGGGACCGCGAGGGCCAGACAGCGGCGGTTCGCCGACATCCTCGCCGTGTCCGCGGCGAGCGCCGTCGTGGCCCCGCTCTACGCCGACGCCGTCGGCCGACTCGCCTCCTGGCGCCTGGTGTTCGCCACCCTCGCCGTCCTCGCCGCCGTGGTCGGGCTGTGCTCCGGCGCGCTTCCCGAACCACCCCCCGTACCCCGGGCCGCACCCACGCCCAGGGCCACCGCCCGGCGCGGCTCCGGCCAACTGCGCCGCCTCTGCCTCGTGTTCGCGTGCGGTACCGCGGAGGGCGCCGTGCTGCTCGCCCTGCCGGCCCTGCTGGCCCCGGCCCTCGCCGCACGGGGGGAGAGCGGCGGCACGGCGGTCGCCGTCGCCTACGGGGCGAGCGTCCTGGGCGGCAGCGTGCTGCTGCGCCGCCGCGCCACCCGCGACTCCCCGGCCGTGCTGCTGGCGGCCGGCGGGCTGCTCGGCGTCGTCGCCGCCCTCACGGGCGCCGCACGGCAGACGCCGGCGGCGCTCACCGGTTGCGCCGTGCTGCTGGGCCTGTCCTGGACCCTCCTGCACACCACCCTCCAGACCTGGCTGCCCCGGCTGCTGCCGGCCGACCGACGGGCCACCGCGGCCTCGCTGTTCGCCACGGCGGGAGTGCTGGCCGGCGGCCTGGCCGTGGCCCTGGCCGCCCCGCAGCTGGAGGCCGGCCGGGTCTCCGTGGTCTTCCTCGCCGCCGCCGCGGTGTGCGCCCTGATGACCTGCTCGGTGGCCGCGTCGGCCCGGCGCTGGACAACAGGCCTCGTCGTGCGCCGATTTGCCGTAGTGCCGCCTGCCACTTCGGGATGTGCGGTGTCGTCCAGGGTCCCGCCTGGTAGCGGCCAAACCCCGAAAACTAGACATGAGTTCGGCAGTTCGCGTGTACGAATTGACCGCCGAACGAGAGGAACCCCCATGAGCAGGCGCATCCTCGTCGTGCTGTCCGAGTACGGCTACTGGGGCGAGGAACTCATCGGCCCCCTGGAAACCTTCGACAAGGCGGGCTACCACATCACGTTCGCCACCCCGACCGGCAAGCGCCCCGTCGCGCTGCCCCCGAGCTACGACCCCGACTTCATCGACCCGCCCCTCGGACGTTCCGTGACGACGCCCGAGATGGCGGCCAAGGTCAAGGCCGTCGAGGCCTCCGACCGCCTCGACAACCCCCTCGACCTGTCCTCCTGGCTGCCCGAGCTGCCGTACCGCTCGAAGCCGTACTTCCTGCGTGACTGGGAGGCGTACAACAGCCGCCTGGGGAAGGTCCGCGAGCAGATCGCCGACCGGTACGACGCGCTGCTCATCGTGGGCGGCAGCGGCCCGATCGTCGACCTCGCCAACAACGGCCGGGTGCACCAGCTGATCCTGGCCTTCCACGCCCTGGACCTGCCGATCGCCGCCGAGTGCTACGGCGTGACCTGCCTGGCCTTCGCCCGCGACCCGGGCGACCGGCAGAGCATCATCCGCGGCAAGCACGTCACCGGGCACTGCATCGAGTACGACTACCTGGACGGCACCGGGTTCGTCGGTACCGACTTCAACATGGGCCCGCCGCCGTACCCGTTGGAGTACATCCTGCGCGACGCCACCGCCCCAGGCGGCGCCTACCACGGCAACTTCGGCCATGTGACCTCGGTGATCGTCGACTACCCGTTCATCACCGGACGCTCGACCCCCGACTCCTACCTCACCGGCCAGAAGACCGTAGAGGTGCTCGACCACGGGCTGCGCCAGTGGGGCTTCAAGGCGTCGTAGCCGCCGCCGACCACCCAGCTCCCACGAGAGACGGAGAGACCATGGACAGCAGGCCGGCGCGGGCAGCCTTCCTGGAGCAACTGGTCGCCGACGGGGTGCCCTACATGTTCGGCAACCCCGGCACGGTCGAGCAGGGCTTCCTGGACGAACTGCGCCACTTCCCCGGAATCGAGTACGTGCTGACCCTGCACGAGTCCGTGGCCGTCGGCATGGCGGACGGCTACGCACGCGCCACCCGCCGCCCGGCCCTCGTCCAGCTGCACTCCGGTGTGGGCCTCGGCAACGGCATCGGCATGCTGTACCAGGCCATGCGCGGCCACGCGCCGCTCGTGGTCGTGGTCGGCGAGGCCGGACTGCGCTACGAGGCCATGGGCGCGCAGATGGCCGCCGACCTGGTCGGCATGGCCGGACCCGTGACCAAGTGGGCCGCCCGCGTGGTGGACCCGGACTCGACGCTGCGGGTGCTGCGCCGCGCCTTCAAGGTGGCAGGCACCCCGCCCTACGGTCCGGTCCTCGTGGTCCTGCCGGCCGATGTGCTGGACCGGCACACCGGCGAGGAGGCGGTGCCGGTGTCGTACCCCGACACCGCCTCCGCTCCGGACCCGGGGGCGCTGTCCCGCGCCGCCGGGCTGCTGGCCGGGGCGGAGCGCCCGATCGTCGTCGCGGGCGACGGCATCCACTTCTCGGGGGCGCACGAGGAGCTGGCCCGGCTGGCCGAGGTGTGGGGCGCGGAGGTGTGGGGGGCGGACTGGGCCGAGGTCAACCTGTCCGCCGATCATCCCGCCTACGCCGGCCAGCTCGGTCACATGTTCGGCGAGAGCAGTCGCCGCGTCACCGGCGCCGCCGACGCCGTACTGCTGTGCGGCACCTACGCGCTGCCGGAGGTCTTCCCGGCCCTGGACGGCGTGTTCGGCCGGGGTGTGCCGGTGGTCCACATCGATCTGGACACCGACGCCATCGCCAAGAACTTCCCCGTCGACGTGGGCCTGGTGGCCGACCCGAAACGCTCCCTGGCGCTGCTCGCCGACGCCCTCGGCGCGCGGATGAGCGACGCGCAGCGCGACGCGGCGCAGGAACGACTGCGCCGGGGCGCGGCCGAACGGACCCTGACCCGCGCGGTCGCGGCCCAGCAGGTGAAGGAGCGTGCGGCAGCCCTTGACCTGCCGCACGTCGCGTTCGCCGAGGAACTGGCCGCCCGGCTGCCCGCCGACGCGGTCCTGTTCGACGAGTCGCTGACGGCGAACCCGGCCCTTTTCGGGCCGCTCCCGGCGGCCGTGCCCGGCCGCTGGCACCAGACCCGCGGCGGCTCGCTCGGCGTCGGCGTCCCCGGCGCGCTAGGCGCCCAGCTGGCGAACCCCGACCGCACGGTGGTCGGCTTCACCGGCGACGGCGGCAGCATGTACACGTTCCAGGCACTGTGGACGGCGGCCCGGCACGGCATCGGGGCGAAGTTCGTCATCTGCAACAACAGCAGCTACAAGCTGCTGGAGGACAACATCACGCAGTACTGGCAGGAACAGGACATCCCCGCGCACGAACAGCCGGAGATCTTCGATCTCTCGCGGCCCGCCATCGACTTCGTGGCTCTGTCGAGGTCCCTGGGCGTGCCCGCGGTGCGCGTGGAGAAGCCGGGCCAGGTGGCGGCCGCCGTCTCCGACGCGCTGTCGAACCACGGCCCGTTCCTGATCGACCTGGTGACCGGACGGGGGAAGGGGCAATAGCCGTGCGCTTGTCGGGGCACAAGATCGCCGTACTGATGGAGAGCGACTTCTACGAACCCGAGATCCTCTACTACCGGCACCGCTTCCCCGAGGAGGGAGCGGAGGTGCACTTCCTGTCCCGGCTGTGGGGCGAGAAGGAGATGACCTTCCGGGGTCACGAGCACCGGATGCCGTTCACGGTCACCGAGTCCTTCGAGGACGTCGACGAGTTCGCGCTGAAGGAGTTCAGCGCCGTCATCGTCCCCTCGGGCATCGTCGCCGACCGGCTGCGCTACACCGAGGATCCCGGGCGGCTGCCGCCCGCCTCGCAGTTCCTGCGCCGGGCGTTCGCGGACCCCGCCATCGTCAAGGGCGTGATCTGCCACGGCATGTGGCTCGCGGCACCGGTGCCGGCCCTGGTCCGGGGCCGCCGCGCGGTGGTGCACAACAACCTGCTGGGCGACCTGCGCAACATGGGCGGGGTCTACGTCGACGAGGACGTGGTCGTCGACGACGACCTGGTGACCGCCCGCACCGGAGAGCACTGCCACCTGTTCGCCCGCACGATCATCGAGCAACTGGCCGTCCGGGCCAGGCCCACCACGGTGCCGCTGTCATGAGTGCGCTGACACAGCACGGACCGGCCGCTGTGGGCGGGGGAGTCCCCGCCCCGGCGCGCTCGTGGGCGGGGAGGGCCGGGCGCCGCGCCGAGGCGGATCCTCCCCCCGCCGACGCGGTGCTCGGCCCGCTGCTGCCGGCCGTCGCCGCCCGGCTCGCGACGGTTCGCGGATACCGCGGACCGGGCGCGGCCGGGCTGCGCCCGTACGCGGTGACGGTGGTCCACGAGGGCACCGCGGACCTCGTCGTCGCCGTGGTCGCCGAACGCGGCCGCGGCGTCCGCCACCAGCTCCTCCTCGGTGTGGGCCGCGAACTGCCCGCGCGCCTGCGGGCCGCGGCCCTCGGCACGGTGGACCACGGTCCCTGGGCCGGACGGCGGGTGTACGACGCCGTCGCGGACCCGGCGCTGATGGGCGTCCTGCTGCGCGCGCTGGCGGCCCGCCGGGTTCCCGGCCTGCACCTGGAACCGGCCACCCTGTACCCGCTCCCGGTCGGCCTGGTCCCGCGTCCGCTGAGCGGCGGACCGGACAACACGGCGGTGGTGTACGGCGACCGGCTGCTGCTGCGGCTGCACCGCAGCCCGTCGCACGGCCCCGACCCGGAGTCCGACGTGCTGCGCGCCTTGGCCGGCCAGGACTGCCCGCGCACCCCACGCCTGTACGGCACCCTGTACACCGATGTCCCGGGTCGCGGCCGGCTGCCCCTGGGTCTGATCGAGGAGTTCGTGCCCGGCGCCGAGGACGGCCGGCACAGCGCGCTCCGGTACGCGCACCACCATCTCGCGGACTCATCCGGCGGCACGGGCGGCTTCACCCCGTACGCCCACGCGCTCGGCCAGGCCGTGGCGGAGGTGCATCTCGCACTCGGCCGCGCCTTCCCGCGCCGCCGGATGAGCCCGGTGGAGGTGGCCGAGGACGTGTTCCGGATGCGGCGCCGGCTCGCCGAGGCGGTCGCGGAGGTCCCGCAACTTGCCCGCAGCCGCTCGCGGTTGGCCGCCGTGTTCGACGAGTACGGCCGACAGGGCGGCCGGGGCGGTCCGGTCGCCGTGCAGCGCACGCACGGAGGCCTGCACCTGGGCCGGACCCTGTACGCCGAGGGCGGCTGGCGGGTCGTCGGCTTCGACGGCGACCCGGCCGCCCCCGTCGCCGAACGCGCCCTGGCACAGCCCGCGTTGCGCGATGTCGCGGGCATCCTGCGTTCGTTCGACCAGGCGGCGCACACCGTCCTGCGTGAACTCGGCGACCCTGACGCGTCCGGTGCAGCTCGCGTGTCCGGGGCGCGCGGCGAACCCGCGGACATCGCCCGGCACACCGGCCGCCGGCATCGCGCGGCGGCCTGGTCGCTCGGCAACCGGCGTGCGTTCTGCGCCGGTTACACGAGCGCCGGAGGCGAGGACCCGTCCTCCCGCACCGCCCAGCTGGACGCGTTCGAGGCGGATCTGTCGGTCCGTGAGGCCCTGCACCGGGCGAGAGTCAGGACGCAAGGGCCGCCCGGTCCGCCGCTTGCCGGGCAGCGGTTCGCGAGTGCGGTGCGCTGATGAGGACCAACGGGGGAGCGGTGCTCATACGGACCCGCGGTGGAGCACGGCGGGCCGGACGGACGGCCCGGCCGTGCTCCGGATCAGCCGTGCCCCTGCTGGGCCAGCGACTGGGCGGGGTCGTAGGTCATCGGCATGCCCGAGGCCTGAAGGGCCTGGTCGTAGGCTTCCAGAGCCTCCTGTGCGCGGCTCTGACGCTTCCACACGTCGCCGATGCGCCGCCATTCCTGGGCGGTCTCGTACGAGGGTGCGAAGTGCCGCAGCTGGCGGGTCGCCGCGTGCAGGGCCTGCAGGCCCTCGTACGTCTCCTCCCGCAGCAGATGGATCTCGGCCAGTCTGACCCGTGCTCCGACGGCCTCGACCCGTGGGCCCGAGCTGAGCAGTCCGAGGGCGCGCCGGGCATGGGAGACGGCTTCGTCCCATTGGCCGAGCTGGGTGCTGGCGTCGACCAGAATGAGTTCGCAGCGGGCCTGTTCGACGGCCGTGCCGAGCTCGGCGAGGGTCTGTCCGGCGTCCTCCAGGAGGTGCCGGGCGCGCGCCGGGTCGGGGTGGTCGGACTGGAGTTCCAGCCAGGCCACGTTCGTCCGGAGCATGGCCACGTGGCGCAGGTTGTCGTCGTCGGCCATCATCGCCAGCGCCCGTTCGGTCAGGGCGAGGGCCTCGGGGAGCTGCCGCCGGGACAGGGCGACCAGCCCGGCGTTCCAGTACACGGAGCCCCGGCCGGCCCGTCCGCCCTTGTCCTCGGCGACGGGGAGCAGTTTCTGGGCGAGCAGGTGGGCCCGGGTCAGGTCGCCGCGCATGACGTACGACCCGATCAGGGTCGAGCCGACCTGGATGTGGTCCACGGTCACGTCGAGACCGAGGGCGTCCAGCCGGGTCAGCGCCCGTTCGCCGATCTCGATGCTGAGGGTGACGTCGCCCATGTTGCGGTAGCAGCGGCTCAGGGCGACCGAGACCCGGCACCATTCGTCGGAGCCGGCCGCCAGAGCCGGATCCTTGCTGAGTTCCTCCAGCACGGGGATCGCGGCCTCGATGCGGTCGAGCTTCTCCAGCGCGGTCGCCTGGCCGATGCGGGCCCGCAGCAGCATCGACGCGTCGAGGAGGGCGGGCTTCGCGAGGAGTTCCCCGAAGGCCTGGAGCGCCTCGCCGTTGTCACCGTTGCGCAGCGCCATTTCGGCGAAAGAGAGCTTCAGCCGGGCGTCTTCCAGAGCATGGTCGTCGCGACCGGTGCGGAGATGGTCCGGGGAACAGCGCAGTTTGCTGGCGAGAGTGGTCAGTACAGCATCCGAGGGAGCCCTTTTGCCTGATTCGATGAGCGAGATGTAGCTCGCGGAGATATCCGTGGAAGCCAGATCCTGCTGCTTCAGGCCGAGTTTGACCCGTAGGTCCCGGATGCGCCTGCCCACCTGGACCGGAGAGATGCCTTCCACGTGATCCATTTGGCTTCCCAGGGTGAGCACATGACTTGAGATGTCATAGATCACAATACCAGCATGACTGGGTCACGCCAATGGGTTCGGCCGCACCAGGGCCGGTCACGGCCGGAAATCTGGTGTTCCGCTTACCCGGGCGTTCGACCCCTATCAGGAAATGGAAACTCCGGTTCTGTTATCCGCAGTTTTACGAATTAGGCCTTGACTTCCACGGTAATCATCGCTTGACTATCACTGTAAAGAAACCCTTTCAAGGAATGGGGAAACGGAGTGAATTCGAAATCGGTCGCATTTCTCGTCGCGTTCCTGTTCGCGCTGGGTCTGATCGGCGGCGGCGTCTACATCGCAGCAGGTGACCCCGCGGCCGCGACGGTCAAGCAGGCCAAGGAGAACGGTCCGGGAGCCTGCTGCTGAGCGCTCCGCCGACCGGTCCTGGCCGGCCGCGCACGGGAACCGCCCTACGGCGTCCCACGTCCCGTGAGCGGAAAATGACAGGCAACTGAACGGCCTTTCCCCGCAGTTGTCTCCACCGTCTCGGGGAATTCCCGTTCGCACCGCCACCGCTGTCCCGGCTCGAGCGACTCGAACACCGGGCAACGTGGCCTGAACCCGCACCCTGCCGCGCCGTGGCCGGCCGCGGGCACGTCGCCACGCAGCACCACGGACGAACGCGCTCGCGCCACCGCGGGATCCGGTACCGGAACCGCGTCGAGCAGCGCCCGGGTGTACGGATGGCCGGGCCGCTCGAACACCGCACGGACCGTGCCGGTCTCGATGACGCGACCGGCATGCATGACCGCGACCCGGTCGGCCAGCTGCCCGACCACGGCCAGGTCGTGCGAGACGAAGAGACACGCAGGGCCCGGGTCCTCCTTCAGTCTGCGCAGCAGATCGAGGATCCCGGCCCGTACGGACACGTCCAGTGCGGACACCGGTTCGTCCAGCAGCAGCAGCTGTGGTTCGACGGCCAAGGCGCGGGCGATGGCGATCCGTTGACGTTGCCCACCGGAGAACCGGTGCGGATACGCGACGGCGTCGCCCGCGCCCAGTCCCACCAGACGCAGCACCTCCGCGACCCGCGTGGTCACGCGCTCGGCCGGCGCCCGCTGCACCAGCAGGGGCTCGGCGACGATGTCGCCCACCGTCATCCGCGGATCCAGACTCGACATCGGATCCTGCAGGACGATCTGCACCGCGCCCCGCAGTCGCCGTGCCGAGGCACGGGAGAGCGTCGCGGTGTCCTGCCCCAGGACCTCGATCGTGCCGCGCTGCGGTGACCGCAGGGAGATCACCTCCAGGAGCGTGGTGGACTTCCCGCAGCCCGACTCGCCCACCAGCCCCAGGGTCTCCCCCCGGCGCACCTCCAGGTCGACCCCCGCCACCGCCCGCACCTGGGCGCCACGGCGGCGGGGCGCGGGAAAGGACCGGGCGAGACCAGCGATCCTCAGCACCGGCTGCGCCCCGGCCGCCCGGGCCCCGGCGGCTGTCCCGCTCGCCCCGGCCGTCCCGTTCGCGGCGCCTGTCCCGGCCGTCGCGCTCGCCGACGGCGGTGCCGCTGACGGCCGTACCGTCGAGCACCCCGCCGTCGGCCGCCCCGGCACCGAGCGCCCCACCAGCGACGCCGGGAACAGCGCGCCCGCGCTGTGCGCCGCGGCCTCCTCCACCCGATGGCAGGCTGCCAAGTGACCGTCCGCGCCACTGAGTTCGGGCCGCCGCTCATAGCACCCGGCGACGGCGAGCGGGCAGCGCGGCGCGAAGGCACAGCCCGGCTCCGGGACACCCGCCGTGGGCGGCGCACCCGGCATGGGCGTGGGCGGCTCGTCCCGGTCGAGCCGGGGCACGGACCCGATCAGCCCCTTCGTGTACGGCATCCGGGGCCGGGCGAAGAGCTCCTCGGTGCGGGCGCTCTCCACGATCCGCCCGCCGTACATCACGGCCACCCGGTCCGCCGTACCGGCCACCACCCCCAGGTCATGGCTGACCAGCAGCAGCGCCGCTCCCGTCTCTCGCCGGGCGGTCACCAGCGCCTGGAGCACCTGTGCCTGCACGGTGACGTCCAGGGCGCTGGTGGGTTCGTCGGCCACGATCACGTCGGGCCGGTTCGCCATCGCCATGGCGATCATCGCCCGTTGCCGCATCCCGCCGGACAGCTGGTGCGGATAGGCGTCCGCCGTCCGGCGCGGCTCCGGCACCCCCACCGCGTCCAGCAGCTCGACCGCCGCGCGACGCGCCGACCCCCGTCCCGGCCGGGGTCGTTGGTGTATGCGCAGCGCCTCGCCGAGCTGGTCCCCGATCCGCCGTACCGGGGTGAAGGCGGCCAGCGCGTCCTGGAACACCATGGCGATGTGCCGACCGCGCAGCCGGGCCAGCTCGCCCACGGCCAGCCCCGTCACCTCCCGGCCGAGCAGCCGTACCGACCCGGTCATCGCCAGCCCCGGCGGGCACAGCCCGAGCAGCGCGAGCGCGGTGAGGCTCTTGCCCGCCCCGGACTCGCCCACCAGCCCCAGGACCTCTCCCCGGCTCAGCCGCAGATCGACCCCGTGCACCAGCGGCAGCGCGGGCGAGCGGCGCGAGCCGGGCCGGCCGACCCGCAGCCCGCGCACGTCCAACAGCACCTCGCCCGCGTACGCCTCGCCCGGCCGGGCGGTGCCCCGGGGCGCCCCGGGTGCCGTCGTCATGCCGCCGGGCCGGGGGCGAGGGCCGCCGCCGGGTCGGCCGGGGCCAGTGCGTCACGCAGGGCCTCGCCGATGAGGTGGCAGGCCAGCACGAGCAGGACCAGCAGCCCGGCCGGGAAGAAGAACATCCACGGATACGTGGTCGGGACCTCCGAGGCGTCGGCGATCAGCGTGCCGAGCGAGACGTCGGGCGGCTGCACCCCGAAACCGAAGTACGACAGCCCCGTCTCGCTGATGACGGCGCCGGCCACCGCGACCGTGGCGTCCGTCACGAGGAAGGACGTCAGGTGCGGCAGGATGTGCCGCCGCATCACCGTCACCGGCCCGACCCCCATGTACCCCGCCACCAGCACGAACTGACGTTCCCTCAGGGAGCGGGTCATGGCCCGTACCGCCCGCGCGGTGACCATCCAGCCGAAGGCGGCCAGCAGTCCCGCGTACGCGAGCCAGCCCAGGGTCCGCAGCCGTGGCGCCGCGATCACCAGGACGAGGAAGGCCGGCACGACCAGCATCAGGTCCACCAGGAACATCAGTGCCCGGTCCACCCAGCCGCCCAGATATCCCGCGCACACCCCGACCGCCGTTCCGAGCCCCGTCGCGGCCACCGCCACCAGCAGCCCGATGAGCAGCGACTTCTGCAAGCCCCGCACACACTGGGCGAACACGTCCTGGCCGATCCGGTTGGTGCCGAACCAGTGCCGCGCCCCCGGCGGACTGCGCAGCGCCGTGTAGTCGACGTCGGCGTACGACCGTCCGGACAGCTGCGGACCCGCGAAGGCGAGCACGAACAGCCCGAGCAGCAGCAGCGCCCCCGCCACGGCCGAGGGGGAGCGCAGCGGCCCGCGTCTCACGCGAACCGGACCCTGGGGTCGAGCGCGGCGTGCAGCACGTCGGCGGCCAGGCCCGCCAGCAGCACGAGGGCGGCGCCGA
Source organism: Streptomyces sp. NPDC059582 (assembly GCF_042735715.1). NCBI lineage: Bacteria > Bacillati > Actinomycetota > Actinomycetes > Kitasatosporales > Streptomycetaceae > Streptomyces > Streptomyces sp. NPDC059582. The sequence continues at coordinate 83,503 of NZ_JBHWCC010000037.1, forward strand.
ACACCTCGATGGCCACCACCGCGTTCACATCCCCCTTCTGCACCGCGTCCACGAACCAACTGCCCATGCCGTGCCAGCCGTAGATCTTCTCCGTGAACACGGCACCGGTGAACAGCGTCAGGAACCCGAAGGAGAAGAACGCCGTCAGCGGGATCAGCGAGGTCCGCAGCCCGTGCCGCAGCAGTGCCCGGCCCGGCGTGAGTCCCTTGGCCTGCGCGGTGCGCAGATGGTCGGACGACAGCACGTCCAGGGTCGCCCCCCGCTGGTAGCGGCTGTACGCGGCGACGGCGCCGAGGGCGACGGAGATCGTGGGCAGGACGAGATGGGCCCCCGAGTCGCGGAGCCGGTCCAGGAAGCCGCCCTGGAGACCGGGCGTCCGCTCGCCCGTGTAGCGGATCACCGTGTGTCCCGCCGAGTCGTTGACGGAGACCGCACCGGCCTGGAGCAGCAGCCCGAGCACGAACGGCGGCACCGACAGCACCGCGAACGAGAACAGCGTCAGCGCCCGGTCGGGCAGCCGCCCGCGTCGCACCGCCGCCCACACCCCGGCCAGCACCCCCAGCACGGCACCCACCACCGTGCCGGCCACCAGCAGCCGTACCGTCACCCCGACCCGGCGACCGAACTCCGTGTCCACGGACGCCCCGTCGAGCGTACGGCCGAGGTCCCCGTGCAGGGCCCGCCAGGACCAGTGTGCGAACCGCTCGGTGACCGGGGACCGTTCGCTCAGCCCGAGTTCGGCGAGCCGTCGGTCGACGACGGCCGCGGCCGGCCGGGGCGTTCGCTGCTCGTAGTAGGACCGCGGATCCAGCGCGGCCGAGGAAAGCCAATAGCAAAGAAAAGTTGACGCCAGAAATAGCAGGAGGCAGTTCACCAGACGTTTTGACAATAAGGCCAACAATCAGCGCTCCCCGCTCCCCGACTTCATCGTCTTGACATGGGCCAATGTTAAGCTCCGGGACCGTTCCACGGGGGAGGTGGAGAGCGATGGCAACGACGAAGTCGCCCGCGTGCCATGGGCTGTTATGGCCCTTGTCGGTGTGGGTCGCCCTTGCCGGACTGTTGGGCGGATGCACTTCGTCACACGGGGGAAACACCCCCGACGAACGGGATTCCCACGCCGCCGTTCCCGCGTACGACCACGCCGATGTGAACGCCCGTCCCCGGGACGAACTCCGCGAGGGCGGCACCCTCACCCTGCCCGTCGGCCAGTGGCTCACGCAGTTCAACTACTACCACCTCGACGGCAGCCTCGACGACGCCCTGACCGTCGTGAACCTGCTGGAGCCGCGCATGTTCAGCCGCGACGCGCAAGGCACCCCCCACCCGGTGCCCGCCTACCTCCGCTCCGCCGCCGTCACCGCCGCCTCCCCGCAGACGGTCACCTACCGGCTCAACCCCGACGCCACCTGGTCCGACGGACACCCGCTCGGCTGGCGGGACTTCGCCGCCCAGTGGCGCGCCCTCGGCCGCGGCGACCAGCGCTACGAGGTCTCCGACCCCAGCGGGTACGAGGACATCGCCTCGGTGACCGAGGGCGCCGACGCGCACGAGGTCGAGGTCACCTTCGAACGGCCCTTCGCCGACTGGCAACGGCTGTTCACCCCGCTCTACCCGGCGGCCGCCTTCGGCACCCCGGAGCAGTTCAACGACGGCTGGCGCGGCCGGGTGCCGGTCACCGCGGGCCCCTTCAAGGTTGGATCGCTGGACGAGACCGACAAGACCCTCACCGCCGTGCCCGACCCGCACTGGTGGGGCACCCGTCCGCTCCTCGACCAGGTCGTCTTCCGCACCCTCGACCCCACGACCGCCGTACAGGCCTACCTCAACGGGGAGATCGACGCCGTCAACGCGGCGGCCGCCGACCTGTACGACCGGCTCGCGGGCGCCGACGACACCGACATCCGTACCGGCTCCGCCTGGGACGACGTCCAGGTCGCCCTCAACGGCGCCTCCGGCCCCCTCGCGGACGTCGGGGTGCGCCAGGCCCTGCTGCGGGCCGTCGACCGGCGGGCGCTGGCGGAGGTGGCGGGCGAGGGGCTGCCCGTCGGAGTCCCGCTCCTTGGCAACCACTTCTTCATGGCCAACCAGCCGGGATACCGCGACAACTCCGGCGAGCTCGGCACGTACGACCTGGAGGCGGCTGAGCGCCTCCTCGACCGCAGCGGATGGCGCCGCGGCGACGGCGGCGGCACCCGCAGCAAGGGCGGCCAGGAGCTGAAGCTGCGGTTCGTCCTCAGCCAGGCCACCAACCGCCTGGGTCTCGATCTCTCGCAGCTGATCCAGCAGATGCTCGGGCGGGCCGGGATCGCGGTGGAGATCCAGAAGGTCCCCGCCGACGACTATCTGTCGAAGTACCTCAACCCCGGGAACTTCGACCTCGCCATCTTCCGGTTCACCGGCCAGACCTATCCCAGCTCCCTGTACCCGGTCTACCGGCAGCCGGAGGGCGGCCTCGACTACGAGAACTACGGGCGGATCTCCAGCCCCGCCGTGAGCGCCCTGCTGAACGAGGCGGTCCACACCCTCGACGCGGGACGACGGCGGCAGCTGTACAACCAGGCCGACGCCGGGATCTGGGAGCTGGCCCACGACATCCTGCTCTACCAGCGCCCGCAGGTCCTCGCCGTCCGCGCGGGCCTCGCCAACTACGGCGTCCCCGGCCTCGGTGACATCGACTACACCGCCGTCGGCTGGGAACGCTAGTGCCGTGGCAGGCAACGTTCGCCCGTGAAGGAGCGGCGTCCGGTGCGTGCTCCCGGCGTGCCGGCCGGAAGTCCTCGTACTGGGCGTACTCGGGCTTTCGTCCGGTGCGGCGGGAGTGCGTGCCGGGCGTCGCGACGGGGCGAACGTTGCCTGCTGCGGCACTAGGACCTGACCCGGGCGCGGACGGCAGGCTCAGTAGACGAGTCCGCCGTCGGCGCGGATGTTCTGACCGGTCACCCACACTCCGTCGGGTCCGGCGAGGAACGCCACCACGGCGGCGACCTCGGCGGGCCGGCCGAGCCGCCCCAGCGGGGTCTGACCGATGACCTCCTGGCGGATCTCCTCGGTGGTGGCGCCGTGCAGCATCTCGGTGTCGCTCGGACCGGGCGACACGGTGTTGACCGTGATGCCACGCGCCGCGAGCTCGCGCGCCCCCACCCGGGTGAACGCCTCGACCGCCGACTTGCTGGCGATGTACGCCGCCTCCGGAACCCTGGGCCACCGCGTGGTCACGGACGACAGGTTGATGATCCGGCCGCCCTCGCGCAGCCGCTGCGCGGCGTACTGCATCGCGAAGAAGGGGCCCTTGGCGTTGATGGCCATCACCCGGTCGTACTCCGCCTCCGGGGTGCCGCCGATCGGTGTCATCGACGCCACGCCGGCGCCGTTGACCAGGATGTCCAGGCCCTCGGCGCCGACGGAACGGAAGTGGTCGTCGGCGGTGACGAACAGCCTCTCGATCTGCGGCAGTTCCGTCAGCTCGACCTGGACTCCCCAGGCGGTGCCGCCGTCCGCCGCGACCTCCGCCTCCGTCTCGGCGGCGGCCTCCTTGTTCGAGGCGTAGCCGAACACGACCGCGGCCCCGTCGGCGGCCAGCCGCCGCACGACGGCCCGGCCGATGCCCCGCGACCCGCCGGTCACGATCGCCGTACGGCCCTCCAGCACCTTGCCCGCGGCCGTATGGGACTGGTTCATGTGAGCCTCCTGTGAATCGCGGCTCGCGCGAGGGCGAGAAATTCGGGCGAGTCCGGAAAGGAAGAAGTGGAACGGGAATTCCGGCCGGTCCGAAAAAGCTACGTCGGCCGATGACGGGATCACCAGGGCCGACGACACCGCCGTGGGCAGGTCGTTAAGTCCCGTACGGGAGAAGGCGGGAGAAGGCGGCCGAAGGCGGGAGAGGGACGGGAGAAGGCGAGGGAAGACGGAGGAGCCGACGAAGGCGGGGAGAAGCCGGGGGAAGCCGGGGGAAGATTGGAGAAGACGAAGGAAGACGGCAGAAGGCGAGGGACGGTGATGGACGGCGACAGGGGGGGGCGGGTCCCGCCGCCGCGAGTCCCGCCCCCTGAGTGCTGTCAGCGGATCTTGCGCAGTACCTCCTCGGCGATCCACTCGAGCGCCTCCTCGGTGGCCCGCGCCTCCACGGGCATCCACAGCGAGCACAGGGAGATCCCGGCCGCCTCCAGCCCGGTCAGCTCCTCCAGGATGCTGTCGGCGGTCGGCGCGGGGCCCCCGAGCGGCCGCCCCGGCAGGTCCCGGGTCTGCCGGAAGCCCGGCGGGACGAGGAAGCACACCGTGGTCAGGTCCAGCGCCGCGGCGTCCCGGCCGAGTTCCTCGCCGAGCGCGGTCAGCCGCCGGCGCACGTCGAGGACGCCGGCCGCGTCGACACCGCTGCCGTGCCAGCCGTCCGCCAGCAGCAGTGCACGGCGCAGCGCCGCGTCACTGTGCCCGCCCACCCACAGCGGCGGTCCGCCGGGAGTCCGGGGCGTGACCCCGAGCGCGGCCTGGCGGAGCGTGGTGTACCGGCCGTCGAAGTCGACCGGCGCCCCGCTCCACAACTCCTTGATCACACGCAGGTGTTCGTCGGTGCGTGAACCGCGCTGGCCCACCGGCACGCCGACCGCGCCGAACTCCTGCGGGTTCCAGCCGGTGCCGACGGCCAGCGTGAAGCGCTGCCCGGACGCGATGTCCAGCGTGGCGGCCTGGTTGGCCAGCACCACCGGGTCGTAGTACGGGGCCACCAGCACACTCGTGGCCAGGCGGATCCGCTGGGTGGCCCCGGCGACGGCCGACAGCAGGATCAGCGGGTCGGCCGCCGAGCCGTTGGCGTTGGCCAGCACATGGCCGGACACCAGCGCGTAGTCGAATCCGAGACGTTCCGCGGCCAGCGCGGTCCGCAGACCCAGGCTGCCGTCGTCCGTCGGGAACGGGGGCTCCAGGGAAATGCCCAACTGCATGAGGGGAGGCCTCCACTTGATCGGAACAGGGATGTGCGGAAGAGAGCCGAGGAGAAGCGATGGGGATGCGGAACAGCTGCGGGACGGATGCGGGGCAAGGGCGGCGGGGTGCCGTCACCCGGTGCCGGACTGATCACCCGGACCGGCGCTCGGCCACCGCAGTGCGTCGAAGCCGAGCGCGACCGAGGCCAGGGTGACGTGGTGGTGCCAGCCCCGGAAGGACCGTCCCTCGAAGTCGGCCAGCCCGAAGTCCTGTTGCAGCCGGGCCAGGCTCGCCCCGGACACCGCCCGCAGCTGGGCGAGCGGAAGCACGTCCGCGAGTCTGCGTGCGGGCAGGTTCGTCAGCCAGTAGGCACGCGGCGCGGGCCGGCCGTAGGGCCAGTCCGTGACCAGGTGCCGGGGCCGCTGGGGCGGCTGTGTGCCCATGGCCCGCCCGCCGGGGCCCCCGCCGGGCGCCTCCGTCTGGAGCAGGGCCGGCATGGCCAGCACCTGGGACTGCCGCATCCGGGACGTGGCCCGGTCCTGCCAGGCGATCGGCACCCGCTTGCGGTGCTGCGCGGCGTGCCCGGCGAGTTCGAGGAGCGTGCCGCTGTGGTGCGGCGACCCGGCGCACGGCCGGGGCAGGGTGACCGCGACGGTGGGCGCGGCCTCCACCAGATAGGCCAGCCCGCGCGCCTCCAGCCCGCGCAGCAGCGGCGCCACGTCTCCCTCACCGCGCCAGTCGACCAGCACGGGCAGCGGCTCCAGCGCCCACTCCTCGAGCATCTCGTCGACCGCTTCGAGGATGTAGCGCCAGCGCGGCTTGCTGCGCTCGTCCGTCGGCACATGGGCCTGCGTACGCAGTTGCTCGTCCCGGTCCCAGCGCTGCGGCAGCAGCAGCCGCCAGCTGACCGGGACCCCGCCGTGCCGGCCCACCAGTGAAGTGGCGAGCGCAAGCTGACAGTTGACCGTGCGCTCCAGCGACGGCGCGTACTGCCGGGCCACGCCGACCGACCGGTCGCCGTTCTTGGCGAAGACGACCTCGTCGACGCACCAGGCCTCGGCCGGGAACGCCCGGGTGATCTGCCCGGCGAGCCGCTCGCGCACCGGCCCGCACGGCCACGGGCTCTGGTTGACGAACTGCTGGATCTGCTGCACGGCCCGGCGTCCCAGAACCTGTTCGGAGATCCGGGCCGGTGTCTTGCGGCCGGGGACGTCGAGCAGCCCCCGGACGTAGACCTCGCCCCACCGGCGCTGGTCGGAGCGGGGCAGCGTGCCGAAGAGGTCCTGACAGTAGGCGGAGAAGTCCGCCGTCCCGTACGGCGGGGTGTTCGGCACCTCGACCGTGAAGGGCATGGGGGGGAGGGTCGTGGTCACGGGTCTCAGTCCTCTCCGGCCTCGAGCAGGAAGGCGTCCGTGGCCTCCAGAGCCTCGCGGACCCCGGCGGGCAGCGAGCCGACGATGACGAAGTCGACGTCCAGGCCCGCCTTGGTCCGCTGCACGAGCAGCTCGTTGACCGCGGGCCGGCACATCTCGGTGACCTCGCTCAGGTGGAACTCCACCCGGCGTGGCCCGGCGGCCATCACCTCGGCCAGGACGCGGCGGAACTTGTCCAGCTCGATCGCGTCGAGGGCGCCGCCCAGGCGGACGTGCGCGGTGCCGCCGTCGAACTCGCTGCGCACCCGCAGCCGCATCTGCACCGGCTCCAGCTCGACCCGCACCCGCAGCGGTCCGTCGCCGTCCGGGAGCTTCACCGTCAGTTCCTTGGCGTCGAACTGGTGGTACGGAGTGCCGTCGACCCACACCCGGGTCAGCTCCACCGAGTCGGCCGGCAGCAGGTCGGGCGCCACCCGCAGCACCCGGTCCGGCAGGTCGCCCGGCCGCGGCCGGAAGTGCAGGGTGAGCGGTTCGTGGCTGACCAGCAGGCCGGTGTAGGCCGCCGACAGGTAGCACAGCTCCAACGCGTGGTAGCCGGACATCGAGTGCGAGCCCTTGAGCCGCTCGGTGCCCACCAGGTACGGGATCCCGCTGGCCAGCACGTTGAAGTAGACGCCGCCGTCCTGATGGTCGAGGAAGAAGGCGTTGTAGAACGCGGCGGCCTCCCGCGCCAGGCGCAGCGACTCGGGGTCGCCGGTGGTGCCGGCCAGGATCAGGTAGGCGAGGATCGCCTGTTCCTGCTGCCACCAGGCCTTGCGGTCGTGCCACACCACACGGTGGATACCGCTGTCCGGGTCGGGGCGCCGCTCGACCACGTCGTACCAGCCGCCGCGCTGCTGGTCGCTGCCGACCGGCGGCATGACCTCGCCGATCTTGCGGGCGGTCTCGGCGTACTCCGGGCTGTCGTGCAGCGCCCTGATCCTGGTCAGGTTCCAGGCGATCTTCAGGTTGTGCCCGACCACCGCCCGGTCCTGCTGCCAGCCCCAGGTACGGTCCGCGCTCCAGTCCTCGTGGAAGCGCTCCTGGACGAACGGGCTCTGCGCGTCGTCGGGGAAGTGCGCCACGATGGTGTCCGCGGTCTCCCGGAGCAGCTCGGCGAAGTCCTGGCGCCCGGTGGCCAGATAGGCGTTGATGAGATACGCCGGGGCGTGGTCGCCCACGGAGTTCCAGTTCTTGCGCGAGCGGTTGCGGCCGAGCGCGTCGTCGCAGGGGCTGAGGTTGATGGGGTCGATGTGCGAGAAGAAGCCCCCGCGCTCCTCGTCGCGGAAGTACCGCTGGAACAGCGCGACCGTGCGGTCGATGTCCGCCAGGATCCGCGGGTCCCCGGTCACCCGGTACGTCTGGGTCGGGCCGGCCAGCGCGTAGATCTGCTCGTACATCGGGATCGCGTCGTAGTCGTCGCCGAACTCGGAGGCGAACACCTTGCGCCGGCCGGTCGGGGTGATGTCCATCCCGTGGTACCAGTAGACGATCCCGTCCTGCTTGTCGTCGACGCGCATGTACTGCCGCAGGTACTCGGTGCCGCTCTCGGCCGCGTCCAGGAACCGGTCCTCGCCGGTCAGCAGGTACGCCGTGGCCAGTCCGTAGACCAGCCGGGAGATGGTGTCGGTCTCCTGGCGGACGTTCTGCGCGGCGTGTTCGGGCAGATGGGCGCCGTCCAGGGTGAGATGCGTGCGGTAGTCGTGCCAGTCGTAGGTGCCGTCGGGGAACTGGCCGCGCAGGTAGAAGTCGGCGATGGCGGCGGCCTGCTGCACCCACCACTGGGGGTGCTCGAAGACGTAGTGCCCCCGGCTCTCCTCGGGGAAGGTGATCTCCTTCGCCTCGAAGCGCGAGCCGCCCTCCCACTCGTAGAAGATCCCGTACGCGAACAGGTAGCGACCGGCGCCCAGCATGTCCTGGGTGTCCCCCGTGGTGTCACGGTAGGGGTCGCCGAGGTTGCGGACGACGCGCGAGACGACGTTGCGGGCCAGATGCACGGTGAACTCGCGGCCGTCGGTGGTGCGCAGCCCGAAGCGGTGCTCGGTGGGGCTGAAGTACGTGACGTAGCCGGCGAGGGTGTCGGAGAGGATGCGGTGGTCGGCGGTGGGACTCATCTCGTCAGGTGTCCTTCTCGTCGGGTAAGGCCACCAGCAGCACGACGCTGCGGCCGTGGGCGTGGAAGACGTCCGCCTCGATCGGCTCCTCCTGCCCGGGCGCCAGCAGGTCGCGCGGCCCGGTGCAGGCTGTGTCCAGCACCCGGTGCCAGGTGTGGCCGTCGATGATCGGCAGCTCGAAGTCGAGGCCCAGGTGGTACATGTTCAGGATCAGATGAAGGTCCGGGTCCCCCTGGAAGCCGCCCAGCGTCGCGGCCAGCACCCGGGCGTCGGCGTCGTCCCAGCCCGGGCAGAACAGCTGGGTGCCGTGCCAGGTGACGTCGGCCACGTCCCGCTCGTTGTGGCGCTCGGTGAAGAAGCGCGGGGTGCGGAAGGTCTTGAAGCGTTTGCGCAGGCCGATGACCCGTTCCGTGAAGGAACGTATCTCTGTCTCCTTCTCGGCCTGGTCCCAGTCCAGCCAGGAGGTCTCGTTGTCCTGGCAGTAGGCGTTGTTGTTGCCCTGCTGGCTGTTGCGGAACTCGTCCCCGGCCAGCAGCATCGGCACGCCCCGGCTGAGCATCAGCACGGACAGCAGGTTCTTGATCTGCCGCACCCGCAGCCGCTCGACCTCCTCGGAGTCGGTGGGACCCTCGACCCCGCAGTTCCAGCTGAAGTTCTCGTGCGCACCGTCGGCGTTCGACTCACCGTTGGCGTGGTTGTGCTTGTGGTTGTACGACACCAGGTCGTTCAGCGTGAACCCGTCGTGACAGGTCACGAAGTTGATGCTGTTGGTGGGCAGCACCTGCTGCGGGAAGAACAGGTCCGCGGAACCGCCCAGCCGGGAGGCGATCTCCCCGACCAGCCCGGCGTCCCCGCGCACGAAGCGCCGTACATCGTCCCGGAACGGCCCGTTCCACTGTGCCCAGCGCTTCCCCGGGAACCTGCCGACCTGGTACAGCCCGCCACCGTCCCAGGGCTCCGCGATGATCTTCGTCTCGGCCAGCACCTGGGACAGCTCGATCGCCCACAGCGCGGGCGGTACCGCCATCTCGTAGCCCATGGGACCCCGGGACATCTCGGAGGCCAGGTCGAAGCGGAAGCCGTCGACGTGGTGCTCGGTGACCCAGTACTCCAGGCACTCCAGGATGAACTTGGTGACCATCGGGTGGTTGGCGTTGACAGCGTTGCCGCAGCCCGTGAAATCCATGTAGCGGCTGCGGTCCTGCGGCCACAGGTGGTAGTACGCCTCGTTGGCCGCACCGCGGAAGCTGATCGTCGGGCCGTACTCGTTGCCCTCGCTGGTGTGGTTGAAGACCACGTCGAGGATGACCTCGATGCCCGCCCGGTGCAGCGCCTTGACCATGTCCCGGAACTCCGTGATGTGCCCGGCGAGATGGGGCTCGGCGCAGTACCCGGTGTGCGGGGCGAAGAAGCCGTAGGGGTCGTACCCCCAGTAGTTGCGCAGCGGTGTGCCGTCCGGGCCGATGCGCAGCGTCTGCGTCTCGTCGAAGTCGAAGACCGGCAGCAGTTCCACGGCCGTGACGCCGAGCCGCTGGAGTTCGGGGATCTTCTCCATGACCGCGGAGAAGGTGCCGGGATGGGCGGTGTGCGAGGTGGGTGACGCGGTCAGACCGCTCACATGGGCCTCGTAGATGACCGTGTCCGCCATCGGGGTGCGCAGCGGGCGGTCGCCCTCCCAGTCGTAGTCGTCGAGGTCGACGACCAGGCTGCGCATCGAATGTTCGACGTTGTCGCCGCTGCCGATGGCGTGGGAACGGTCCCAGCAGCTGTTGATGTTGGCTCGCGCGTACGGGTCGAGCAGCACCTTGCGGTGGTTGAAGCGGGCGCCGGAGTGGTGGGTGTTGCGGGGACCGTCGATGCGGTACGCGTACACCTGCCCCGGGCCCAGGCCTGCCACATGGCAGTGCCAGAAGTGGAAACTGCGGTGCTGCTCGGGATGGAGCCGGATCACCCGCGCCGGCCGGGGGGCGTCACAGCGGTCGAAGAGCAGCAGATCGACCCGCGTCGCGTGTTCGGAGAAGACGGAGAAGTTCACCCCGTCGGCGTCGACAGTGGCGCCCAGTGGCTGAGGACGCCCCGGACCCACTCTCGAGACGGCCTCCGGCCGGCGCTCCAGCGTCAGGCTTCCCTGGACCTTCACAGAGCTTCACCTCTTGTCACTTGAGTTGTCGAGCGACAGTCAAGTCCTGGATCAGGACAGGGCTGACGCTGGCCGTGACGTGGCGGGCCGCACGCGAACCAGTCAACAAGGCCTGTAAGGTTCAGTCAAGCGACTTGTAAAACCGGAAGGTTGCGCGCAGTGGGCGCGAGGGTGGGGCGGTGGGCGGGACCTGGCACTTCTCCGGGTGATCCGGGCGTGCAGGAATCTTGCGGAATCAGACCGCACGCTCAGAGGGTTCCGTCACACCCGACGGACTCGGCCGTCCGTGAACTCCGTGGGCGGAAAACGTGGAAACGCGGAAACGCGGAACCGCGGAACCGCGAAATCCCCCCGGCCGCTCAGCGGCCGGGGGGATTCGGCTGGTGTCCGAGGGGGGACTTGAACCCCCACGCCCGATAAAGGGCACTAGCACCTCAAGCTAGCGCGTCTGCCATTCCGCCACCCGGACAAGGTGTCTGTCGTGCGGGGCTTCCCCCGCGGCGACGACGTAAACATTACCAGGCTTTCGGGGGTGGCCGATCACAGGTCGCCGGGCGGCCGCCCGCCCCGCGTGAACGAGGTGTGACGGACCGGGAGCGGTCTTGGGCCCCGGCCTGCGGAGGGGGAGGATGAGGGGAACCACCAGCAGTGACAGCGGGAGGAACCAGCGTGAGCCAGACGGACACGGCCAAGGGCGTCACCGGCGAGGACGAGGTCGTCGACCTCTGCCGCGAGCTGATCCGGATCGACACCAGCAACTACGGCGACCACTCGGGTCCGGGTGAGCGCAAGGCGGCCGAGTACGTCGCCGAGAAGCTCGCCGAGGTGGGCCTCGAACCGCGGATCTTCGAGTCGCACCCGGGGCGCGCCTCCACCGTGGCCCGGATCGAGGGCGAGGACCCGTCCCGGCCCGCGCTGCTGATCCACGGCCACACCGACGTCGTACCGGCCAACGCGGCCGACTGGACCCACGACCCGTTCTCGGGCGAGGTCGCGGACGGGTGCGTGTGGGGCCGCGGCGCGGTCGACATGAAGGACATGGACGCGATGACGCTCGCGGTCGTGCGGGACCGGCTGCGCAGCGGGCGCAGGCCGCCCCGCGACATCGTGCTCGCGTTCCTCGCCGACGAGGAGGCGGGCGGCACCTACGGCGCCCGCTACCTGGTCGACCACCACCGTGACCTCTTCGACGGCGTCACCGAGGCGATCAGCGAGGTGGGCGGCTTCTCGTTCACCGTCAGCGAGCAGCGCCGGCTCTACCTCATCCAGACGGCCGAGAAGGGCATGCACTGGATGAAGCTGACCGTGGCCGGCACGGCCGGGCACGGCTCGATGATCCACCGGGACAACGCGATCACCGAGCTCTCCGAGGCCGTAGCCCGGCTCGGCCGGCACCGCTTCCCGGTGCGGGTCACCAAGACGACCCGGGCCTTCCTCGACGAGCTCGGCGACGCGCTCGGCACCGAGCTCGACCCGGAGGACATGGAGGGCACCCTCGCCCGGCTCGGCGGCATCGCCAAGCTCATCGGCGCGACCCTGAGCAACACCGCCAACCCCACCCAGCTGAACGCCGGCTACAAGGTCAACGTGATCCCGGGCGAGGCGACCGCGCACGTCGACGGCCGTTTCCTGCCCGGCTTCGAAGAGGAGTTCCTGACCGACCTCGACCGGATCCTCGGACCGCACGTACGGCGTGAGGACGTGCACACGGACAAGGCCGTCGAGACCACCTTCGACGGGGCGCTCGTGGACGCCATGCAGTCCGCGCTGCTGGCCGAGGACCCGGCCGCGAAGGCGATCCCCTACATGCTCTCCGGCGGGACGGACGCCAAGTCCTTCGACGACCTGGGCATCCGGGGCTTCGGCTTCGCTCCGCTGAAGCTGCCGCCGGAGCTGGACTTCGCCGGCATGTTCCACGGCGTCGACGAGCGAGTGCCCGTGGACGGCCTCCAGTTCGGCGTGCGCGTGCTCGACCGCTTCATCGACGCGTCCTGAATCCGCCCGGGGAAACGACACTTCGGAATCGGCAGCGCGTGCGGTCAGCACTGAGAAGAGTGAATGGTCTCATTAGCTCGTAGCCTCGGCGAGACCTCCTCGTTACTGGTGATGCGATCCGCGGCTTTGGATCGCTTTGCCAACAAGGAGGAATAATGATCAAGAAGGTCGTCGCTGCTGCGGCTGCCACCGGTGGTCTGGTTCTCGCGGGCGCGGGCCTGGCTGTCGCCGACTCCGGTGCCCAGGGTGCCGCCGTGCACTCCCCGGGCGTCGCGTCCGGCAACGTCATCCAGGTGCCCGTTCACGTCCCGGTGAACGTCTGCGGCAACACGATCTCGGTGATCGGGCTGCTGAACCCCGCCTTCGGCAACACCTGCGTCAACGACTGACGTTGCCCTTCTGAGGGTCGTCCATGCCGTCGGCCCCGGAGCGCGCGCCATGCGCTCCGGGGCCCCCCCGGCTTTGCCGGCCAAGGTCCAAGACACGCATTACGCAAGCGAGAGGTGACCCCCCCAGGGC
>NZ_JBHWCC010000037.1:96615-98718 GCF_042735715.1 Streptomyces sp. NPDC059582
GAGCAGGATGGCGTAGCGCTCCCGGTCGGTCATCGAGGCGGACGGGGGGGGGCGCCGGGCGGGCGGGGGCCGACCGGTCTTTCCAGGCAAAGGTCAAAGACAGGAATTCCGCATGCGAGAGGTCACCCGCAAAGGCCTCATGACCATGATGGCGGCGACCGGCGCGATTGCCGCCGCCGGTGGTTATGCCCACGCCGACTCCGGGGCGAGCGGCTCCAGTTCGAATTCTCCGGGCGTACTGTCCGGCAATACCGTGCAGGCACCGGTGAACGCGCCGGTGAACGTGTGCGGGAACACGGTCGACGTGGTCGGAGTGCTCAATCCGGCCATCGGCAACAAATGCGCCAACCACGGTGGGGGCGGTTCCCCGTCCGGCGGTTACGGCCATGACGATCAGGGCGGCTACGGCGGCCACGGCGGCCACGGCGGCTCCGGCGGTCACGGTGGGTCCGGCGGCGCGCACGCCGGCGGGCACGCCGGCGGCTCACCCGGGGTGGGCTCCGGGAACCACGTCGAGGTACCGATCGACGTGCCGGTGAACGTCTGCGGCAACAGCGTGGACGTCATCGGTATCGGCAACCCCACCGCCGGCAACGACTGCGGGAACGGCCACCACACCCCGCCCTCCGGCGTCGGTGCGACGCCGGAGACGCCCAGCACTCCCGGGCACCCCGGAACGCGGAACATCCCGCCCGTCGCGCACCACGAGACGCCGGGCACCGCTCCGCACGTCAACCGGCCGGGCCCGCGGCCGGTGAGCCCCCACGGCACCGCGCAGCTCGCGCAGACCGGCAGTGATCTGCCGATGGGGCTCGTCCTTCCGGTGGGCGCGGGCGCGCTGCTGGCGGGAGCCGTCCTCTACCGCAAGGCACACGCCTCGGTGTGACGGTCGACACGGCCTCGGCGTGACGGCCGACACAACGGATCGGGCCCCGCCTAGGCGGGGCCCGATCCGTTTGTTCCGTTGTTCCGTCGCCTCAGCTCACCACGTGGCCCGTACCTGGCGGATGATCCGCCGGCGCAGCCGCACCCTGCGGCTGCCGTCCCGCATCAGGCTGAGGCGGTCCAACTCCCAGTGTCCGTACTCGGCATGGTCCGTCAGTAGACGTGTGGCGTCCTTGCGGGAAACCCCGCGCGGTACGTACACGTCGACAAATTCGTATTCCGGCATCGCATCTATTGTGCGGGCTGGGGCCCGGTACGGATAGCGTCTGCACTATGTCTGATGCTGCGCAGCCCACCGCTGCCGAGGTACGAGCCGCCGCCGAGGCGGTCAAGACCGCGCTCGACCGCCACCTGGCCGCGGTCGAACGCAGGTCGGGTGAGGACGATCCGGCCGTCTACGAAGCGTTCAACCAGCTGGCCGCGGCCGCCGAGGTCTACGACGAGCTGCTCTACGACCGCTATGACGAGGTCACGCCCTTCGAGATCCCCGGCGCGGACGACTCGCTGCCGCCGTACACGGGCCCCGAGGAACCGAGCGCGATCAGTGTGCTGATCCGCCGCGACTACGCCGTGGCGGAGCCCCAGCGGCTGCTGGCGCAGGCCCAGCGGGTCGAGGCGGCGGAGTACGACGAGGGCGTGGCCGAGGACGTGGCCGGTACGGTCCACGGCGCGCTCGGCATTTTGTTCGGCGAGTTCGAGCCGGACGAGATCGCCTCCCGGCACAAGGAGTTCGGGCTGGAGGAGGGCGACTCCACGCTCTGGGTGACGGCCGCGGACGAGCAGGCCGACCCGGGGGAGTGGCTGGAGGCCCCGTTCGAGCAGGTCGACCCGCAGCGGGTGGTCTGCCGCTTCGACGTCAGCGCGGTGTTCGACGACGACCTCGACGACACCGATGACGCCGATGACGTCGACGACGCCGATGACACGGACGACCCTGACGAGGTCGAGGCCGAGGGCGACGACCTGGAGGACGACCTTCAGGAGGACGTCGTCGACGACGACCTCGACGCGGAACTCGACGCCGATCCGGACGACGCCGAGGACGGAGACCTGGAGCGGCTGGACGCCGACCGCCGCTAGCGGGCCCTGACCGGGCCGAACGGCGCCGACCCGGCCGATGTGGCAGGCATGACGGCGGCGGCCGGGAGAGACCTCTCC
>NZ_JBHWCC010000038.1:0-53763 GCF_042735715.1 Streptomyces sp. NPDC059582
GTCCCGACGCATGGCGTCGGGACCCACCCATATCAGCGCGCTGTTCAGGCCCGTTTACCAGCGGTACCAGCGACCACGCTTGCCGCCGCTGCCCGCAGGACGGATCACGAACCCGAGTACCCATACGACCAGCACAATGACGGCGATCCACCACAGGGCCTTGAGTGCGAAACCGGCACCGAAGAGGATCAGAGCGAGCAGAAGAACAAGAAGAACGGGAACCATAGTTATCAACCTCCGAGCCCACAGGTGCCCAGCGCAGGGATCTTCACTCCTGCGGATCTCATCTCGCACGGAGGCGGTAGCTGTGAAATGCCGTACGGCAACTTTCCGGTTTGAGAAGCGAATCCGGGGTGACCCGTGGGGCGAATCGATTTCGAGCAGGAACAGGGTGTGAGTGGTTGTGGCTGCGGACGAGAAGGCTCAGGCCAAGGGCGAGCAGGCCGAGGGCAAGGTCAAGAAGGCCGTCGGCAAAGCGGTCGGCAACGAGTCCCTCAAGGCCAAGGGGCACGCCGAGGAGTCCAAGGGCGACCTCCGCGCGGCCAAGGAGAAGGCCAAGGACGCCATCAAGCCCAAGTAGGCGCGTAGACGCCGCACTCCGGATCCCGGCAGCCGCCACGGGTGCCGGGATCCGCGCTGTCCGCACCCTGCAACGCGTCCACCGGCAGCCCAACAGACGCGCCGCGCCGCGAACGGCTCGCCGCGGTGGATGCCTCCGCGAGTCCGTCTGCGCCCGTCAGGGCGTGAGCAGGTCGGCGAGTTCTGTTCGGGAGCTGATGCCGAGCTTGGGGAACGCGCGGTAGAGATGGTGGCCGACCGTGCGTGGGCTCAGGAACAGGTGCGTGGCGATCTCGCGGTTGGTGGCGCCGGTGGCCGCGAGGCGGACGACTTCGCGCTCCTGCGCGCTCAGACGGGTCAGGGGGGAGCCGGTGGCGTCGGACGGGTCGTGGGTTTCGCCGGCTGCCTGCAGTTCCGTGCGAGCGCGGTGGGCCCAGGGCCGGGCGTTGAGCTGATCGAAGATTTTCAGTGCGGTGCGCAGTTGGTCGCGGGCGTCGATGTTGCGGCGCGAGCGGCGCAGCCATTCGCCGTAGAGGAGTTGGGTGCGCGCCCGGTCGAAGTCGTTGCCGTCGGTGTGCAGGTCCAAGGCGGCCAGATAGTGCTGCTCGGCCTGTGCGTCCGGGCTGGTCAGGGCCGCGCAGCGGTGCGCTTGGGCCGTGAAGTGGAGCTGTCCGAGGTCGGCCGCCCATGTCATGAGCTGGTGTGCGGGTGCCCGCGCCCCTTGCGGATGTCCGGCGCGCACGGCCGCCTCGATCAGATCCGGCAACAGATGCCGGGCCAGGAAGGGATGGCCGGCCGCCTGCCGGGCCGCCTCCAGATGGCCCAGCGCGTCCTGCGCCCGCCCGAGGCCGAGGTCGAGCAGCCCCAGCGCCCACAGCGCCTCCGCCGCACCCCGTCCGACCTCGCGCGGACGGGTGTACTCCAGCGCCTGCTCGGCCGCTTCCCGGGTCTGCGCCTCCTCCCCTTGGACGGCGGCCAGCACCGCCAGCAGGGCGCGCAGATGGGCTGCTCGGTGGTCCAGGTCGTAGCCGTCGGCCAGCCGGAGCGCTTCGGTGGCGTGTGCGTGCGCGTCGTCGAGCCGGCCGAGCGCCAGCTCCACCTGGGCGCGCAGATGCAGCGTGGTGGGCAGCCATCCGCCGATGCCCTGCTCGCGGCAGTGGGCGACCGCCGCGGCGGCCAGTTCGTGCGCGGTCGCGTGATCGGCCGTCAGGTGGCAGTAGATCGCGGTCACCAACTGGTCCATGAGCCCGGCGCCGGCGAGGCGTGCGGCCCGTACGAGTGTGTCCAGGGCCCGGCGCGCGCCGGGCAGGTCGCCCGCCAGGAGGCGGGCGGGCACGGCCAGGATCGGCAGCTGGGGTGTGCGGACGCCGATCTCCACCATGAGGGGTGCGTCGCCCGCGCAGAAGGCCGCGTGGATGGCGTCGGTCAGCAGCGGCGCGAGCTTGTCGGGGCGGTCGGCCGCGATCGTGTCCGCGCAGTCGGCCAGGATGCGGGCGGCCCGGCGGGGGCTGCCGTAGCCGAGCTCGACCACGGAGCGTACGCGGGCGAAGTCCGCCGCCATCCCCGGGTCCTGCAACGGCAGTGGCACCTGGTCGGTCAGAGCGCGGGCCCGTTCGTCCTGGCCGGCCTCGCTCGCCTTCTGCGCGGCGGTGATCAGGCGGCGGGCGTGCCGGTGCGGATCGGCGCTCAGGCGGGCGGCCCGCTCGTACGCCGCGGACGCGGACGCCATCGCCTGCCTGCTCCCGGCCCACTCGGCGACCCGTTCCAACTCCGCGGCGACCTCTTCGTCCGGGCCGGTCGTCGCGGCGGCCAGGTGCCAGGCGCGCCGGTGCGCGTGCCGGGCGCCGTCCAGGTCCGCCGCCAGCGCCCGGTGCGCCGCGATCCGCCAGGCCAGCGGGGCCTGTTGGTAGGCAGCGAACCGGATGAGGGGGTGGCGGAAACGCAGTTTCTGCGCGGAGACGAAGACCAGTCCGGCACGCTCGGCGGGCGCGAGATCCCTGATCTCCCCGTCGAGCCGGCCCGCGGCCGCCAGCACGGTGGGAAGGTCCCCGGTGTCGTCGGCCGCGGCCACCGTGAGAGTGCGCTGGGTCGCGTCGGGAAGGCCGCGGATCTGCTGTGCGAACGCGTCCTGGAGCTGATGGGGCAGCTCGGGGCGTGCCTCGGCCGGCGCCAGCGGCCCCAGCTGTCCCGCGCGCTGCGCCGGGGTCAGCGCGGCGGCCAACTCCCGCAGCGCCAGCGGATTTCCCTGCGCCTGGTCGAGGATGTGCTCGGCGACCGGGGGAGCGAGGCCGGGCAGCAGCGCCACGGCCGCCCGCCGGTCGATGCCGGTGACGTGTACGCGCGGCAGCGCCCTCGATCCGCTCTGCGGCGCGGTGCCGCGGGTGGCGAAGAGCATGACGATGCCTTCGTCCCGCAGCCGCCGGGCGGCAAAGGTCAGCGCGTCCCCGGACGGCCGGTCGAGCCATTGCAGGTCGTCGACCAGGCACAGCAGGGGGCCGTCCGTGGCCGCCTCGGACAGCAGCGACAGTGTGGCGAGCCCCAGGGTGAGACGGTCCCGTACGGGCTCGTCGCTCAGGCCGAAGACGGCGCGCAGCGCCCCGGCCTGCGGCCGCGGCAGCCGGTCGAGCAGATCGAGCACCGGCAGGAAGAGCTGATGGAGCCCTCCGAAAGCGAGCTCCATCTCCGACTCGATGCCCTCGACCCGCAGCACGCGCATGCCGTCCGCGTGGGCGGCAGCATGCTCGAGGAGAGTGGTCTTGCCGATGCCGGCCTCGCCGTGCAGCAGCAGTGAACTGCTCGCTGCGCGCCGAGAGTCGGCGAGCATCCGCTCGATGCGCTGCCGTTCTTCCGCGCGCCCCTGCACCGTCCGCCCCCCCGCCAGCAACCGGGCATCATGATCGACACTGTACGTCGGGGGAGGGGCGATGCCGCAACGGGCCGTACTCAGGCGCCTTCGAGCACCGGCCGGATCTCGATGGTCTCCAAGGTGTCGAGCCCCTTGGCGAGTTCCACGGCTTCGTCACGGTCGGCCACGTCGATGACGAACCAGCCGCCCAGGGTCTCCTCGCCGGGGTGCGCGGGCCCGTCGGTCACCGTGGCGGGCGCTGCTCCGGTGGCCTTGCGCACGGTCGCCGCGGAGGCCGGCCCGGTGTCCAGGGCATCGCCACTGATCAGTTTGCCAGCCGCCGCGATCCTGCCGATCCAGGTCTCGTACGCCGCTCGGTGAGCGGCCCGGTCGGTCCGGATCCGGTGGCGCGACTCATCGGTCTCGAAGATCACGAGTGCGTACTTCATGAGCGTTCCCTTTCGTTGCTTCGTTGCTTCGTTGCTTCGTTGCTTCGTTGCTTCGTTGCTTCGTTGTTCGTTGTTCGTTGTTCGTTGCCTTGTTACGTGCGGAGGCGGGCGAGTGCGCCGATTTCCAGCGCTGTCCACAGAGCTCCGTCCGGGCCCAGCGCGATCCCGTGCGGCTCCGAGCCCGGGGTCGGCAGGTCGTGCACGGTGACCGTGCCGTCGGGGGTGAGGGAGCCCACCCGGTTGCCGGCCCACTCGGTGAACCACAACGTGCCGTCGCTGCCGGCGGTGATGGCATGCGGCCGGGACGTGCGGTCGGGCAGCGGGAACTCGGTGATCGCGCCGTCGGGCGCGATCCGCCCGATCTGCCCTGCACCGATCTCGACGAACCAGACCGCCCCGTCGTGCCCGGCCGCGATGCCCACCGGGGCGGCCGACCCGGTCGGCAACGGGTACAGAGCGACGGCTCCGTCCATGCCGATCCGCCCGATCGCACCGGCCTGGTTCAGGGTGAACCACATCCCGTCGTCGGCGCCCGCGGTGATCGCGGACGGGTAGGCCCCCGTGGCCGGCAGCGGGAACTCGGTCACCCGGCCGTCGGTGGTGATCCTGCCGATCCGGTCGGCGGCGGTCTCGGTGAACCACAGCGCTCCGTCCGGCCCGGCGGCGATTCCGAACGGACCGCACTGTGCGGTCGGCACGGTGAATTCCTCGACCTTGCCGTCGAGGGCGATCCGGCCGATGCGGTGCGCCCGGTGCTCGGTGAACCACAAGGCGTCGTCCGGCCCGACAGTGATGATCGTCGGCCCGCAGTCCGGATCGAGTTGATGGTGCGTGAGTCCCCCTCCGGGCACGAGACGCCCGATGCCCCCGCTGTGAACCAGCGTGAACCACAGCGCCCCGTCCGGGCCCGTGGTGAGCGCGTAGGGACCGCTGTCGCCCCCGGTCACGGTGAACTCCTCGATGAAAACCGGCATCAGAGTCGGCTCTCCTCTCTTCATACGATTCCTACGGCTCATACGGCTCATACGGCTCATACGGCTCCTACGGCTGTCTTCCTACGGCGCGCCCGCTGCCGCCCTTCACCAACCGTCCGTCTCCCTCGGGCGAAGCGGCCGGCGTCTCTGCGCGCCTACGCCACCGGCGCCGAATACAGCATGCGGATCTCCGAAGTCCGGTAGCCGGCGCGGGCGAAGGCCGCGGCCATGGGGGCGTTGCCGGTGTCCGTGGTGGCTGTGATCAGTTCGGCGCCGGATTCCGCGTGGAAGAGGGTGATCTCGGTGAGGAGGTCGTCCACGTACCCATGACCGCGGAACTCGGGGACGACGCCCAGGTAGCCCACGTTGCGGGCATACGGCGTCGCGGAGGGAAGGGCGAGGCCCGCGACCTGCCCGTCCGGGGTGCGGGCCACGCGCCACCACTCGCGCCGGCCGGGGCAGCCGAGATAGAAGTCCATCTCGTCCCTGGCCGTGGCTTCGGCGCCCTTGACGGCGATGTTCCTGCGGGTCTCGTCGTCCAGGCTGCCGACGGCTACCCGGCGAAACAGCCGCAGGAACTCCTCGTCCGATGCGGGGGCGAACGTCAGCCGGCCCCTGGACGCGGGGAGGCCGACGTCGGCCGTCCATCGCAGGCGCAGCCGTTCCACCTCGTGCGTGAGGCCTGCCGCCACGGCGGCCCGGCGCCGCCACTCCACGGCGGCCACCACGGCCGGGGTGTCACGCCGGCCGACGGGCAGCGTCAGGATGTACTGCGGTGTTCTGGGCGCACCGGCGTCGGCGAACGCCCGCAGCGCGGCGGTCAGCAGCCCGGCCGCCACCTGCGCGCGGCCGGGGAGCGCCGGGTCGACATGCAGACAGTCCAGGGCGACGGGGTGAGCGCTGTCCTGCTGCCCCCACCACACCGAGCGGCCCACGATCCGTCCGTCGTCCTCGGCGATCCAGGTCCACTCGGGCCGGTACATCCCCTGCTTCAACTCGTCCAGGTAGCGGTCGGCGTCGATCCAGCCCACCGGTTCATCCACGATGACTGCTGCGACACGCTCTTGATCGGCCTCGGTCGTGGGGCGAAACAACACCTGTGCTCCTACTGCTTGGTGTACGTGGTGACCGTCGCGCCGGCGGCGAAGACCCGCAAGCCGGTCAGCGTGAAGGCGGCAGGGCCGAACGCCGCGTGGAACAGCGGAACGCCGGCCCCGAACACCACCGGGTGGCGGTGGACCACGAGCTTGTCGATCTCGCGCAGCAAGCGCCCGGCCAGCACCGGGCCGCCGCACAGCCAGATGCCCATGCCCGGCCGCCGCTTCAGCCCGCGGACGAACTCCGCCGGGTCCCCGGCGACGACATCGACGCCCGACGCGGGCCGTCTCAGGGACGAGGAGACCACGTACTGCCGCAGCCAGGGGTACGGGCTGTCGGCACCGGCCGCCCGAGCGGATTCGTAGACGCCGCGCCCCATGACGACCGTGTCGAACAGCCTGTTCGCCGTGCTGACGACGCCCAGCGGCCTGCGGACATGGTCGGGGACGGTCTCGGGGTACTCGGCCAGAACGGCCGCCTTGAGATCGCCGTCGAAGCCGAGGGGGTCGCCCTGTCCGTCAGGACCGGCGGTGAAGCCGTCGACACTGCAGCCGACGAGGTACGTGAGCAGACGCATCCGGGTCCGGTTCCGATCCGTTGCCACCAGGGACGAGATGACACTAGGCACCCCGATTCAGGCGGGCATCGGTCATCGCGACGTAAGGTGACCCGCCTCGCCCGGGACGGCATCGGCAGCGGCGTGGGGGTCGGTACCGGCGGGCCGGGGTGTCAGGGCCGCCCCTTCTCCCGCACCTCCCAAATCACCTGTGTACCGCGGGCGTTCGGTGACGATCGGCCGGGTCTGGGCCGTGCCACAGGCCAGGTGCCGGCGCGATCGTGCCGTCCTGGGAGGGGACATCGGCGAGTTCACACCCGGCAGCGTCCTGTTCGCCCTCGGACCGGTGGTGCTGCAGACACGCCGCGGCCGCAACTCCTCGCACGGCATCGGCAGGATCAAGTACGGTCGCCTGCGGCGTGGTTCGTGGGGCCACAGGCTGACCTGGGAGAAGTACCGTTCGGCAGGCGGCGGCTGGGGCGCCGTCGAGCTCGGCCATGGCACGGCGACGTTGCCCACGTCGCAGACCGGCAGGAAGTACGGGGGAATTCACGTCATGATCTCTGCGAGCCTGCGGGCCCGGTTTGCCGGATGCGCTGCGCTGGCGTCGGCGTTCCTGCTCACCTCGTGTACGTCCGACGGCGAGCCCGGCAACGCCGCCGGCTCACGGTCATCCGAACCGGGCATCTCCCGCACCGGGACTGCCTCGTCCGAGGCCGAGCTGACCAAGCAGGTCCAGGACGCGCTGGCTGCCGTCAGTAAGGGCACGCTGGTGGAGGCAGGGACCGAACGCGTCAGTGACGGCATCCACACCGAGCCAGGTTTGAATCAGGGCAAGACCTACAGGCTGAACCTCATATGCGTCGGCAGTGGCAGTGCGCAGGTGAAGTTCACCCCGACCATCACGGGTGCCGAAACCGCGATTCCGTGCGATCAGTCGTTGGTGCAGCAGCGGATCACCGCGCTCAAGTCGGTCCGCATCGACGTCGATGGCGCCGACGGCTCAACCGGAGTGATCGGCTGGCAGCTCGACGCCACCTGATGCGGACAGGCAACGTGCCCTTTCGGCCTGACGGTTGGGAGCGCACACGGTTGCCCGTCCTTCTTGCCCGGATCAGTCGCGCCCCAGGGCGGCTCTTCTTGAGCGGCAGGGAACGCAGGGCGGGAGCGGGCAGGCCGGCTGCGGCCATGGCGGCGTCCGTGCCCGCCCCCACTGCTGTCGCAGCAGGGCCACGGTCCGACCCTCTTGCGAGGATCCCAGCCGCTCCGGGGGCACACCCGCACTTTCCGCGTCTGCCCCCTCGTCCTCGTCCGGGGAGGCCGCGGACGTCTGGTCCGGGGCCTCGGGCCGGTCTGCCGGCGAGGTGAGGTGAGGTGCTCGACCAGGACGAGCAGCATCGGCACGGCAACGGAGCCGAGGAGGAGGGCGGACCACGAACGTGGTCCGACGTTCATCCAACAGATGATCTTTCCTCAACGCCGCATTCAGTGCCTGAGCGTTCACTGTTGATCATGTTCAATCTGATAAGACAGCGTGACGTCTCACGGGGTCATCGCGTGAGACGTCACGGGACGGTGGCGACCGG
Organism: Streptomyces sp. NPDC059582; assembly: GCF_042735715.1. Lineage (NCBI taxonomy): Bacteria > Bacillati > Actinomycetota > Actinomycetes > Kitasatosporales > Streptomycetaceae > Streptomyces > Streptomyces sp. NPDC059582. The sequence goes on from NZ_JBHWCC010000038.1 coordinate 8,067, forward strand.
CGTCGCTGCACTCGCACTTGTTCTGACCGGCACGTCCACGCCGGCCGTCTCCTTCGCCTCCGCCGCCGGCAACCCCTCGTGGCTCCCCCAGCAGCTCGACTCCTGGTCGACGATCACCCAGCACACGATGACCGAGCCGGTGACGGTGACGAACGGCGTCACCTACTCGGGCGGCGCGGTCGACTCGATCGACGGCCGGGTGCCGATCAACGTCGTGTCCGCGGACACCCGTGACGCGAACGTGCGCCTCGGCGTGGTGGTCTCGCACGACGCCGTGGTCGACCCGCAGGACGAGACGACCTCGTCGATGGCGGTCCGTACCGGAGCGGTGGCCGGGATCAACGGCGGATATTTCCAGATCAACGCGTCCGGTCAGGCGAACGACGGCGAGATCGTCGGCGGTGAGATCTGGAAGAGCCCGACGTCGAACCACGAGGGCACGATCTCGGTGCTGCGCAACGGCTCCGTCGCGTACGGGAACCAGGTCTTCAGTGGTTCTGTCGCCGTCGACGGCGGCGCGAGCCGTCCGCTCAGCTCGGTGAACCGGCTGGCCGACGCGACCGGCGACGGCATCACGCAGATCACGCCGCGCCTCGGCGACGTCGCGAAGACCTGGTTCGGCGGCACCAAGGTCGTCGCGCTGGGCACCTCCGACGACAAGGGTGCGACGATCCGGATCACGAGCGTGACCACCGGTGACTCGCTCTCGGGCCGGCAGTACGGCCTGGTCGGCGGGGACGCGGCCAGCGCGAGTGGCCAGTGGATCCAGCAGAACGTCAAGGTCGGCTCGGTCGTGACCACGACGCACCGGATCAGCCCGGACAACGACATCCAGGAAATGATCCAGGGCCCGGGCCGCATCCTCAAGGACGGCGCGGTGTTCCAGGACCCGGTCAACCAGATGCCCAGCGGCCTGCACCCGGAGTCGGTGATCGGCAGCACCGCCGACGGGCACCTGGTCATGGCGACGCTCGACGGCCAGAAGGCGGCAGGCGTCGCGCTCGGCGTGGGATGGCAGCAGGTGGCCTCCTACATGCGGTCGCTCGGCGTGCGGGACGCGGTCCTGCTCGACGGCGGCGGCTCGACCGCCATGGCGGTGCGCTCGCCGGGCGACACGCAGGCCACGCTGGCCAACACGCCCTCCGACCTCTCCGAGCGGCCGGTCGCCAACGGCCTGTTCGTGTACTCCACCTCGATGACGGCCGGACCGGCGAAGAAGGCATTCATCAACGATGGTGCCGCGCTGTCCACGGCCGAGGGCGTCGTCTCGAAGGTGAAGGCGTTCGCGACGGACCGCGCCGGGAACCCCACCAGCGACCCGGTCTTCGTCACGGCCGAGCCCAGCAGCCTGGGCACCTGGACGAACGGCGTCTTCAAGGCCGGCTCTGCCGGTTCCGGCAAGTTGACCGTGCGCGCGGGTCGCAAGACCGCCCACGTGAAGCTGACGGTGGCGGCGGCGTTCGACCAGCTGAGCATCTCCCCCGCACAGCAGGGCCTGGCCAACAACGCCTCGCAGAAGTTCACGGCGCAGGGCACGAACGGCAAGTCCGCGGCGGTCACCGTCGCGCCGGAGTCGGTGACCTGGACGCTCGACCGTAGCGACCTGGGCAGGATCGACCCGGCCACCGGGGTGTTCACCGCGGCCTCCACGGGCAGCGGCGAGGTCCGCCTCACCGCCGCCGCCGGCGGCCGCACGGCGACCGCGACGCTGAGCATCGGCTCGGTCATCAAGCCGCTGCTCACGGCGGACAACGCCGCGGAGTGGCAGATGCGCGCGGACGGTGGCGCCGTCACGGTGCCCGCCGACCACTTCGCCGAGACCACCGACGTGCCGCCGGGCTCCGGCCAGGCGCGGGCGCTGCAGGTGGAGTACTCGTTCCCCAACGACACCAAGCAGCACCGGGTGCGGGTGGTGCCGAACAACGGCGCCGGTGCCAAGGCCGACAAGAACGAGCTCGGCCAGGTGCCGCAGAGCCTGCGCTTCCAGTTCAAGGTCGAGAGCGCCGCCCCGCAGAAGTCGTGGATGGTCCTCAACGTCTCGGACCCCGAAGGGCACCTGATGGGGCTCTGGCTCGAGCTGGCCCCCAGCGACTACAACCGGTGGAACGAGCGCAGCGCGAAGCTGGTCTGGGGTGTCTTCACGTCCTACCCGCTGACCATCCAGGACATCAGCCTGGTGGGCCAGAACGCGACCGGCGCCAACGTCGGCAAGCTCACCTTCGCGGGGATGAAGCTCCAGTACTCGGTCGGCACGCCGGCGCAGGAGACGCCCTACCAGGCGATCAACCCGAACAACCCGTCCTGGCTTCAGTACACCCAGGATCCGGCCGACTTCCGGCCCGGCGGGCAGACGTTCATCATCGGCGACGACGGCCACCTGGTGGCGGCCAACCCCGACTCGACGAGCGTCAAGAACATCGCCGGCATGGTCGACCGTACGACCGGCAAGCCGTTCCGGACCGCGTCCGGCCAGACCGTCGCACCGCTGCCGGTGCAGGCCCGTCCGGACGTCGCGCTGAGCCTCGGCGACATCGCCGACACCGGCACCAAGGACGACCTCTCCTACGCGAAGGCCCAGTGGGAGCGCTTCGGCCTGCCGTTGTACGACGTGGTCGGCAACCACGAGGTGAGCCAGGGCACCATCCCGCAGAACACCAACTTCTCCGACGTCTTCCAGCAGAACACGCACTTCTCGTTCAAGCAGGGCCAGGCGACGTTCATCGGCCTGGACAACTCCAGCGGCTCGATCGCGGTCTCCGACAAGTTCCAGAAGCCCGCGGAGCCGCAGTACCCGTGGCTGGCGCAGCAGCTGGAGAAGGCGACCACCCCGGTGGTGTTCGTCGGCGTGCACATGCCCGCCTACGACCACGCGCCGAACAAGTCGAACCAGTTCTCGAACCGCTGGGAGGCGCAGCAGTACCTCCAGCTGATCCAGGACTACCGGCTGTCGCACCCGCACCAACGCGTGGTGCTGATGTACGGCCACTCGCGCGGCTTCGCCGACCAGCTCATCGACCCGCTGGGCAACGAGGCGGACGCGAAGCTGGGCATCCCGCAGTTCACGATCGCCGACATCGGCACGCGCCCGTACGTGGCCGCCGACAAGGGAGGCCTCTTCCACTTCGCGCTGTTCCACGTCAACCAGGACGGAACGGTCCAGTACTCGGTCCAGGCCATGCTCAAGTCGATGACCATCGACCAGGGCACCGCCGGCTCCGACGCGGCCGCTCCGCGCACCGACACCCTGGTGGCCGGTCAGGCGAAGCAGTACACGGCGACCGCCGTGAACGCCAACGGCAACGACATCAACGAGCCGCCGACGATGCCGGTGGCCGACCCGATGTCCCACGTCTGGGCGAGCTCCAACAAGAAGGTCGCCAAGATCGACCCGGTGACCGGGGCGCTGACGGCGCTCAAGCCCGGCACCACGACGATCTCGGTGACCACGGGCGGCATCACGAGCAAGCTCAACCTGCTGGTTTCCAAGGCGGACCAGGGCTGACGCCCCGAACCGCGCTCTGAAGCGGGGCGGTCTGCACTCCTCACGGAGCTGCCGGCCGCCCCGCTGCGTATCGCCGCGGCGCGTACGGCGTCGCGCAACGTCGGGAGATGCCGGCTCCAGCTCGACAGGCGGGCCGCGTCCTGCGGGGATCCCATGCCCTGGCCCTGAGCGACGGTCGTACGGCACGCGCAGACTCCGGGATATGCCCTCTGCCGCCCGAACGGTCTTCTCCGGTGCGGTGAGCACGGCGTGCTCCCCGGCCTCGACCAGCCCCGCCGCGCGCATGTCCGCCCGCGCCGCCTGCGGACATGGCGGGCCGCTCTACTGGGTGGTGAGCATGCCCTGACGCAGCCGGGCGATGGTGCGGGACAGGAGCCGGGAGACGTGCATCTGGGAGACGCCGAGGTGTTCGCCGATCTGCGCCTGGGTGAGCTCCTCGACGAACCGCATGTGGATGATGCGCCGCTCCCGCTCGTCCAGCCCGGCGATCAGCGGGGCCAGCGCGTTGAAGTCCTCGACGAGTTCGAGTGCCGCATCGTCGGCGCCGATGAAGTCGGCGAGCGCGGTCTCGCCGTCGTCGCTGGTGCTGATGGCGGCGTCGAGCGAGGAGGAGGCGTAGCCGTTGGAGGCGATGCGGGCCTCGTTGACTTCCTCCTCGGTCAGGGACATCAGCTGGGACAGTTCCTTGACGGTGGGGGTGCGGCCGAGCCGGCTGCGCAGTTCCTCGGTGGCCTTGGCGAGTTCGATGCGGGCTTCCTGCAGGCGGCGCGGGACGTGGACCGACCAGGAGGTGTCGCGGAAGAACCGCTTGATCTCGCCGACGATGTAGGGGATGGCGAAGGAGGTGAACTCGACTTCGCGGGTGAGGTCGAACCGGTCGATGGCCTTGATGAGCCCGATCGTGCCGACCTGGACGATGTCTTCCATCTCGTCCGGGCCGCGGTTGCGGAAACGGGCCGCGGCGAACTGGACCAGGGACACGTTCATTTCGATGAGCGTGTTGCGCGCGTACTGGTGCTCGGGCGTGCCCTCCTCCAGGACGGCCAGCCGGTCGAGGAAGAGCCGCGTCAGCTCCCGGGCATCTTTGGGGGAGACCCGCGACGGATCGGCGATCTCCGGCAGCTCGGCTATCCGTACATCGCTCGTCTCGGTCACGGTCGTCATGTAAAGCCCCTCCCACATCACCAGCCCCGTCTGCCACCGGCTGCTGGAGCCCGGCACCGAGCGCCTACCCGCTGCGGGGGACGGCATGCCCACGATGTCGGCTGCACTTTGCGGCCCGGGCCGGGCCACGCGGGCCGCCGGCGTCAGCCGGGCGGCCCCCTCGGCCGGTCTGCCGAGGCGGCCCCCGGCCGGCCGTCCCCGCCCGGCACACCAAGGCCCCACCGGCGACACCCCCTGGAAAACGCCCCTTCTCCTCTGAACGGGCCGCCGCACCCGGGGGACAGAACCGATCGCCGGTGCGCTCTCGTACGGTGCTTCCCGCCTCTCTGTCAGGATGTGCCGCATGAGCGTGCGGGGCAGGAACCAGGTGAGAGTGTCCGGCCGTGCCGGTGGGCCGGTGGTGATGCTGGCGCACGGGTTCGGGTGCGATCAGAACTTGTGGCGGCTGGTGGTCCCGGCACTGGAGCGCGAGTTCACGGTGGTGCTCTTCGACCATGTGGGAGCGGGCGGTTCGGATCTGTCGGCGTGGAGCGAGGAGCGCTACTCGAGCCTCGACGGCTACGTCGAGGACGTGCTGGAGATCTGCCGCGAGCTGGATCTGGGGCCGGTGACGTTCGTGGGGCACTCGGTGAGCGCGATGATGGGCGTCCTGGCCGCCGCCCGGCACCCCGAGTACTTCGCGGGCCTGGTGCTGCTGGCGCCCTCGCCGTGCTTCGTCGACGATCCCGCCACGGGATACCGGGGCGGCTTCAGCGCCGAGGACATCGAGGAACTGCTCCAGTCGCTGGACGCGAACTATCTGGGCTGGTCGGGCGCGATGGCCCCGGTCATCATGGGCAACCCCGAACGTCCCGAACTGGGCGAGGAACTGACCACCAGTTTCTGCGCCACCGATCCGCACATCGCCCGGGTCTTCGCCCGCGTGACCTTCCTGTCCGACAACCGCGGCGACCTGTCCCGGGTGACGGTGCCCAGCCTGGTCGCCCAGTGCTCCAGCGACGCCATCGCCCCGCCGGAGGTCGGCGCCTTCGTCCACGCCCAGATCAAGGGCAGCGAACTCGTCACCCTGAACGCCACCGGGCACTGCCCCCAGCTGAGCGCCCCCGAAGAGACCGCCGAGGCGATCAGCGCCTTCGCACGGACACTCGGATGATGTGCCGCGAAGAAGGCGGCCAGGGCCCCGACCCGGACGCCGAAAAACCCCCGGACGACGACCGTACGCAGTTCTCCGCCCTGCTGGAGGACAGCATCGAGGACCTGTACGAGAACGCCCCGTGCGGCTATCTGTCCACCCTGCTGGACGGGCAGATCGCCAAGGTCAACACCACGCTGCTGACCTGGCTGGGCCACAAACGCGAGGACCTGGTGGGCCGCAGGAAGTTCTCCGACCTCCTGACGGTCGGGGGACGGCTCTACCACGAGACCCACTTCGCGCCGCTGCTGCGCATGCAGGGCGAGATCAGCGGCATCGCCCTGGAGATGAAGACGGCCGACGGCGGCCGGCTGCCGGTCCTGGTGACGTCAACCGTCAAGACCGGCAGCGACGGGCAGCCGCTGCTGATCCGCACCACCGTCTTCGACGCCCGCGACCGCCGCGCCTACGAGCAGGAACTGCTGCGCGCCCGCCAGGAGTCCGAACGCGAACGCCTGCGCCTGCGGCAGCTCGCCACCACACTCCAGGCAACGCTCCTGCCGCCCACCCTGGTCAACGTCCCGGGCCTGGACGTGGCCGCGCACTACCACATCGCCTCCGTCGACGAGGTGGGCGGCGACTTCTACGACCTGTTCCCCCTCACGGGCGGCACCTGGGGTTTGTTCCTGGGCGACGTGTGCGGCAAAGGCGCCGCGGCGGCGGCCGTCACCTCCCTGGCCCGCTACACCCTGCGCGCCGCCGCCGTCTACGACCCGGACCCGGCCGCGGTCCTGGGCAACCTCAACACGGTCCTCAACCACGAATACAACGGCCACGACCCGCGGTTCTGCACCGTCGTCTTCGGTCTGCTCACCCCCGACGGCGACCAGGGCGGCTTCCGCATCACCCTGGCCAGCGGCGGACACCCCCCGGCACTCCTGATCCGGGCCGACGGCACCGCCGACTATCTCCCCACCCCCGGCGGACAGCTCATCGGCGTGCTGCCCGACGCCCACATCGCCACCACCACCGTCCGCCTCGATCCCGGCGACACCCTCCTGCTGCACACCGACGGGCTCACCGAAGCGCACACCGCCGTCCGCGGCGACCGTTACGGGGACGAGGCCCTCCTCGACTTCGCCCGCGACCTGGCCCCCACCACCGCATCACGCACCATCGCAGCCATCCGCGAACTCCTGGACACCCTCGGCACCGGGGTGGACGACGACACCGCGGTCCTGGCCGTCAGCGTGCCCGAAACCGACCCTGAAGAGCAGCAGTGACCCAACTGAACGTCACCACCCGCACCACCCCCGCCGGCCCCGTCATCGAGATGGCCGGGGAACTCGACCACCACACTGCTCCCGAGATCCGCGCGCTTCTTCCCGGTCTGACCATCACACAGGGCCAGCAGCTGGTCGTCGACCTGGGCGGCCTCACGTTCTGCGACTCCAGCGGCATCACCGTCCTGATCGCCGCACGCAACCACGCCCTCGGCGCGCACGCCACCATCGCCCTGGCCGCCGTCCCCGCGGCGGTCAGCAGAGTCTTCGCCGTCGTCGGCCTGGACCGGGTCTTCCCCGTTCATTCCACGGCCCAGGCGGCCGAGGCGGCCTGGGCGCCCCCGGCCGGCTGACCCGCGGCCACGCCGGCCTCACGAGCACACCGCGGGCCCGGGGTTCTCCGCCGGGCCGCCGGGGGAAGCGGATGGCCAGGTCGCCCGTCGTGGCCGCGAGCGCGATTGCCGCCAGGACTTCCCGCTCACCGTGCCCGCGCCGGCCGATCATCGCCGGGCCGAACTCGTCGCCGGCGGCCTCGACATGGCCGCCGACCTCGGTCGCCTGCAGTCCCACTGCGTAATCCATTTCGATCGTGGGTCGGAATGCAGGTCGACACAACTGGGCGACGAAATAGGAGAGTTGAACGGTCGGCAGAGCGTGGGTCGGACCGGAATCCGCTACGACAACGCCGCCTTCAGCCGACCACTGGACCGCTCGGCATCGCTTGACCTGCGTCATGGGCCCGCCCTCAACCGGCAGAGGACATTACGGGCGAACGGCGAACAGTCGAACCGATCGGCGACCAGACCCGCTGACGAATCAAAGTCAGCGTTGCGTTAATTTCCTCGGTAACTCGTTAATTGGGCGTTAGTGAGTCACTTGGCCCTTGGGGAGCCGGGTAACGTCTGTGCCCGGTTGCAGTCGACAAGGCTGCGTTAATCTTCGAATTGGAGTTAATTATGGGAACTGAGAACATCGCGGCAAAGCTCGCAGAGGTGGCGAAGGTGAAGACCCTCGCGATGTCCGTGGCCGCTCTGACGGTTGCCGGCGGTGCGGTCTTCGTCCCCATGTCCCAGTCCGCTTCCGCGGTGCAGGCGTCCGAGGTTTCCACCAACGTGCTCTGCGACCCCACCTGCGGTCCGTACTACGACCTCATCTGATCAGCTAAGCGCTGTCCCGCAACTCTGGAGACTGCTGGTCGGTGTCCGGTCCGACCTGATTGAACGGGTCGCTGATGAGAGCGCGAGTCAGGTGATAGCGAGACAGGTTGATGGGGTCGGCGGACACCAGTCAGCCCCTGCGCCCAGTTACGGGACAACGCTTAAGTAAAACTCGTTGTGCCCGGCCCTCCCGGGGCCGGGCACAACGGCCCCGGGAGGGCACTGCACATGGATGGGCTTGGGCAATTCGCATCAGATGCGGATGCATTTATAAACGAGCACTGGAGAAAGACCCCCACAATCTTTCACCCTTCCAGCGCGCCGGTCGATCTGCTATCCGTCGAGGACGCCTGGGACATCCTGAAAGGTGGTCTCCTCCGCGTTCCGTACATCAGACTCCTCGGCTCCGCCGGACCGATTCCCGAAGAGCGGTACTGCGTTCCCCGCATAGTTTCCGGGGAGCCGCTGTACGGCTACGCCGACGAGACAGCTGTACGTGAGTTGCTCCGCGCCGAGCAGGCCACACTTCTCCTGCGCTACGTGGACCAATGGCACGCGGGGGTGCGCGCCCTGACGTCGAGCGTCGCCGAGCGAACGGGGAGGCTGACCGAGGCGTTCTTCTTCCACACACAACCTGGCGTTCAAAGCCCCGCACACCGTGACGACGGTGACGCCCTGGTGATCCAGATCGACGGCCAGAAGCGGTGGAAGATCTATGGGGCGCCGACGGATCCGCAGTGGGTACCGGGCAGGAAAGTGGACACGCCGGGACCCGTCCTGCTGGACACCATCGTGAAGCCTGGTGATGTCCTCTATATCCCGCACGGGTTCGCCCACCACGCGGAGGCGGCAGGCGATGCCTCCTCCAGCCATCTCACCGTGACCATGCGCGAGGCGGCCGCACCGCATCTACGCGCGACTCTTCAGTCGCTGCTGACAGACGGCTGCTCCCTGCCGGGGCGGCCGTTGGGCGACGAGGCGCTCATTGACACAGCACGCCGACTCCTGGACCACATGAAAATGAGGCTTGCCGATACCACGCCTCAGCAGGTGATCGAGCACGCACGACCCCACGCTCACGCCAATCGACTCTGGTAGACGAGTCAGCATGAATTCAGGAGGAATGGCGATGAGTGGATTCGCGCGCTGCATCCCCGACGAAAACACATTCTTTTCCGAGCACTGGCAGGCAGGGCCAACCGTGCTCCGCCCGAGCGATCCACCGTTGGACGTCCTGACGGTGGCCGATGTCGACGAGATTCTCGATTCCGGATTGCTTCACCTGCCATACATCGAGCTGGTTCACGAGCATTCTCGAGTGGCTGCGGAGAGATTCTGCGGTTCCCGGATAGTCCTCGGTAAGCGCATCGACGGATATGTGGACGCGAGTGCGGTCCGAAGCCTGGTGCAAGAGGAAGGGGCGACCCTGCTCCTTCGCTACGTCGATCAATGGAACAAAAAGGTGAGGGGTCTCACCGAAGAAATCGCCGATCGGTTCAATCGGCTCGTGGAAGCGTTCTACTTCGTGACACCGCCCGGCACTCAGGGGCGCCCCATCCACCGGGATGACGCCGATGTCCTGGCAATTCAGATCAGCGGTGAAAAGAAGTGGCACGTGCACAGTGGTCCGGCCGATGGGTACTGGGAGCCCGGACGTGTCGAGGGAGATCCTGGCCCCGTTGCGCTCGAAACGGTGCTCCGCGCCGGCGAGGTCCTGTATGTGCCCCGTGGGTTCGCGCATTACGCTACAGCCTGTGGCAGTACCCCGTCAGTGCATCTCTCCCTGACCATCCGCGAGCCCGGCACAGCCAATCTCTATTCCCTGGTCCAGGCTCTCCTCATGCAGTCCGGAACGGTTCCACAACGGCCACTCACCGATGCGGAACTGAATGAATCCGTCGAATGCATCATGAGCGATGCCGAGCAAACGCTGATGGCGGTGACGCCGGAAGAATTGGTGAGCTCCGCTCGAATGCTCATGCGCGGCGAACGAACCCGCAACCCCCACCGCACACTCGCCGACTGGGCCGTGAACACCCAATAGCCGCCCCAGGGGCGTTTCAAGTCCGCACATGGGCGAGGTACTCACTGGAGTGGTTGTACTCCAGGATCACCGCCTTGAGCGGGCGCGCTGCTCAAGTCCCGTCCGCCTGCGCACAGGTAGACGGCTGCACCGAGCGCGGCGCCGTCGGCCGCCCGGCGCGGGCCGGGCACGGCGGCGGACACCAGGAGCTCGCGAGAACGCCGAGCGGAAACCGTCGATCTGCTCGGCCTGCACCACGACACCCTCACCGGGCATTCCCGCCAGGTCGTACGCGCGCCGACCGCCGCGCTCGGCAGTGCCCGCAGCGGCGGCCTTCGAGACGACGCCACCGTTTCACGCCCGGCCTGGACGGCCCCCGCTCCGCGGGCCGCAGGCGGTCAGGACAGCTCGCGGCAGTCCTCGTCGGCGCACTGGAGGGTGGTGAGGGTCTGGTCGACCTGCTCGCTGGTCAGCGGGGGGTCGGACAGTGTGTGGGCGCCCTCGGTGCGGAAGGCGTCGAACATGAGGTGCAGGTGGCGGCGCCAGGCCTGGGGGGCGGTGGTGCGGGTGGCCTGGATGATGCCGACCTGTGACCAGATCACGAAGGGGATGTCCTGGGGGGTGACGTCGGCGCGCAGGGTGCCCTGTTCCTGGGCGTTGTGCAGGATCTGGGTGCAGAGTTCTTTGGCGCGTTCGTACATTTCGCGGCCGGCCACGTGCAGGGGCAGCCGGGCGGAGACGAGGTCGTTGAAGGCGCGGTCGCAGGCCTGCAGCTCGCAGAGTTTCTCCAGGTAGCGGCAGAACCCTTCCCAGGCGTCGTCCATGGCGGCGGCCTCTTCGGCGGCGGCGAGCAGTTCCGTGTACTTCGCGGTGAAGAGGGTTTCGACCAGGTCGAGCCGGGTGGGGAAGTGGCGGTAGAGCGTGCCGATCGCGACGCCGGCCTCGCGGGCGACGCCTTCGAGGGAGGCGCCGAGGCCCTGCTCGGCGAAGGCGGTGCGGGCGGCGGCCACGATCGCGTCCCTGTTGCGCTGCGCGTCGCGGCGCAGGGGCTTGGCCGGGGTTGCGGTCGCGGACAAGGCGTGGTGCTGGCTCATGTACCCGAGCGTAACATGAGGGCCCCCTCGTATTCGGCTGTAGTCGCGTTCTCGCCCGCAAATTTATGCCTCTGACGTGCTGTGATGAGCCTCACTGTAAACATGAGGCGCCCCTCGGGTACGGTGGCAGAGCTGAACGTGAGGCACCCCTCCGGATGATCTCGCGGCAAGCCGACTGACCCGGGATTTCCGGATCTCGGTTCACAGGCAGTCTCGTAAGGGGAATGACCATGAACAGCATGACCAAGCGCTTCTCGATCGCCCTCGCTTCTGTGGCACTGGCCGGCGGAACCCTTCTCACAGCCGGCGGCGCGGCGTCGGCCGCCACGACGTCGGTGCCCGCGGGGCACGCGGTCGTCGCCTCCGCCGTGAGCGGTGCACATGAGGACACCCACGGCAACCGCCTGGTGGTGCGGAACGCCGCCGGCCGGCACGCGGACCAGGTCCAGGCCGCGTCGTGGCACTACGTCGACGCCGCCCGCTGGCACGAGGACCAGGTCGACGAAGCGGCATCGAGGCACCACATCGACGCCGCCCGCTGGTACGAGGACCAGGTCGTGTGGGCCCTGAACCACCGCTGACGCGGCCCGCGCCGCCCCATTCCGGGACGCCGGCGCCTGCCCGGACAGCGACACGGCCGCACCACGGCTGACCAGGACCCCGGATCACGCACCCCACAGCGCTCCGCACCCGCATCGAGACGAACACCGCACGCAAGCACGCAAGACGCGGCATCCCGCACCGGCTCAAGCACAGCCCGAACGCCGAACGCCGCCCTGTTCGCCGCCCCGGCCGCCCCTGGCGAACCGATCACCCGCCAACGGCTCGACCAGCTCCCGCCCAGCCGGCACCTGCACCGACGACGTCCGCCACACCCTCGCGCGCCTCGCTGTCCTCCCTGGGCACGCTGAGGAAGCCGACCGCATCCCGGCTGGACACGGTGCTCGCCGGCCGACCCGCCGGCCACGCCCAACTGGTCCGTCCCTCCGCGCACTGATACGTGCTGCGACGCGCCGCCCAGCGCCCCGCCCGCCGGAGCCGGTCTCCCTCCGCTTCCTCCGCACCCGTGTCCTGGTGGTCCTGGTGGTCCTGGTGGTCCTGGAGTCCCTCGCCCGACCCGACGGGCATCGCCTCGCCCTGGACGGACTTCGACAAGACGACCGCGACGGCGACAGCTGCCTCACCAGCGACTCCGTGTCAGGCCGTCCCAGGTGTGCCTGCGACGGATGCAGGCGCGGTCCGGGCCCGTGCGACGGCGTCGTAGAGGGACTTCGGATCGTCGGCGTGCAGCCTGATCACCCGTACGAGGCGGGGGCCGCCGAGGAACCTGGGCGCATTGACCGGTGCGGCCAGTTCGAGCGTGAGAGAGGTCTGGGCGCCGACGGCCAGATTCAGCTCGCCGTCCCTCTTCTCATGGGTGAACAGCGTCTCGCGCCGGACAAGAGCAATCTGGGCGACGGGAACACGGATGTCGACATGGGCTGCCTGCCGGATGCGCAGGACACCCTCGGCCAGGACGTGCGGCCGGGTGACGGCCGCCGCATGCATGCCCAGGACGAAAAGGACCGTGTAGACATCGACGACCAGGAAGACGGCGTGGACGACGGGCCAGCCGGCGAGCAGGTACGACAGGGCGACCGTCTCGGCCACACACACGAACGTCAAGCCGTACATCATCGCCGCCTGGTCGCGGGCGTGAGGGAAGACCGCGTCAGCCCCGCCGACAGCGTGCGGACGGCGTGCGGCCCACCGGACCAGGCTCGCCATGATCCGCGCCTCGTGCGCCACGTACCGTGCCACGCGCGCGGGCACGAGCTGCACGAGCGCCTGACGCCGGGACAGTCCGAGCCGCCGCAACCGCAGCCACACATACGCCTCGCCGCTGAGGAGCAGCAGCAGGAGCAGCTCACCACCGAGCACAACGGTGCCGGGCACCGGAACCCCGCTGACCAGGCAGACGGCCGGCACGACCTGGGCGGGCACCGCGATGGCGCGCAGCTTCCGCAGGGCCGGCCCCCGCGCGGGGGCTTCGGGCCGGGGCGGGGTCGCCCGGATCTGCGACGCCGTCATGACCGTCCTTCCCGCCGCTGCCTCACGAGCTCGACCGCACGACGCACCGCCGCCGACTGGGCCGGTGCCAGATCCGCGAAGATGACCTCCGCCAGACCGGCGTCGGCCCTGCCGGAGAGATGCACGGCCAGGCCGTCGGGCAGCAGGGCCGCCAGCGCGGCGGCGGCACGGGCCACCTGAGGGTCGTCCGGCTCCGTACCGGCAAGGGCGTCCAGCAGCCCGTACACCTCGCCCGCGTGCTCCTCCATCCCCCGCAGCGTCTCCATCAGCCGGACCCGCTCCGCCTCGGGGACCACGGTGTCGAGGAGGGCCAGAACCTCCCGGTCCTTCACGGCCATGGGAGAGTCCGGCATCTCGCCGAGGCCCGCCAGCAACTCGGTGAGCTGCGGCGACAGCGGCCCTTCGGCGGAAAGCCGCCCACCCCGCGCCTCGGCCAGCAGCGTGGCGAGCCTGCGGCGTCTCTCCCGGATGACCGCTTCCTGCCGTGCGAGGTCCTCGTCCAGCTCCTGCAGGACCTCCACCAGCTCGCGGCCCTCATCGTCCGCGAGGACGTCGCGCACCTCGTCGAGGCCGAGGCCGAGCTCGGACAGGCGCCGGATCCGGGCGAGCAGTACGGCATCCCGGATGCCGTACTCGCGGTAGCCATTGCTCCGCCGTACGGGCTCGGGCAGCAGCCCGAGATGGTGGTAGTGCCGCACGGCCCGAGGGGTGACCCCGACGAGGGCGGCGATCTCGCCGATTCGCATGAGTGCAGTAGAAACCCTGACGCTGCGACAAGGTCAAGGCGACCTGAGCAGCGGGCGGCGCGCCCGGCACGGCTGTGGGGGAGCGGGCGGTGCGCCCGGCAGAACTGTGACGGAAGGGCCGGGGGAGTCCCCGCGGGCCGCTGCTTGACCTTGCCGCGACGTCAAGGTTTCTACTGAGCGCCATCGGCCCGCAGCGATCACCGAGCTCGCGGCGCCCTCCCGGAAAGGACACCGAGATGACCACCATCGCCGAGAAGAACATGACCCTGCTGCGCACGGCGTACCAGTCGCTGGAGAGCGGCGACCTCGACGCATGCGTGCAGCTGCTGACGGAGGACTTCACCGCGAACGTCCCCGGCCTTCCCGACCCGCTGCACGGCCGCGAGGTCTGGCGGCAGGGCGCACAGGCCATGCTCACGGCCTTCCCCGACCTGAGGATCGATGTCCAGGACATGTTCGGCGTGGCCGACAAGGTGACGGTGCTGGTCCACTTCCACGGCACTCACCAGGGTGCGTTCCAGCAGTTCGAGGCAACGGGCCGACGGGTCGCCTACCGGAGCATCGAGGTCTACCGCATCGAGGGAGACCGGATCGCCGAGGAGTGGGTCGCCCCGGACATGCTCAGCCTCATGCAGCAGATCGCGCCCGCCCTCGCCGGCCACTGACCCAGGCCCGATCCGCCCGCAGCCGACCCTGGTCACACCTCGCGCGCATCCCATGTCCGGGCGAGTTCCGCGGTCCAGGCCGCCGCCGCGCGGGGCTCGGACGGAGGCGCGCCGACGACCACGACTTCCGTGACACCGGCCGCGGCAAGGTCGGGCAGATGCTCGGGCGTGCCGTCGCTCAACGAGACGGCGACGGTCAGCTCGTCGAGGGCGCGACCGCGGCGGGCGCACTCGTCGGCGAGTACGGCGACGCGCGAACGGACCTCGCCCACCGGAAGGTTGAAGCCGTACCAGCCGTCGCCGAACGCGACCGCCCGGCGCAGGGCGGCGTCACTGTTGCCGCCGACGATGACCGGGAGCCGTGCGCCGCGCAGCGGCTTCGGGTTGACCCGGATCGCGTCGAAGGAGATGAACTCCCCCGAGAAGGAGGCCGGATCCTCGGCCCAGATGGTGCGCATCGCGGCGAGATACTCCTCGGTGCGCCGCCCGCGCCCGGCGAAGGGGACCTGGAGCGCGGCGAACTCCTCGGCCGACCAGCCGGCCCCGACACCGAGACTGAAGCGCCCGGCCGAGAGCATGTCGACGGTGGCGGCCTGTTTGGCCACCACGACCGGGTTGTGCTCGGGCAGCAGGAGCATGCCGGTGGCGAGCCCGATCCGGTCGGTGAGCGCCGCCGCGAAGCTCAGGGCGAGCAGCGGGTCGAGCCAGTCCGCGTCCGCGGGCACGGCGATCCGGCCGTCCGCGGCATAGGGGTAACGGGAGACGGGCGCGTCCACGAGCACCACGTGTTCGCCGCACCACAGCCTCGCGAAGCCGTGCGTCTCCGCGGCTGTGGCCACCGCCCGGACGACCTCCGGACGGGCACCGTCACCGATGCCGAGCGCGTGCAACCCCACTCGCATCCGCCACCTCCAAGCGTCACTCGACAGTTACAGGTGACCATTTACCGTCCCTCAGCCCCAACCGGAGACGCAGACACGGCACGTGCCGCGCCGCACCCCCGCGTCGGAACCCGCGGGGGCGAAGGAAGTCCCGCGGGCGCGCACATTTCGACGCTCTTCGAGCTCCGGCCCGCCCGGCGCGGCGACCTGGTCCGCTCCGGCGGACCAGGGACGGCCCGGACCGGACATCTCCCCGAGCGGCGCCGGTCACCGGGCCCCGGTCTTCCGTTGCCGCCGGTGCCACAACCCAGATGACAGCTGATGACAGCTGGTGCCGGCCTCCACGATGATGAGCGCCGTGCCTGGAACCGATGCGCCCGAAGCCGTGGTGGCCCGCCTCCTGCAGGAGCTCCGCAACGAGACGTGGCCTGCCCGGCTCAACACTGCCGAACGGGCAGGCATCGACCTCGTCCTGCTCGACGCCGACATCGCCGGGCACGTGACGACCTGGCTGAGCAACGGCGCTCGCCTGGACGCGCGGCGTATGGCAATCCTGCGCCGGAGGATCTCCGATCTGGAACAGGTCCTGCCACAGCTCGACGAAGCGGACAACCCCCGCTTGTGGCAGCTGTGGCACCAGATGACCCGGCTCATCTCCGATACCGCTGCGCACCCCACCGACTGAGACGCGCCCTGCCGCCACCACCGTTGACGCAGGCCGGCTCGGCTGCCGGGGAATGCCAAGGCGATGTCCCGGCGACGGTGCGCGGCGCGGCCGGCTGTGCCTGACGTGGTCCCGGCCCTAACCGGCTTCCGGCTCGGCGTACGCGAAGTCGTACGGGGCCCAGTCGGCGACCCGGCGGTAGCCGAGGCGCTGGTAGAGGGCGTTGCTGGTGGGGTTGCCGGCGTCCGTGTACAGCACGAGCTCGGTGGCGCCCGCGGCGAGCGCGGCCCGGCTCACCTCGGCAGTGACGGCGGCCGCGTAGCCGCGGCCGCGCAGGCGGGCTGGGGTGTAGACGGGGTCCACCCGGACCATCCCGGCGACCATCGGGTTCACGCCCGCCATGGAGACGGGGGTGTTGTCCGGGCTCTGCCAGAAGGTGTAGCTCTTCTCGGCGAAACGGGTGCCTTCCCAGGAGCCGGCGTCGATGGTGACGCTCTCGCCGAGGTCCGCGGCGAGCTCACGGCACCAGCGCATGAGGTGTTCGTGGTCCTGCTCGCCCACGATCCGGCCGTGGCCCTCCGGGTGCGGATGCGGCGGGGTGAGGGTGTCGAGGCGGTACAGGTGCATCCGGACGCGGAGGGTGGGCGTCGCGCCGGTGTGCCGCTGCCAGGCCTCGGCGAACGCGGTGGCGGTGTCGTGGTCCGCGGTGACGCCGGCGAGGGTGTGGCCGAGGCTGTCGGCGAGATGGGCAGCGAGGGCGTCGGCCCGCTCGGGGGAGAGCGGGGTGAGGGTCAGCCGGCGCGACGGCGGACGGTAGAAGACCGCCTGGACCTCATCACCGGACTCCAGCCGCCCGAAGAGGACACTTCCGGGCTCGAACGCACCCGGGCGGGTCCGCCACTTCTCCATCACGGTGAGCGGCGTGTTGTGCAGGACGGGCCGCGAGCGGAGGAAACTCCCGGCCCGGGCGTGAAAGCCGTCGATGTCTTCGGTGAGGTGCCAGGCGTCCGGATGCATGCTTCATGATCCCGCACGCACTCGATCACGGGGAAGCCGATACCCGAGGACGACTCGCCGTCACGCCGTTGCGTGCGCAGCCAACTGTGGCTGGGAGCGGTGAAGTTGTCTTCGCCGTTCGAGGTCCCCTCATGGAACGGTGATCGGCACAGCGCCGCTTCGGCCCAGGCCTGGAAGACACAGGCCCCGGCCCGGAGGATCACCGATGCCTGTCCCGGCACACCGGGCTCACCCGGACCTCCGCAATCCTGCAGCGCGAGTCATCAGCCGCGCGTGTTCCTACTGCTCGCGGCAGTCGTCGTCGGTGCACTGGAGGGTGGTGAGGGTCTGGTCGACCTGCTCGCTGGTCAGCGGGGGGTCGGACAGTGTGTGGGCGCCTTCGGTGCGGAAGGCGTCGAGCATCAGGTGCAGGTGGCGGCGCCAGGCCTGGGGGGCGGTGGTGCGGGTGGCCTGGATGATGCCGACCTGCGACCAGATCACGAAGGCGATGTCCTGCGGGTTGACGTCGTCGCGCAGGCCGCCCTGTTCCTGGGCGTTGTGCAGGATCTGGTTGCTGAGCTCTTTGGCGCGTTCGTACATTTCGCGGCCGGCCACGTGCAGGGGCAGCCGGGCGGAGACGAGGTCGTTGAAGGCGCGGTCGCAGGCCTGCAGCTCGCAGAGTTTCTCCAGGTAGCGGCAGAAGCCTTCCCAGGCGTCGTCCATGGCGGCGGCTTCTTCGGCGGCGGCGAGCAGTTCCGTGTACTTCGCGGTGAAGAGGGTTTCGACCAGGTCGAGCCGGGTGGGGAAGTGGCGGTAGAGCGTGCCGATCGCGACGCCGGCCTCGCGGGCGACGCCTTCGAGGGAGGCGCCGAGGCCCTGCTCGGCGAAGGCGGTGCGGGCGGCGGCCACGATCGCGTCCCTGTTGCGCTGCGCGTCGCGGCGCAGGGGCTTGGCCGGGGTTGCGGTCGCGGACAAGGCGTGGTGCTGGCTCATGTACCCGAGCGTAACATGAGGGCCCCCTCGTATTCGGCTGTAGTCGCGTTCTCGCCTGCAAATTTATGCCTCTGACGTGCTGTGATGAGCGTCACTGCAAACATGAGGCGCCCCTCGAGTAGTGTGGGCCAAGCCGAACGTGAGGCACCCCTCCGGAAGGCAACGCGAAACCGTGAGGCACCCCTCCGGACGGCGACACGAAACTAGGAGATGACCATGAACAGGATGATCAGGCGCGTCTCGATCGCACTGGCCTCGGCGACGCTGGCAGGCGGAGCCCTTCTCGCCACCGGCGGCGCGGCGTCGGCGGCCACCGACTCGGCCCCCGTGCGGCACGCGCACTCCTCGGTCGTCACCTCCACCACGAGCGGTGCACATGAACACGGTCACGGCAGCCGCCTGGTGGAGCGGGACGACGACCGGCGCGGGGCCCACAGCGTCCAGGTCGTGTACCTCGTCGACGCCGCCGGCTGGCACGAGGACCAGGTCGAAGCCGCGTCGTGGCAGTACGTGGACGCCGCCCGCTGGCACGAGGACCAGGTCACCTGGTACCTGAACCACCGCTGAGCCCGTCGTTCCCGCCCCGGGACGCATCAGCCGGGCCGGACCACCGGCCGAACCACCGCCGTACGGCTGACGAACGAGGACACGCACACGGACGAGGCACCCCGAGGAACCCGCACGGACAGCGAACAGGCCACGGGCCCACCCCGGTGAAGCGGGAGAGTCCCTGTTCGCGGGGGAGACCGCACGACACCTCGGCCAGAAGGCTTGAAGCAGCGCCACCCGGCGACAGCCCGCCTTCCCGAAAGGCCGCCTCACCCGAAAACCCCGGCCACCGCCCGAGACACCCGGCGAAGATCCGGCCGCATATGGACACCGGAACACCCGCCGTGCAGACGAACAGCTCACGCGGTCCGGGAAAGCCGATGAGGTCTCCTTCAGACGCAGCGACACCGCGGGTGACAAAGGCTGCCGTGAGGCTGTACCCGTGGTCCCGCCTCGTCGATCCGCCTCGACACCATCCCGCGTGACCTGCCGTCATGAGTCCGGCACTGAACTGAGCACTTCGGTCGCTCGTCAGAGGGACTCCACGAACATCGATTTCGCGCACCTTCGCGCATTCACCGCCGTCCTGGACGCAGGCGGGTTCGCTGCCGCAGCCGAACGACTCGGCATCAGCCACTCCGGCGTCTCGCACTCCGCGTCCGCGATGGAGCGGGAACTGGGCGGACTGGCCATCATCCGCCGGCAACGGCGAACCCCGCCTGACCCCCTTCGGCGAGCAGCTGCTCGCCCGCGCGCGCTCCGCGCCGACGCCATCCACGCCCTGGCCGGCTTTGTCGACGACGACTGCCGCGCCCGCGGTGCCCCGGCGACGTATGCGGCGCGCCAGGCACACCAGGCAGAAGGGGACCGCGGCCAAGCCGCCCCCAACCACCAGCAGCGGCGGAACATCGTCCATGCGCCAAGGCCACGGGCGTTCGGCCGCCCACCGGATCGTTCGTTCGTCGCGGACGCCGTCGGGTACACCGATGTCTGCGGGGCCGACGCTGCCCGCGCGGTTGCGACACGGGCGCGAGCCCTTCCCGCAGCTCGGCCAGATGCCGGGCCCGGTGGCAGCAGGGCCCGCCCGGGCGGCGAGCTACGTTTCGTCCTCCATGCGGATCGCGTGCTTCAGGTCGTGGTGTGCCTTTCCGGGCGCGCCTTCGCCTGCTTCCAGCATGGCGGCGGCGATCGCGTCGAGCTTTCGCTGGATGGCGCGTTCGGCCCGCAGTTCCGAATTCTTGAGCAGAGCGAGCAGGAGCAGGGTCACCGAGGTCATGCAGGTGCTGACGAACACCTGCCATTCCAGGTCGAGGCCGGCGACGTGCACGGCGACGGCTGCCGCGACGAGGAGGAGGCACAGACCGAAGAACACGGGGGAGCTGGTGAAGCGGGAAGCCGCTTCTGCCAGTTGCTCGAATCTGCCGCGTCTGTCGCCGCCACGGTCCGCGGGATGTTGAAGTGCCATCGCCTTCTTCTCCTTTCTCGGCCGGCGCTGCTGTTCCCCAAGCGTCCCTCACTCCCACAAGCGGCAAACGTCACAAAATGGGATCTGATGCGTGAGGCTGCCGGTGGGGGGAGCCGGGTGGACCCGGGCGCCGTCACCGATGCTCTCCACCGCCTGCCCCGGACGAGTTCACCGACGCCCGCGCCGACCGTCGAATGCGGCCCGGGCCGCAGGTGGCCGGAAGCCGGCTGAGCAGATCCGCAGGCTGCGGCGCCCGCCCCCGGCGGCCTGGACGGTCAACCCGCCGGCGCGTGAGCAGCCGGAGGAGGCCGAGCGTCTTTCGCCGGGGTCGCGGCGGCATGGGCAGACGCGGGGCGCACCCGTACGGCGGCCCTCATGGCTCTGAGCCTCACTCTCCGCAACGGATCCCAGCGTGTGGTGTCGTCGCCCCACCCTGACCGAACAGATCGAAGCCGCCGGGCGGTGCGCTCACTGCCGGCACACCAGATCCGCCATCACGGCAGGCGGCAGGGACGGGTTGGCTGCCGCTGCTTGCACCACCTGCCAGTCCGCGTCGGCGAGCAGCTCGGCGATGACCGGCGGCGGCAGTGCCGGGTGGCCGGCGGCCACGCGTCTCGCCCGGGTGTCCGCCAGGCAGACGAGCAGTGCCGAAGCGGTCGCCCCGCGATGCCGGGCAACTTCACGGAACACCTTCTGTACGGCTGGTTCGTGCCGGACCAGGTCCTCCAGCAGCGCCGGGGGCGCGTCCGGGTTGGCTGCCACCTTGGCCAGGACACGGACCCCGTGCCGGTCGACCATGGCGCGCAGTTGCGCTTCGGTGAGGCCGGGGTGCGGAGCGAGGGCCTTGACCACCTTCGCGTCGGGGTCGTCGGCCAGCCGGTCACGTATCTCGGGCGGAAGATCGCGTCGTTGGGCCACGAGCATGCGGGCGGCCGGGTCCGGTGAGGTGGCCAGCTCTTCGATCTCGGCGGCAGAGGCGGCGGCGATACGGGGCACAGGAGTGGCGCCGATCCTGGCGGTTCGGGCCAGGCGGGTGAGCACGTCGAGCGGTACGCGGGGATGGTGCGCGAGCCTGCGGCGCACCTCGGGGTCACGGTCGTCGGCCAGCGCTCGGATCAGGGCATCGTCGAGCGCGGGGTTTTCGGCAAGGTCGCCGCGGACACCGGGAGCGGGGTCGGAGGCGAGCCGCGCGCAGACCTGCCGGGGCAGGTCCTGGCGGGCGGCGAGAGCCCACCGCAACAGCATCGACGGATGGTCCGCGAAGTGGACGACGGCTTCGACGGGGGTGGCAGGGTTGCGCAGCGCCGCCTCCCACATGGCGTGGACGGTGGACTCGTGGGAGCCGTCGCAGGAGGCGCCCGGCGGCAGGTCGCAGTCGAGCCGTGGGCACTGCGGATCGTGGACGAAGGGGGTTTCCTCGCGGTCGCAGACCAGACAGTGCCGCGCAGCGGGCAGTCCCTGTCCGCTCGCCAACGCTGCCAGCACCGGCCGGGGTGTCGCCTCGTTGCACGCCACCGCGCGGCGGACCTCGGCGTGCGGATGCGCAGCGAGCCGCGCGGCCACGTCGGGGGTCGTCCACAACGCGAGCTCGGCGACGACACCGGCATCCGGGTCCGCCGCGAGCGTGTCGGCCACGTCGGACGGGAGGCCGGGGCAGGCTGCCAGCTTCTCCCGGCGCTCACGGACCGGGTCCGCCGCGAACAGACGCGTCCACTCCTCGCGCCCGGCACCCTGGTCGAGCAGGGCGAGGGCGGCATCCGGCCAGACACAGGGATCGATGTCGGCAGCGGCCAGCCGGCCCTCGCAGGCGAGCTGCACCGTGCTGTCGCCGACGCGGGCCGCCAACGCGAGCGCCTGTGCGCGGCTGAGGTCCGCGCGGCCGGCGAGGTCCGCGGCGATGTCGTCGTCCGCGATCGATATCAGCCGGTCGACCAGGTCGGACGACAGGCCTGGATTGGCGGCGAGCCCGCACAGGAGGTGATGCACGGAGGCATCCTGCCCGGAGCGTGGAAGAGGTGTTCGGAATTTCTTTCCCGGAATGTCCGCCGCCTGCGGCACGGTACGTGAGAGCGGTGGCTCAGGTGTCCCGCGTCTGTTCGAGGGCGTCGCGCAGGGCGGTGTCGACGTGCTCGTCGAGGGTGGTGCCGAGGTGGCGCAGCTGGGCACGCCGCTGCGTGTCGCCTCGCTCGGTCAGGGCGGTGGCCCACGGGACCTTCTGTGCGTCGGTGATTCCGGCCGTCTCGTTGAACAGCGCGTACAGGGCGTACCAGCGCACCGCCTCGTTGTCGTCCTCGGCCAGCGTCAGGAGGGCCTCGACGGCCCGGTCCTGGGTGTGCTCGGGGTCGGCCAGGCCGGGAAGCGCGGCGGCCACCGCGAACCGGACGGGCTGTGCCGTGTGCGCCTGGTAGCCGAGCACCAGGTCGAGGGTCTCCTGGGCGTGGTGGTAGCCGAGAGCGGAGATCATCGATCCCAGGACCCAGGGGTCCGGCTCGTCGGCCATCTCCGCCACGACGGCGTCGATCGTCTCCTCGGTGAACGGCCGGCGGCCCTCGGCGTCGCAGTGGCCCAGCTCGCGCAGGACCCGCGCTCCCAGTTCCCGCTCCTGCGGTTCCTCGCACGCCAGCAACTGTGCCGCGCGCTCGAAGACATACCGGGTCGGCCGCGCGTGCAGGGCGAGCAGGCAGGGGAGAGGACTGTCTTCGTCCTCCACGCTGATCTCGTGCAGAGCTCCCACGAACAGCTCGTCGTCCGTGGCCGCGTCGACGTCGTCGATTCCCATCCTGCTTCCCCCCGGGTTCCCGATGCCCAGTATGCGCTGCGCTCCTGCGGCCACCGGCGGCGCGTCCGGTGAGCGTCCGGATCCTGTACGAGCGTTGTGGCACAGCACCACTCGGCCTGTCCCTCCGCAGGTGCCGGGCTCATCCCCGGATCCCGCCACCGGCACCCCTCCCGGCGCCGACAGCGGCCTCGGCGGGCAGGGGCCTGCTCCACAAGGGCGCTTCGAGTGTTTCTCCAGAGTCTCTTGCCAGCGTGGGCCGGTGTGCAGCATCGACGCAGGTGTCCCGGCGGCGGCCCGGCCCCGGCCGGCCGCGGCCGGCCTTTTCACGTGAGGCGGGTCGGACCATGAAATCGCAGGCCAGCACAGAAGCAGCGCGGAGCGCTTTTGCGCCGACCAGTGGAGAGCGGCTGGTCCGGCGCATGGTGGAGGAGCTCCACAACGGCCACCGGCTGGAGCGGCTCGACGCGTTCTACGGCGAGGGCCATCAGGAGCACGACCCCCGGGTGTTGCCGGGGCCAGGGGGCCTGCGCGACTTCTGGCGCGATCTCCTGCACGGCTTCCCCGACCTCAGGGTGACGGTCGACGTGCTGCTGGCTGACGGCGACCGGGTGATGGCCTTCATGACCTGGCGCGGCCGGCAGAGCGGACCGTTCGCGGGGCGGCCCGCGAGCGGCAGGGAACTGGAGTTGCGCTCCGGCGAGCTGTTCAGACTGGACGGCGGCCGGATCGCCGAGCACTGGGCGGTCGTCGACTACTCGGTTCTCAGGACCTTCGGCGCCGTGCACCTCCAAGGGGCCGGCCCGGTGCGAGCCGGGCTGGACGGACGGCACGGTGCCGCCGAGCGGGAGAACACGGCTCTGGTACTCGGTGCCTACGAGGAGGTGCTGACCGGGCACCGGTTGGACCGGGCGGAGGCGTACTACGAGCGTGACTACGTCCATCACAACGCCCAGATGCCGGCGGTGCCCAACGGGGTCGAGGCGTTCAAGGTGTATTTCGCCGGCAACTTCGCGGCGTTCCCCGACCTCACGGCCACGGTGGACCATGTGGTCGCCGACGGCGACCGGGTCATGGTGTTCGCCACCTGGCGCGGGCACTTCACCGGTGTCTCGCGCGGCCGTGCGCCGACGGGCCGGCGGCTGCTGATGCACACCTGCGACCAGTTCCGGCTGGTCGAGGGGAAGGTCGCGGAGCACTGGGAGGTCGTGGACTACTCGGGCCTGCAGGACGCGGGCATTCCCGTACGGCCGCCCGTCCTCGGCTGACGGATGCCGCGCACCGACGGCTGTGGGTCCGGGGCCCCGTGAAGGCTCCGGACCCACAGCCGTCGTCGTCGGTACGGCGGGAAGCCCGACGGGGGTGTTCGTCAGTCCACCTCGGTGAGCGCCTTGGCGAACTGGGCGGCGTACAGGTCGGCGTATGCGGTGCCGGCCGCGAGCAGTTCGGAGTGCGTGCCCTGCTCGACGATGCGGCCGGACTGCATCACCAGGATCACATCGGCGTCGCGGATGGTGGAGAGGCGGTGGGCGATGACGAAGCTGGTCCTGTTGCGGCGCAGGGAGTGCATCGCACGCTGGATCAGTACCTCGGTGTGGGTGTCCACGGAGCTGGTCGCCTCGTCCAGGATCAGGATCGAGGGATCCGAGAGGAACGCCCGGGCGATGGTGATCAGCTGTTTCTCTCCGGCGCTGACGTTGGACGCCTCGCCGAGGACGGTGTCGTAGCCGTCGGGCAGGGTGCGCACGAAGCGGTCCACGTGGGTGGCCCTGGCGGCCTCGACGACGCTTTCGTGGGACGGATCCACCGCGCCGTACGCGATGTTCTCCGCGATGGTGCCGCCGAACAGCCAGGCGTCCTGGAGCACGACGCCGAAGTTCGACCGCAGCCCTTCCCGGGACATCTCGGCGATGTCCGTTCCGTCGAGGGTGATCCGGCCGTCGGTGACCTCGTAGAACCGCATGAGGAGGTTGACCAGGGTGGTCTTGCCCGCGCCGGTGGGTCCGACGATGGCGACCGTCTGGCCCGGCTCGACCGACAGCGAGAGATCCTCGATCAGCGGTGTGTCGGGCGTGTAGCTGAAGGAGACGTCCTGGAACTCGACGCGGCCCTGCACCGGCGCCGGCCGTGGCGGTTGTGCCCGGTCGGGCAGCTGCTCCGGCTCGTCGAGGAAGCTGAACACCCGTTCGGCGGAGGCGACGCCGGACTGGATCACGTTGGCCATGCTCGCCACCTGGGTGAGGGGCGTGCTGAACTGCCGGGAGTACTGGACGAACGCCTGGACGTCGCCGATGGACAGGTTGCCGGAGGCGACCCGCAGCCCGCCGACCACGGCCACCAGTACGTAGTTGAGGTTGCTGATGAACATCATCGCGGGCTGGATCATGCCGGAGATGAACTGGGCTTTGAAGCCGGCCGTGCAGAGCGCGTCGTTGTGCTGCCGGAAGGTCTTCGCCGCGGCTTCCTGCTGTCCGAAGAGCTTGACCAGCGCGTGGCCGGTGTACATCTCCTCGATGTGACCGTTGAGCCGGCCGGTGACGGCCCACTGCTGGGTGAAGTGGGAGTGGGACCGCTTGCCGACAGCGGCCGCGAGGTAGATGGAGGCCGGTACCGTCACCAGGGCGATCAGGGCCAGCAGCGGGGAGATCAGGCACATCACGACCAGCACACCGACGATGGTGAGCAGGGAGTTCACGATCTGGCTGAAGGTCTGCTGGAGGGTCTGGCTGACATTGTCGATGTCGTTGGTGACCTTGCTCAGCACCTCACCGTGCGGCTGCCGGTCGAAGTAGTTCAGGGGCAGGCGGGAGAGCTTGGCCTCGGACTGCTCGCGGAGGCGGAAGACCGAGCGCTGCACGATGACCGCGGTGAGCCGGCCCTGGGCCAGGATCAGCAGAGCCGCCACCACGTACACGGCGGTCGCGAGGACCAGCACGTGGCCGATGCGGTCGAAGTCGATGCCTTCGCCGGGCACGGCGTGCATCGAGGACAGGGTGTCGGCTTGTGCCTGATGGCCCTGCTTGCGCAGTTGTTCGGCGGCTTCGGCCGTGGTCGTGCCGGACGGGAGGCCGCTGCCGACGGCGCCGGCGAAGATGAGGTCGGTGGCGTGGCCGAGGATCTTGGGGCCGACCACCGACAGGGTGACACTGCCGGCGCACAGGGCGAGAGTGGCGGCCATCAGCGCCCGTTCGGGGCGCAGCATGCCGAGCAGCCGGCGGCTGGTGCCGCGGAAGTCCTTGGACCCCTCGGCCTTGCCGCCGCCGCCCATGTAGTGGTTGCGGGGGGCGTTGCGTACGACGGCGTCCGTCGCCCCCGTGCGGGCCGCTCCTTGGTGCGGGATGTTCTGGCGGCGGTCCGTGGAGTGTGACCCCGGCATCAGGCGGCCTCCCTTTCCGTGAGCTGGGAGAGCACGATCTCCCGGTAGGTCTGGTTGGTGCCCATGAGCTCGGTGTGGGTGCCGGTGCCGACGACCCGGCCCTCGTCGAGGACGACGATGCGTTCGGCGTCGCGGATGGTGCTGACGCGCTGGGCGACGATGACGATCGTGGCCTCGGTGGTCTCGCGTGCGAGGGCGGCGCGCAGTGCGGCGTCCGTGGCGTAGTCGAGGGCGGAGAAGGAGTCGTCGAAGAGGTAGATCCGGGGCTGGTGGACCAGGGTGCGGGCGATCGCGAGCCGCTGGCGCTGGCCGCCGGAGACGTTGGTGCCGCCCTGGGAGATCTCGGACTGGAGGCCGTCGGGCATCCGCTCGACGAAGTCGCGGGCCTGGGCGACCTCCAGGGCGTGCCACAACTCGTCGTCGGTGGCGTCGGGTCTGCCGTAGCGGAGGTTGGAGGCGACGGTGCCCGAGAAGAGGTAGGGCCGCTGCGGGACGAGGCCGACGGCGGTGGAGAGGGCCTCCGGGGCGAACGCCCGTACGTCGAGCCCGTCGAGGAGCACGGTGCCCTCGGTGGCGTCGATGAGACGCGGGACGAGATGGAGCAGTGTGGTCTTGCCGCTGCCGGTACGGCCGATGATGGCGGTGGTCTCGCCGGGGCGGGCGATCAAGTCGACGCCGCTGAGCACCGGTTGCTCGGCGCCGGGGTAGCGGAACTCCGCGTCCCGCAGGTCCAGCGCGCCGTGCAGCGGGGGTGTGGTGGCGGCCCGGGCCGGGGGGACGACGCTGGACTCGGTGTCGACCACCTCCAGGATGCGTTCGGCGCATGCGGCGGCGCGCGGGACCGTCATCAGCATGAAGGTCGCCATCATGACGGCCATCAGGATCTGTACGAGGTAGGTGAGGAAGGCGGTGAGCGAGCCCACTTCCATGTCGCCGTCGGCGATGCGGTGGCCGCCGAACCAGAGGACGGCCACGGAGGAGCCGTTCATCACCAGCAGGACGGTGGGGTACATCAGCGCCATCAGCCGGCCGACGCGCAGGGCGACGTCGGCGAGGTCCGTGTTGACGTCGGCGAACCGCTGCTGCTCGCGCTGGTCGCGGACGAATGCCCGGACGACCCGGACGCCGGTGATCTGCTCGCGCAGCACGCGGTTGATCTGGTCGATACGGGTCTGCATCACCCGGAACTGGGGGCTCATCCGGCTGATGATCACGGTGACGGCCGCGCCGAGCAGGGGGACGGCGATCAGCAGGATGGCGG
This sequence comes from Streptomyces sp. NPDC059582, assembly GCF_042735715.1. Classification (NCBI taxonomy): domain Bacteria; kingdom Bacillati; phylum Actinomycetota; class Actinomycetes; order Kitasatosporales; family Streptomycetaceae; genus Streptomyces; species Streptomyces sp. NPDC059582. Next base: position 35,864 of record NZ_JBHWCC010000038.1, read on the forward strand.
AGATGCCCGCGTCCTGCCTGAGGGCCATCACGATGCCGCCCAGGCAGGTGATGGGGGCCACGACCATGAGGGTGAGGCCCATCAGCACCAGCATCTGTACCTGCTGGACGTCGTTGGTGTTCCGGGTGATCAGGGAGGGTGCGCCGAAGTGGCCCAGTTCGCGGGCGGAGAAGGTCTGCACCCGGTCGAAGACGCTCTCGCGCACGTCGCGTCCGAAGCCCATGGCCACGCGTGCGCCGAGGTAGACGGCGACGAGTGAGCAGGCGATCTGAAGCGCCGACACGGCGAGCATGACGCCGCCGGCCCGCATGATGTACGCCGTGTCGCCCGCGACGACGCCCTTGTTGATGACGTCGGCGTTGAGGGAGGGCAGGTAGAGGGTCGCCAGCGTCTGCACTAACTGCATCAGCAGGATGACGGCGATGGGCTTGCCGTAGGGGGGCAGATGGGCGCGCAGAAGTCGGATCAGCATGCGGAGTCTCTAGTCGTGTGAGGGGTGAGCGGGGGCCGTGTGCCCGCGCTGCAGGCCGCCGTGCTCGGCGGAGAAGTGGTCGATGGCGGTCAGCAGGAAACCGCGGATGACCGGCTCGTCGGCGGGGCCGACGAAGTCGAAGAGGCTGTCGAACTGGTCGGAGAGCTCGGCGGCGGACACCGACAGGCGCTCCCGCCCGGTCGCGGTGAGATGCAGCCTGATCACCCTGCGGTCGGTGTCCGAGCGGCGCCGCTCGATCAGTCCGTCCTTCTCCAGGGTGTCCACCACTCCGGTCAGCGTGGATGCCGCCACCATCGTGGCGTTCGCGATTTCCGAGGAGGTCTGGCCGTCCGCGTTGCCGAGCTGGCGAAGGATGTTGAAGGCCGTCCAGCCGATGCCCAGGCGCTCGTTCAGCAGCCGTACCCACATGCTGCCGGAGAGCCGTGCGGCGAGGGCGAACAACTGCCCGATGGAGGCATCACCGACTGGCCGTGGCCCTTCCGGCCCTGAGCTCCCAACAAAGTTCATGGCCTCATTATTAGGTACCGAAGTATCTCGGCGTCAAGCGCGATGGATCGCGGCTCGACCGGGGCACGAGCGGCCCGCACTAGCGTCGGCGCGTCCGGGAACCCCGGACGAAGAGGGAGGCGGGTGTGCAGAGATTCCGAAGAAACCCCTGGTGGATACGGCACCTGATCCACCGCTGCGGGCAGTTGGTCTGGACGGGTCTGGTGGCCTTCGGCGCGCACCATCTGAACGGTCACACGTACCGGCCCGCGCCCCGCCTCGACCGGCCGCCGGGCGGCCATCCCGAGCGGCTGCGCCCGGACCAGCCCCTGACCGAGCTGGAGAACATGCTCGTCCGCGAGCTCGCCCGGCGCCCCTGGCCTCACGACCCCGGGCGGACGGGCGGTTGAGCCTCCGCGAACGGCTCCAGCGTGATGGTGGCGGCGCGCAGCCCGCCGCCCCAGTCGGGACGCTGCTCCAGGAGCTCGGGCCGCGCCGTCACGATCACCAGCAGGGGCACGGCGGCCGCGCCGCGGACCACGTCGTCGAGGAAGTCCAGCAGCGTGTCGTTCGCCCGGTGCACGTCGTCGAGGACGGCCACCAGGGGACGGGCCGCCGCCATCCGCTCCAGGACGCCCCGCACGGCGGCCGACGCCTCCCGCCCGTTCTCGCCGTCCACCGCGTCCGCAGCGCGACGGGCCGGTGGCAGCGGGGACTTGATGATCTCCGCGAGTGCGGCCATGCCCCTGCCGTGGCCGACGGGCGGGGTGCGCCCGATCAGGCACCTGACCGCCCCTTCGTCCTTGCGCAGGGCACTTCTGAGCTCGGAGACCAAGCGGCTCTTGCCGCTGCCCGACTCGCCCAGGACCGTGACCAGATGGGGCCGCTGCCGCTTCCTGGTCATGTCCAGCACGCTGCGCAGCACCTCCAGTTCCGGACCGCGATCGACGAGCCGCACGGGCTCGGGCACGACGCTGCGCGATGTGGTGCAGGCGGGTTCGGACCGCAGCGCCGGGTAGGGCGCCGTACGGGCCGGAGGCCGGCCTCCGGCGCCGAGGGCGTGCTGCCGGGACGCCGCGCAGGCGGTGACGCCCGCGGCGTGCGCAGCCGCGGCGACCTCCGCCACGCGGCCCCCTGCTGTCAGGTCGAGCGCCGGGTCGTGGTTGAGGATGGCCCGCTCCAGCCGCTGCAGTTCACGGGCGGGCTCCAGGCCGAGCTGTTCGAACAGCCGGGCCCGGTGCCGGCGGTAGATGCCCAGCGCGTCGACCTGCCGGCCGCAGCGGTACAGCGCCAGCATCAGCAGCGCGCACATCCGCTCGCGCCCCGGATCGAGACCGGCCGCCACCTCCAGCTCCCAGACGACCTCGTGGTGGCGGCCGACGGCCAGCTCGGCCTCGAAGCAGTCCTCGTGGGCGGCTGTCCGGGCGCTTTGGACGCCGGCCAGCTCCGGCCAGGCAACACCCGATTCGACCAGGTCCTCGAGCACGGAGCCCCGCCACAGTGCCAGGGCCCCTCGCAGGGAGCGGGCTGCCTGCTGCCAGGAACCGGTGGCCAGCTCCGCCCGCCCCCTGCCCGCCAGAGACCGGAAGCGGGCCAGGTCGAGACAGTCGGGGTCCACCCGCAGCGCATATCCGGGAGCCCGGCTCAGCAGCGCCGCCGTCTCGGCGCCGATACCGCCCTTCGCGAACGTCGCGCGCAGGCCCGAAACGGCGTTCTGCAGCATCTTGCGTGCCGTGGGCGGCGCGTCGTGCGGCCACAGCGCCTTCACCAAGTCGCTGGTCGCCACCGCCCGGTCGGTGTGCAGCAGCAGAAAGCCGAGCACCGCACGCTGGGTGAGGCCGCGCAGAGGAAACCGCCTGCCGTTGCCGATGACTTCCAAAGGCCCCAGCACCTGGAAACGGACGCTCCGCTCCGCCTGCGCCGCACAGGAGGCCGCATCCACGACAGGGACCCGGCCGCTCACACGTCGTCCAGGGCGGGTGTCGACGCGTCCAGCGCCTGGAGCAACCGCCGGTCCACCTTCCCGGATTCGGTCAGGGGCAGGGAACCGCGCCGCACGATACGCACCGGGGCGTGCAGCGGTGTCAGCCGCACGCCGACGTGCCGGCGCAGCTGCTCGGACGTACAGGCCGCGCCGGGGCGCAGGGCGACGGCGGCGTGGACGAACTCCAGCTCGTCCGCGTCCCGCATCCGGTAGACGGCGGCGTTCGCCACACCCTGATGGGACATCAGAGCCTGTTCCACCGCCGCCGGGTGGATCTTCGTCGCATGGGACTTGATGACATCGTGCAGCCGGCCCACGAGATACAGATATCCGGCCTCGTCCCGGTATCCCAGGTCGCCGGTGCGCAGCCACCCCTCGCGCACCGTCCTGGCCGTCAGCCCGGGGTCCGCCAGGTAGCCCGACATCACGTTCGGTGAGCGCACCCAGACCTCTCCGGTCAGCTGCCGGGCCAGCTCCTGCTCCGAGTCCGGGTCGCAGATGCGCAACTCGACCTCGGGGAAGGGCCGTCCCGCGCTGGACAGCAGCTGCGGCTTCTGGTGGTCCTGCGGGCCCAGGACGCTGATCCGGCCCGCCTCGGTGGTGCCGTAGTTCTGCATCAGCGCGGGACCGAAGGCGCCTACGGCCTGGACCAGGCGCTCGGGTGACGCCGGGCAGCCCGCGTACATCAGCTGCCGCAGCGAGGACACGTCGGTGTCCGCGAGCCGGGGATGGTCGAGCAGGGCGTAGAGCTGGGGAACGGCCATGTAGGTGCCGGTGATGCGCTCGCTCTCGATGGCGCGCAGGGCCTCGCCGGGATCGAACTGCGCATGCAGGACGACCGTGCCGCCCGCGGCGATCACGATGTCGAGGATGACCCCGACGGAGTGGCTGACCGGGGTGATCACCAGGAACCGCACGGGACCGGCGTCCGACAGCGCGGGGTAGGCGGCGAGCACGGTGCCGTTCCAGGCGGCGAACGACTGGCAGATCCCCTTCGGCCGGCCGGTGCTGCCGCTGGTGTACGTCACCACCGCGCGGTCGGGCGCCGCGAGGACCGGACCCTCCTGCGGCGCAACGGGCCCGGCGGCGATGTCCGTGATTCCCGCACCGCACTCGCCGAAGCCGGCCAGCGCGATCGTGCGATCCAGCAGGTCCGCTGCCGCCCGGCCCTGGTCGGCGTGCGGGGGGTCGACCAGCAGCAGGTCGGCGCCGGTCTCGCGCAGGACGTCCGCCTGCGCGGCGCTGGGCAGTTCCGCGGCCAGCAGCCCCGGGTTCGTCGAGCGGATGTGGACGACGGTCGCGCCCAGCAGGTGGGCCGCGTACCGGGCGGTGAGCGTCACCGGGCTGTTGGCCTCCGTCAGCACCCCGATCGTGGTACCCGGCCCGGCCCCCAGACGCCGCAGGCCCGCAGCGGCGCCGGTGATCGACCGGTGGAACTCCCGCGCGGTGACGGGGGCGCCGCGCCAGCGCAGCGCGGTCTCGTCTCCGCGCCGTTCCAGGCTTGCGAGGACGGCCGCCACGTAGTGGGTGAACGTGGCCGGCGACGCTTGGGGGCCGGTGGAAAGGTGTGCAGCCACAGCGATCCAATCTCGGGACGCGACGGGATACCGAACCGGCCGCCTGGCGATTCGGACCGCGCCATCGTTTCCGCCACGCCTCGAGATTCGATGGGATCGGCCTGGTGACGTGGGAGCCCGTCACCTGCGAGCGATGTCGAGTTCCTCCCAGATCTGGTCGAGCGCCTCGACGAACTTGTGGACGTCGCCGGTGGTGTGCACGGCGGCGGGGGCGACACGGAGGATCTCCTCGCCGGCCCGGACACTGGGTGCGTTGATGGCCTGCACGTAGATGCCGTGACGTTCCAGGAGCAGCGCGGAGGCCTGCTTGCAGGTGCTGTCGTCGCCGACGAACACGGACACGATGTGGGAGTTGTCCGAGATGAAGGGGATGCCCCGTTCGCCTAGGAGCCCGTGCAGTTGCCGGGCGTTGGCCCGCAGGCTGTCGCGCTCCTGGTCGGAGGCCCGCAGATGCCGGACGGCGGCGAGTGCGCCGGCCGCGACGGCCGGGGGCAGGGACGTGGTGAAGATGAAGGAGCGGGAGAAGCTCCTGACCGCGTCGATCAGTGCCGCGGGTCCCGCGATGTAGCCGCCGGCGGTGCCGAATCCCTTGGCGAGTGTTCCCATGACGACGGTGAAGTCGTCCGCCAGTCCCTCGCGTGCGGCGATGCCGGCTCCTTCGGGCCCGTACATTCCGACCGCGTGCACCTCGTCGATGAAGGTGGTGGCGCCGTACTTCTTCGCTGTCCTGGCTATTTCCGCGAGCGGCGCGACATCACCGGACATCGAGTAGACCGATTCCAGGACGATGAGCTTCGGCCGGCCGGGGTCGGCCGCGGCGATGAGCTCTTCGAGATGTGCCGTGTCGTTGTGGCGGAAGATGTGTTTCTCGGCGCGGCTGTGCCGGAGACCGTCGATGATGGAGGCGTGGTTCAGCTCGTCGGAGAAGACGATGCAGTTCCCCATGCGTCCGGCGAGTACGGACAGGGCGCCGTCGTTCGCGGTGTATCCGGAACTGAAGAGCAGAGCGGCCTCCTTTCCGTGCAGTTCTGCCAGTTCCTTCTCGAGCAGTACGTGGTAGTGGTTCGTCCCGCCGATGTTCCGGGAGCCGCCCGAACCGGCCCCGAACTCGTCGACGGCCTGCTTCATCGCCTGGAGGACATGGGGGTTCTGGCCCATGCCGAGGTAGTCGTTGCTGCACCAGACGCTGATTTCGGAAGGGGTGCCGTCCCGCCTGTCCCGCGTGATGGCGCTCGGAAAGCGTCCGGCGCGACGGCCGATCTCAAGGAATTCCCGCTTTTCGTCGGTCAGTTCGGCCAGTTCGCGGGTGAAGAAATCCAGATGCTGTGTCATGCCGTCAACTCGCTCTCTGGTGAGGATCTCGGCGGCTTCCTGCCGACAACTCACGTTAAAAGGCCGCCGCCCCGGCTGTACAGCGCAATCCTCCCCTCCCCGTCCACGCCCCGGTAACCGGCCGTCCACCGGACGGTATTCGACGTGATTACCGCACGGTTGCCGCACGATGGAATGGAATACGCGCCTGCCCTGGTGCGCCGTGCGATGCTCGACGCGCAATGCCCACACGCATTTCGATTCGCGAGCGCGGAGGTTGCCATGTCCCTCTCGATAGCGGCCATACTCGCCGAGTCCGCGGCACGCAGGCCCGACCATCCCGCGATCGTGTACGGCACGGACAGCGTGCCCTACCGCGAACTGTGGGACCGGGCCCGGCAGTACGCGGCGGTGCTGCGGGAGCGGGGCATCGGGCCCGGTGACACCGTCGCCCTGCTGCTGCCCAATACACCGCATTTCCCGATGGCGTACTTCGGCGTGCTCGCGCTCGGCGGAGTCGTGGTACCGGTGCACGCGTTGCTGCGAGCGGACGAGATCGCGTACGTCCTGCGGGACTCCGGCGCGAAAGCGCTGGTCTGCGCGGCGCCGTTGATGAGTGAAGGCGCCAAGGCCGCGGAGGCGGCCGGGGTCGACGTGTTCACCGTCATGGAAAGCACTGACACCGGCTTTCCCCGGATCGACGTGCTCGCCGAGCGGGCCGTGCCGGTGCAGCGCGCCGTACCGCGCGACCCGGACGACATCGCGGTGGTCCTGTACACCTCCGGGACCACCGGCCGGCCCAAGGGCGCGATGCTCACGCACCTCAACATCACGATGAACGTGGACACGACGATGCTGTCCCCGTTCGACTTCCGGGCCGACGACGTCCTGTTCGGCTGTCTGCCCCTGTTCCACACCTTCGGTCAGATCTGTGGGATGAACACCTGCTTCCGGGCCGGGGCGACCATGGTCCTGATGCCGAGGTTCGAGGGCCCGCACGCACTCGACCTCATGGTGGCCCACCGGTGCACGGTGTTCATGGGCGTCCCGACGATGTACATCGCCCTGCTCGACGCGGCCGCAAAGGATGCGCGCAGGCCCCCGCTCGACCGCGCGTTCTGCGGAGGCTCGTCGCTTCCCGTACGGGTGCTCGAGGAGTTCCAGGAGGCATTCGGCTGCCAGATCTACGAGGGATACGGTCTGACGGAGACGTCGCCGGTGGTCGCCTACCACCAGAAGGCGTGGCCATGCAGGCCGGGCACCGTGGGACGGCCGATCTGGGGCGTCGAAGTGGAGATCGCCAGGGCCGAGGTGGAAGGCCGGATCGAGCTGCTGCCCGCCGGTGAGCTGGGCGAGATCGTCATCCGGGGCCACAACGTGATGGCCGGATACCTCAACCGGCCCGAGGCGACCGCCGAGGTGATGGTGGACGGCTGGTTCCGCTCCGGGGACCTCGGTGTGAAGGACACCGAGGGCTGTCTGTCCATCGTCGACCGGAAGAAGGACATGGTGGTGCGCGGCGGGTACAACGTGTACCCCCGCGAGCTGGAGGACGTGCTGATGCGCCACCCGGCCGTGGCGCACGTCGCGGTCGTCGGCGTCCCGCACGACGTGCACGGCGAGGAGGTGTGCGCGGTCGTGGTGGCGCGGCCCGGCGCGGTGCCGGGCGCGGTGCTCGCGCGGGAGATCGTGGCCTGGAGCAAGCAGCGGCTCGCCGCGTACAAGTACCCGCGCCTGGTGGAGTTCGTCGACGCCTTCCCGCTCGGCCCGAGCGGCAAGGTGCTCAAGCGGGAGCTGGTCACTCGGCTCAGCCGCTGAGTGACACACGGGCGAAGCAGGCCGGGCGGCCACGCACGGCAGCGGCCAGGTAAAGCCGCCGACCTGCACAGATCGAGGCCTGCTCGACCCCGGGTGGTGGGAGCGTCCACGACAGTCGCCTGTCCCGGTGGCGTCTGTAACTCTCGAGACGGCCGATTCGCCGGCCATCGGGAGTACCCACACGGGGGAGTCTTGTGATGCCCAGTACCGCGTCCACCCGGCCTGCGCACGATCCCGCCGCCCAGACGATCCGCCCCGCACCCCCCATCGGAGCCGAAAGCGCGGCGGACGCGACCGGCACGCTCCTGTACCAACTCGTGCTCGCCACCGGCGCCACACAGGTCGTCGCGTGCGGTTCGGCGGCGGATTCCCGGATAGTGCCCATCGCGGCGGCGCTCCGTGACAACGGCCGCGGCCGCATCGTCAGCTGCCAGCCCGACACCGCCCGCGCGCTGAGTGCCCTGGCCGCGCTCGAGCAGGCCGGCCTCACGGCCTACGCCGACGTACTGGAGGGAGACGCCCGGGACGTACTGCCGTGCGCGCCGGGGCCCGTCGACCTGCTTGTACTCGGCGCTCCCGCCGAGCGACTCCTGCCGGTCCTGCGGGCGGTGGAACCCCGGCTGCTGCCCGGCGCGATGGTCGTGGCCTGCCCAGCCGGCGACGGCGTCGGCACCGGCCGGTCGGCGGACCTCCTGGCCCATGTCCGCCGCCCCGACAGCGGCTATGTCTCGCTGCCACTGCCGCTCGACGGCGGGCTGGAGATGGCCGTCCGTGCCCTCTGACCCGGCCGCCCCGACCGCCGCGCCGCCGGTCCGGGTCGCCGAACTCGACATGATCTACGGCGCGATGCTCGGCTGCCTCGAACCGCAGCCCGCAACGGCGCGGGCCGCGGCCCCTGCCGACCGGGCTCCGGCCCTGCGTCCCGACTACAGGGCGCTTCGAGCGCACTTCCAGACCGACGCCGCACTTTGGTTCCAACAACCCGCGTTCTGAGGAGAGTTGTCATGAGCGACGTTCGGCTTGCCGGTACCTGGACCACGCAGCTCGACGACGACGGCAAGGCCGTTCCCGGACTCGTCTCCTTCGCCGCGGACGGGGGAGTCGTCTCAACCCAGCTGAACACCAAGAACATCGGCCTCGGCACGTGGCGCTCCACCGGCCCTGACACCTTCGAATACAGCTTCCACATCCTGGCCGCGGACCCCGAGGGCAAGCACGTGGGGGAGGCCCACGTCCGCGTGGAAGGGGAGTTCGTCTCCGAGTCCCGCTGGCAGGGCACCGGCGGCGCCGACTTCTACGACCCGCACGGCAACAAGCTGCGCGGCCACTCCGGATCCAAGGTCACGGCCGACAAGTTCGGCATCGACCAGTAATGCTGCGCGAACGACTTCGCGGCGAGCTGGTCCTTGCGGCGGACCCCGGCTACCCGCTCGCCCGCCAGCTGCAGAACACCGAGTACGACTCGGTCGCACCGTACGCGATCGCGTACTGCCGGACGCCGCAGGACGTCCGTGCCTGCGTGCGCCACGCCCGGGACAGCGGTCTGCGGGTGCACGTCCGCGGCGGCGGGCACAGCTTCAACGGCTGGTCCACCGGCGAAGGCCTCGTGATCGACCTGTCACGGATCAACCGGATCGAGGCCGGCGGCCCCACCGTGCACCTGGGCGCCGGCACCCAGTCGCTCGACGCGCTGGACGCCCTGAGTCCCCAGGGACGGCAGATCATCACCGGCACGTTCCCCACCGTGAGCGCGGGCGGCTTCCTGACCGGCGGCGGAATCGGCTGGCAGACCCGCAGGTTCGGGATCGGCAGCGACCGGATGGTCTCCGCCCGCGTGGTGCTGTCCGACGGCCGGATCGTGCGCTGCAGCGCGGACGAGGAACCGGACCTCTTCTGGGCCCTGCGCGGGGGAGGCGGCGGCACGTTCGGCATCGTCACGCAGTTCGAGGTGCGGCCCATCCACGCGCCGATGATGACCGGCTTCGAAACGCTCTGGCAGTACGAGGACGCCGTCGCCGTCCTCGCGGCCTGGCAGGCCTGGTGTGCGCAAGGCCCCGATGAACTCGGCTCCTCCCTGGTCGTACTGCCCGGCATGTTCGGCCCGGACGGAAAGCCGGTGGTCAAGATCTGGGGCGTGCATCTCGGGCCGACCGCAGAGCTCGTCGAAAGCCTCGACGAGCTCTGCGAGCGGGCCGGCGCGAAGCCGGTGAGCCGGACGGTCGGCCCCCGCGGCCGATACGCCGATGTGATGCACGAGGCGCTGTGCGGGTCCAAGACCGTGCGGCAGTGCCACCGCACCGGCACCGACCCGGAGGCGCAGGGACACCGGCACCCCTACACCCGGCAGAGCTACCGGCTCACCCGGCGGCCCGTGACGCGGACCGAGGCCGCGGCACTGCTCGACGCCTGGGACCCGGCACTCGACCAGGAGCGCTATCTGCTGTGCATCGCGGTGGGCGGCGCGGCGAACCGGGTCGCCAGGACCGAGACCGCCTATGTGCACCGCGACGCCCAGTTCCTGATCGGCTATCAGATCGCCTCCCGGGATCCGCAGCCGTCCGCCGAGACCGCGGCCGCACTCACCGCCTGGGCCGGCAACTGCGCCGCGGCCCTGGCCCCGCTCGCGTCCGGCTCGTACATCAACTTCCCCAGCTCACAGGTGAGCGAGGGCTGGGAGGCGGACTGCTTCGGCGAGAACCTCTCCCGGCTGAGGCAGGTCAAGCAGCACTACGACCCCGAGGACTTCTTCCGGCACGCACAGAGCATCGGCGGCCGGCCCCCCACGACGAAGGCGGCCTCATGAAGACCGATCTGCAGGGCAAGGCGGTGCTGGTCACCGGGGCATCCTCGGGCATCGGCCGGGCCACGGCCGTGGCCTACGGCGCGGAGGGCGCACGCGTCGCGATCACCTACCACACCAACGAGGCCGGGGCGCAGGAGACGGCCCGGCTGGTGGCCGCGGCCGGCGGCACCCCGCTGGTGATCCGCTACGACCTGGCCGACGAGCAGTCGATCCGGGACGCGGTCAGCCGGGTCGCCGAGGAATGGGGCGGTATCGACGTCCTGGTCAACAACGCCGTGGTGTGGGGCGAGGCGATTCCGCGCCCCGGCAAGCCGGTCCCGCTCTTCGAGGACGTCGCGGCCAAGCAGTGGCAGGAGGTGCTGCGCACTTCGGTCGACGCCGTGTTCCACACGCTGCAGGCCGCGCTGCCCGCGATGCGCGGGCGCCCCTGGGGCCGCATCGTGATGATCGGCGCCGGGCTCGCCGACACGGGCAAGCCGGGCGCAGGGGCGTACGGGGCGGGCAAGTCGGCGCTGTTCGGGCTGGTCCGCAGCCTTGCATGGGAGGTGGGCCCGGAAGGGATCCTGGTCAACATGGTCGTCCCGGGCCAGACCCTCACCGAGACCGTACGGGGCAACGTGCCCGCTGCCTTCCTCGACGAGAAGGGCAAGACCCTGCCCTCCGGGCGGATGTCGGTGCCCGAGGACGTGGCGAACGCGGTCGTCTTCCTCGGGTCCGCGGCGAACGGCAACACCCACGGGGAGACCCTGCGCGTCACGGGAGGCGCCTAGGTGTGCTGTCCCGATCGTCCCGGGACCGCGGGCGATGCCCCTGCCCCTGCCGCGAGTGTCCGGCGCCCGACGAGGTGCCGGCGGTAGCCGCCGTCGGCCCAGGCCCTGCCGAGGGACGCAGCGGCGACCTGGCCGGCCCGGCCCGGTCCGGCCAGGTGCGGTCCGGCGGCGCACTCCCTGCACGCCCGAGGCCGCGACCAGCACCGCGAGCAGCGGTGCGACGGTCACGGCCGCCTGAAGTGCTCCCGCTTCAGCGCCGCTGCTGCCGGGACAGGCCCCGGACGGCCCGGACTGCGGCGGCTTCGGCATGTCCGCTGCGCGTGTCCGCTGCGCGCGGCCGGCTGCCGGCCCGGCTCGCTGTCGCGGAAGATCCCGGCAACCGCCCGACGGCCGATGGGGCGAACGAGACGTCCCAGGGGCCCCGGCCGCTCTGGAGCCGCGGGCTCCTCGGTGTCCGGCCGCACCATCCGTACCGCGCCGGCCAAGGGCTGTCGAGCTGTCCTGGACAGCGCCTCGAGATCCGGGGGACAGGGTGACGGCCATGGAGATTCGCACCCTCGACGGCGACGCCCCGGCGACGATCGCCGCCCTGCTCCCCGGTTTCCGGGACACCATGAGCCATGAACTGCCCGGAGACCCTCCGGTGACGGAGGCGCTTCTCGCCCGGCTGTTGCAGCGCCGGCACGGCGCCGACCGGATCGTGCTGGCCGCGTTCGAGGACGAACGCCCCGCCGGCGTCGTGAAACTCGGCCTCGACCTGGGCGACCCGACCGGTCCCGGACACGGTTCCCTGTGGGTCTTCCCCGGCTTCCGACGCCGTGGCGCCGGACGGGCGCTGGCCGAAGCCGCACAGGCCGCGCTGCGCGATCGCGGCCGGGAGCTGCTGCTGGTGGACGCACCGCGCACGGACGCGGCGGAGGCCTTCGCCACCGGGCTCGGGGCCCGGCGCACGTCGGTGACCATGCGGAACCGGCTGCTGCCGGCCGGGCCCGCGCGGGCACAGCTGGAGGCGGCGGCACGCCGGCCGGTGCCCGGATTCGGGCTGCGGCGCTGGAGCGGACGCTGCCCCGACCACCTCGTCCAGGGGTACGCCCGCGCCTGGGGCGCCCTGGAGGGGCAGGCCAACGGACAGGCCCGGATGCGCAATCCGTCCGTGCAGGACGTACGCGCCCGGGAGGCCGAGGCGCTGCGGGCCGGCCACCGCCAGTACGTGGTGGCGGCCGTCGCGGACGGCGGCGCCGAAGTCGTCGCGTACAGCACGCTCTTCGTACGCGACAGCCCCATGGCCGACACGGGCGAGACCCTCGTGCTGCCGCATCTGCGCCGCCGCTCCCTCGCCACCTGGCTGAAGGCGGAACTCCTGCTCCAGGCGGCACGCGAGAACGAACAGCTCGCCCTGGTCCAGGTGTTCAACGACATCACCGACACCGCCGTCGTCGCGCTCAACAAGAAGCTCGGCTTCACGGCCGACTCGTACTGGTCGACCTACGCGCTCAAGGCCTGAGCGTCGTCCGTGCCGAGGGAAGGATCCGCGATGAGTTCCAGCGAAACCCCCGTACTGATCGTCGGCGGCAGCCTGGTCGGGCTGTCCGCCGCCGTGTTCCTCGCTCACCACGGTGTCGCCTGCACCCTGGTGGAGCGGCATCCCGGCACCTCCGTCCACCCCCGGGCCGTCGGCTACTACCCGCGCACCTGCGAGCTGCTGCGGCAGGTGGGCCTGGAGGAGGCGGCCCGCCGGGAGGCGTCGGGGTTCGACAACCACAGGACCCGGGCCGGGGTGGAGTCCCTGGCCGGCGAAGTCCTCTTCAGCCGCGAGGAGTTGCAGGGGGAGGACACCCTGGACGAGCTCACTCCGTCACGGCTGCTGCTCCTTCCGCAGGACCGGCTCGAGCCGCTGCTGCGGGCCCGCGCCGAGGAGCTGGGCGTGCAGCTCGAATTCGGCACCGAGCTGCTCTCCTTCGCGGAGGACCCCGACGGGGTGACGGCGGTGCTCGGACACGGCGCCGGCACCGGCATCGTCCGCAGCAGCTATCTGGTGGCCTGCGACGGGCCGCGCAGCACTGTGCGTGAGGCCCTCAAGGTGCCCCGGCAGGGGCGCGGTGTCCTCTCCCGGCATGTCAGCATCGCCTTCGGGGCGGATCTGAGCGGGGTGCTCGGCGAGCGCCGCTACAGCGTCGTCCATGTGAAGAACCCCCAGGTCACCGGGATCTTGGTGCACGACGACACGCTGACCGGAGGCACCCTGATCGTCGGCTACAGCCCCGAGGACGGCGAGAGCCTGGACGATTTCACCGACCGCCGCTGCACCGAGCTGGTGAGTTCGGCGATCGGCGCGCCGCAGGTCGCGGTGACGATCCGCTCGCGCTTTCCCTGGGACATGGCGGAGCAGGTCGCCGAGGGCTTCGTGCACGGCCGGGTGCTGCTCGCGGGCGACGCCGCCCATGTCATTCCGCCGACCGGCGGCTACGGCGCCAACACCGGTATCGCCGACGCGCACAACCTGGCATGGAAGCTCGCCATGGTGCTCAAGGGCTCGGCCGGTGCCGCGCTGCTGGACACCTACGACACCGAGCGCCGCCCCGTCGCCACCTACACGGCGGGCCAGGGCTCGCTGCAGCTCGCGGTGCGTTCGGGCAGCGCCACGCCCGAGCAGCAGGCAGAGGTGGCCGACGAGCTGACGGTGACGATGGGCCAGGCCGTCCGTTCCGCCGCGGTCGTTGCCGAGACGGGCAAAGAGCCGCCGGTGCACGCGTCCGATCCCCGCACCCTGCGCGGTGAACCGGGCACCCGGGCACCGCATGTGGTGCTGCAGCGGGGCGGTGCCCCGCTGTCCACACTCGATCTGTTCGGGCGCGACTTCGTCCTGCTCGCCGGGGAGCGCGGCACGGCCTGGACCCGTGCCGGGGCCGTCGCGGCGCAGCGCCTGGGGCTCGGACTCGACGCTCTGCGCGTGGTGCCGGCAGCGGAGGGCGGGGACGGCGTCCTCGGTGATCCGCAGGGGCGCTGGAGCACCGCCTACGCGGCGGGGCCCGAAGGCGCGGTACTGGTACGGCCGGACGGTCTCGTCGCCTGGCGCTCGCACGGAGCCGAGCCGGCGGGCGAGGAGAGCGGCGTCCTGACCGACGTGCTGCGGACGGTGCTGGCCCGCGGATGAGCACGGGCGCGGCGCGCGGCACGACCGCACTGCGGCGTACCGTGCGCCCCGCCGGCGCCGGCGGCTGTCTACTCGGGGTCCGCGCTCGGCTGCAGCGCGGCGAGGGAGTCCGTGTACTTGATCAGCAGGCGGGCGAACTCCAGCCGCTCCTCGTCGGGCCAGTCCCGGGTGATGCGCTCGTACGCGGACCGCTGGTGCCTGCGGAAGCCGGCGAGCATCTTCTCGCCCTCGTCGGTGAGCTGCAGGATGATGCGGCGGCCGTCGCGCTGGGACGCCGCGCGAACGAGATAGCCGGAGGAGATGCAGTCGGAGACCATCCGGCTGGCCACCGAGGGGTCGACGGCGAGCCGCTCGCCGACCACACCGACGGTGATCTCCTGGCCGGCTCGTTCCGGACCGTCCTGGACGATGTTGAGCACCAGGGTCCTGGTGAGGTCCTTGCGCGGCACCTTCTTCTCGACATTCAGGGCCGCGGAGCGCCGCAGCCGAGAGAAGGCCGGTCCCACGGCGTCGAGCAGCTCTGCTGCCCGGGTCGGGCTCTGGGTCGGAGTGTCCATGGACGACATCCTAGACGAGTTGTTAACTAGCAGCGAGCATCTGTATGCTCACAAGCTATTGCATGCTTTAAAGCATATATCTTCTCCGTGATCATCCACTCGGCAATCACCTGCTTTCCGCACCCAGAAGGGCTGGATCATGGCAACCGAGGTAATCGATCAGGACGTTGACGTCGTCGTCGTCGGCGCAGGCCCCGTGGGCACGCTGCTTGCGGCCGAACTGCGCATGGCGCACGTTCGCGTGGTCGTGCTGGAACGGCTGCCTGAACGGTCCCCGCATTCCAAGGCGTTCGGGCTGCACGCCCGCTCGCTGGAGTCGCTGGACCGGCGCGGACTGGTCGAGCGGTTTCGCGAGGGCGCCCGCTCATGGAACAACGGACACTTCGCGGGCCTCGACGAATGGGTCGACTTCTCCGCGCTCGACAGCAACCACGGCTATGCGCTGCTCTCGGAGCAGACGCGGACCGAGCGGCTGCTCGAGGAGCACGCCGTCGAGGCCGGCGCCGAGATACGGCGCGGCCACGACGTCACGGCGGTGCGCCAGGACCAGGGCGGCGCCGAGGTCGACGTGAGCGGTCCCGGCGCCCGCTACACGCTGCGGGCCAAGTACGTCGTCGGATGCGACGGCGGCCGCAGCCTGGTCCGCCGGGAGGCGGGCATCGGCTTCCCCGGCACGGGAGGCCGGGTGACGGCCCGCCTCGGCGACGTCGTGCTCGCCGACCGGGAGGGCGCCCCCATGGGCATGGAGCGCACCGGGCGCGGTCTGCTGTTCTGCGTGCCGCTGGACGACACGTACCACCGCGTCTCCACGTTCGACTTCGAGCCGGGCCAAGACCCCGGCGAAGAGCTCACCATGGACGAACTCACCGCCAGCCTGCGGGAGATCTGGGGCTCCGACCTGGGCGCCCACTCCCCGCGCTGGCTGTCCCGGTTCACCGACTCCGCCTGCCAGGCCGACCGCTACCGCCAAGGGCGCGTCCTGCTCGCCGGCGACGCCGCCCACACCCACTTCCCGGTGGGCGGGCAGGGCGTCAACCTCGGCCTCCAGGACGCCTTCAACCTCGGCTGGAAACTGGCCGCGACCGTCCACGGCTGGGCACCCGAGGGCCTGCTCGACAGCTACGACAAGGAGCGGCAGGCCCCCGCCCGCCGGGTGCTGGCCAACACCCGCGCCCAGATCGCGCTGATGAACCCGGACCCCTACGTCACGCAACTGCGCGAGCTCTTCACCGACTTGATGCGCAAGGAGCAGGTCAACCGGCACCTGGCCGAGATGCTCAGCGGTGTGACGGTCCGCTACGAACTCGACGGCCCCGGGCACCGGCTGCTCGGCGACTTCGCCCGCGACCTGGAACTGCGGGCGGACGACGGGAAGAGCCTGCTGCCCGAGCACCTGCGCGGTGCCACCGGCGTGCTGCTCGACCTCGCCGGCCGCCCCGAGGTCTCGCAGGCCCTGGGGGAGTGGGGTGAGCGCGTGCGCGGGGGAGAGCGGGTGCGCCACATTCGGGCGGTCTGCGACCAGGAGCCGGAACTGGCGGGCCTGTTGGTGCGCCCCGACGGCTATGTGGCGTGGGCCGCGGACCGTGATGCGACCGCCGCAGAACTGCGCGACGGGCTCGGCGCCGCCCTGGCCGCCTGGTTCGGAACGGCCTGAGAGAGCCTCCTGCGGGCAGCGGTGAAAACTGTCTGCAATCATGTGTATACTCGTCAACACATGCATAAGAGCATGTAAATGCAACCCGGAATCCTGGGCGGAGCCAGCAGGCCAAGACCGCGGCTCGAAGAAACCTCCTAGTTGGGAGAACACCATGCGCATCGTCCGCCACTACGAGCACGGAGCCCCCGCAGTGCTGCGTGTCGAAGAGGTGGAGAGGCCGCAGCCCGGTCCGGGCGAAGTGCTGATCCGCTCCGAGGCCATCGGCGTCACCTTCGCCGAGGTCCAGCGCCGGCAGGGCATCCCGATCGGCGGCCACGCCGACCTGCCCGGCGCCCCCGGTGGTGACGTCGCCGGCACCGTCGAGGAGCTGGGCGAGGGCGTGTCCAACGTCAGGGTCGGCGACCGGGTCGTGGTCGACGTGGACCACAGCGCCTACGCCGACTACGTCGTCGCCGACTCCGCCTGGACCATCACCATTCCCGAGAACATGGACGCGGCCGAGGCGACCCTGCTGCCCAGCCCCGCCCAGACCGCCTACCACGCCATCAAGGAGGCCGGTCAGCTCCAGCCCGGCGAGACCATCCTCATCGACGCCGCGTCCGGCGGCGTCGGCCACCTCGCGGTGCAGATCGCCAAGGCGATGGGCGCCGGCCGCGTGATCGCCACCGCCAGCACCCAGGCCAAGCTGGACTTCGTCCGCGGCCTCGGTGCCGATGTGACCATCAACTACACCGACCACGACTGGGACGAGCAGGTCAAGGCCGCCACCGACGGCCGCGGCGCGGACGTCGTCCTGGAAACCGTCGGCGGCGACATCCTCACCAAGAGCATCCAGATCACCGCCCAGTTCGGCCGGCTGGTCTTCTACGGTTCGGCCAGTGGCAACATCCAGCCCATCCACCCGCTGGCCCTCAGCCGGATGAAGACCGTCGCCGGCTTCGCGCTCTACGCGATGCTCTACAACAAGCCGGAGGCCATCGCCGCGGGCCAGCGCGACCTGCTCGACATGATCGGCTCGGGCAAGGTCCGCCCGGTCGTCCACGAGCGGCTCTCCCTCCAGGACGCCGTCAAGGCGCACGAACTGATGGAGGCCCGGGCCCAGCTCGGGAAGGTCGTTCTCGTTCCCTGACCGCCTCCTGAGGGAGATGGCCGGCCGCGCCAATCCCCCGGGCGCGGCCGGCCATCGACAACTCACCGCGTGACAGAGCCGCCTCCCGTGCATACGGCAGGCGGCCTTCTGCGCCTTTCGGCCCCTGCGAACCCACCTGCCCCTGCACGGCGTTGCCCTCG
>NZ_JBHWCC010000038.1:53861-97935 GCF_042735715.1 Streptomyces sp. NPDC059582
CGCGCCCTCGCGCCCTCGCGCCCTCGCGCCCTCGCGCCCTCGCGCCCTCGCGCCCTCGCGCCCTCGCGCCCTCGCGCCCTCGCGCCCTCGCGCCCTCGCGCCCCCGTTTCCCCGCGTCCCGCGCCTGCCGGCCCGCGGATGCCCTGTGCCCGGAAGCGGAGCGCCCCCAGTCCTCTTCAGCCCTCTTCAGTCCCCTTCAGCACTCTTCGAGCCTGACTCGACACCACGCGGCCATCGTCGGAACACAACCGAGCGGACATCCCGATGCTGCCAGGAGGCTCGTGTGACGACGACCGAAGACCCGACGACTGCCGCGGCCCCCGACCCGGGCCCGCTGATCAGGCTGACCATCGCGGACTGCGCCGCCAAGGTGCTGCACAGCGCCGTGACGCTCGGCGTGTTCGGGGCGCTCGCCGACGGTCCGGCCGACGCCGGGCAGGTGGCCGGGAGCACGGGGCTGCACCACCGCATGGCGGGCGACTTCCTGGACGCGCTCGCCGGCCTCGGCCTGCTGGAGCGCACCGGCGGCCGCTACCGGAACTCCCCGCTGGCGCAGTCCTATCTGGTACCGGACTCCACCTCGTACCTCGGCGGCTTCGTCGAACTCACCAACGAGACCCTGTACGGGACCTGGGGCCGGCTCACGGAGGCGCTGCGCTCCGGTGAACCCCAGCATCTCGACCCGGACAAGGGCGGGTTCGTCGGCGACAAGCACCAGGACCCCGGCAAGATGAAGCGGTTCCTCGCCGGCCTCGACGCCTACAGCGACCGGATGGGGTCCGAGCTGGCCCGCCGCATCGACTGGGGGCGCTACGGGTCGTTCACCGACCTGGGCGGCGCCCGCGGCAATCTCGCCGCCGTACTCGTCCGGGCGCACGGTCATCTCAAGGCGACCTGCTTCGACCTGGAGCGCACCCGGCCGCTGTTCACCGAACACATCGGCGGGCTCGGCCTCGGCGACCGGGTCGCCTTCGCCGGCGGCGACTTCTTCACCGACCCCATCCCGCAGGCCGACGTGATCGTCCTGGGCCACATCCTGCACGGCTTCGACACCGACCGGAGGCGCGCCCTGCTCGGCCGGGTGTTCGACGCGGTCCGGCCGGGCGGCACGGTGCTCGTCTACGACCGGATGATCGACGACGACCGCAGCGATCCCGAGCGGCTGCTCAGCAGCCTGCACATGCGGCTGGTCAGCCCGGACGGATCCGAGTACCGGGTGGCGGACTGCCAGGACTGGCTGCGGGAGGCCGGCTTCACCAACGGCGCGGCACAGCCGCTGCTCGCCACCCACACGCTGGTGACGGCACACCGGTGACGCGCCCCGGCGTCCCTTCCCAAGGAGGCAGTATGAAGCAGCACACCGTGCCCGTGCTCATCGTCGGCGGCGGGCTCACCGGACTGTCGGCGGCCGTGTTCCTCGCGCAGTACGGCGTGCGGGCGACGCTGGTGGAGCGCCATCCGGACACCTCCACGCACCCCAAGGCGCGGGCCATCAACCCCCGGACGATGGAGCTCTACCGTGCGGTGGGCATGGAGGAGCGGGTACGGGCCGGGCGCTCGCCCATCTCGGGCAACACCGACCTGGTGCACGTCGAGACGCTCGCCGGCGAGGAGCGGGTGCGGATGCCCCACGCCTCGCCGCAGGACATCGGCCGGATCAGCCCCACCCAGTGGACGCTCATCGACCAGAACCAGCTGGAGCCCATCCTGCGCGAACGCGCCGTCGACGTCGGCGCCGACGTCCGCTTCCACACCCGCGTGGACGCGGTCGAGGAGGACGCGGACGGCGTACTCGTGCGGACCACCGACCTGGCCACGGGCGAGGAGACGGAGATCCGCGCCGAGTACGTGATCGCCGCGGACGGCAGCCGCAGTCCGGTGCGCGACATGCTCTCCATCGGTGCGCACGGCCGCGGCACCATCACCAACCTCGTCAGCTTCTTCTTCGAGGCCGACCTGGAGGAGGCGCTGCGCGGGCGGAAGATCATTGCCGCGTATGTCAACAACCCCGGGGTGCGCGGCACGATCATCCCCATCGACAACGACCGGCGCTGGGTCATCAATGTCTCCTTCTTCCCCGAACAGGGGCAGAGCGCCGCCGACTTCACCGAGGAGCGCTGCGTCGCCCTGGTCCGGGCCGCGGTCGGCGACCCGGAACTGCCGCTGAAGATCGAGTCGGTCGACATGCCGGCGTGGGACATCTCCTCCCGGGTGGCGGACACCTTCGCCACCCGGCGGGTCTTCGTCGCCGGGGACGCCGCCCACGTCATGCCGCCCACCGGCGCCTTCGGCGCGAGCACCGGCATCCAGGACGCGTACAACCTTGCCTGGAAGCTCGCTCTCGTCCTGTCCGCCACCGCCGGGCCGCGGCTGCTGGAGAGCTACGACGCCGAGCGGCGCCCGGTCGCCGAGGAGACCGTGAAGCAGGCGATGCTGCGCTTCGCGGTGCGCGAGGGCAAGCAGTTCCAGGACGTGGCGAAGGAGTTGGTGGACGAGACCACCATGACCTTCGGCTACTGCTATCCCCGCGGCGCCTTCGCCGTCGAGGAGGGCGTGCCCGGTGCGGTGATCGAGGACCCGGAGCACCCCACCGGCAGGCCGGGCGCCCGCGCCCCGCACGTCGTCCTGGACGGCCGGCACGGTCCGCTGTCCAGCATCGATCTGTTCGGCGGGGGCTTCACCCTGCTCGCCGACACCGCCGCCGGACGGTGGACCGAGGCGGCGGCCGCGCAAGCGCAGCGGCTCGGCGTCACCCTGACGGTGCGCCGCATCGGCCCCGGCGAGGAACTCGGCGACCGGGACGGCGCGTTCAGGCAGCGCTACGGGCTGCCGGCGGGCGGCGCCGTGCTGGTGCGCCCCGACGGGTTCGTCTGCTGGCGCACCACCGCGGGCCGGAGCGGGGGCCCGGAGCAGGCCCTGGCCCAGACGCTCGCGCAGGTGCTGGCGCGCGACTGACCGGAAGGCACCGACGCCTTCGGCGCGCTTCCCCGGGAAGCGCGCCGAAGCCGTGGGGGAGGGGTGTTACGCCACGCGCTGCAGGAGGCGGGCCAGTGCGGACGACAGCTCGTCGGCGGGGGCCGCCGGCAGGGTCGGCGAGCGCCAGGCCAGCACGCCGTCCGGGCGGATCAGGGCCGCGCCGCTGTAGCCGACGCCGTAGGCCTTCAGGAACCGCTCGGCGACCTCGGGCGGCTCCTCGTCGCCGACGCGGTGGAAGGCGAGGTCGAGGCCGGTGGCGGAGCGGACCGTCGCGGCGGCGGCCTCCCAGCCGCCGCCACCGGGGCCGGCCAGCAGCCAGAAGCCGCCGTCCAGCAGGTCGTGCAGCGGCACGTCCGTTCCGTCCCTGCGCAGCAGCAGGTGCGCGGCACGGGTGCCGGGGCGGCCGGAGGGGACGGTGGGGTCCTCCACCGGGGATCCGTCGTCCGGTCCGTCCTCGCGCAGCACCGCGTCGGAACGGTGGACGTGGCCGAACAGCACGGTCGTCTCGGGGCGGTGGCGGGCGGCTGCCTCCTCGTCCAGGCCGCTGCGCTGCAGATAGCGGATGACCCCCTGGTCGACGGTGAACTCGGCCACGGGAGCACGCTCCTGCTCGTAGCTGTCCAGCAGCCCGGGACCGGCCTGGCCGCGCAGCACCAGGGCAAGCTTCCAGGCCAGGTTGTGCGCGTCCTGGATGCCCATGTTGCCGCCGAACCCGCCGGTGGGGGGCATCACATGGGCGCAGTCGCCGGCCAGCAGCACCCGGCCCGAGCGGAAGCGGTCGGCCACCCACGCGGCGATCTCCCAGCTCGTCGAGGACTCCACCTCGACCGGCAGGTCCGGTACTCCCACCGCGGCGCGCACCAGCGCGACGCATTCCTCGCTGCCGTACTCCCGGTGGCTGTCCTCGGGCCGCAGGCTGGGGGCCAGCACCCAGCGGTCTGAGCCGTCGCCGCCGAGTTTGCCGAGAACGCCCTTGACCTGCGGATTGCTGACGAAGCAGAGGAAGAAGGCGCGGCCCGCGACATAGGGGTCGAGGTCCGCGTGGAAGACCACGTTCATCTGGCGGCCGAAGACGCCCTGTCCGTGCACACCGATGCCCAGGCTCTCGCGGACCGGGGCCCGGAATCCGTCGGCTGCGACCAGGTAGCGGGCGCGGACCGTGCGGCGCGAGCCGTCACCCAGGTCACGCAGTTCGGCGGTGACCCCGTCGGCGTCCTGCTCGAAGCCCACCAGTTCGGTGGCGAACCGCAGGTCCGCACCGAGCTCCTGCGCCCGGTCGCGCAGCACCGGCTCGAACCGGTCCTGCCCGATCAGGGTCCAGCCGGTGGTCCCGACGTCATGGGGGTCGTGCGGGAACGGGCCGTCGAACCGGCCGAGTTCGGCCCCGCAGAGCGACTCGGCCTGCAGGATGTCGCCGTACTGCGCGTGCG
This sequence comes from Streptomyces sp. NPDC059582, assembly GCF_042735715.1. Classification (NCBI taxonomy): domain Bacteria; kingdom Bacillati; phylum Actinomycetota; class Actinomycetes; order Kitasatosporales; family Streptomycetaceae; genus Streptomyces; species Streptomyces sp. NPDC059582. The sequence continues at coordinate 58,268 of NZ_JBHWCC010000038.1, forward strand.
GGTTCTCGTTCGCGCGTACGGCGTCCTCGAGGCCGAGCGCGCGCATCAGCTCCATCGTGCGGGGACTGGCGGCCTGCGCGCGGGGGTGGGCGGAGATCTCCGCGTGCCGCTCCACCAGCAGCGGGCGGATGCCCCGCTGGGCGAGGAACAGGGCCTGGGCCAGGCCCACCATGCTGCCGCCCGCGATCAGCACCTCGGCCGTTTCGTCCGCCATACCGGCTCCTCCTCGGGTCAGTTCGGACCGTGCCGGACCGAGCAGACACCCGGCCGCTCGAACCGGGCTCGGGCCGGGGCGGAGAGCGGGCCGGGCACCGGGCCGCCATCCCCAGACGGATTCGAGCGGCGTGCGAGTCATGGCTGCGATGTTCGAGCCGCTGTTGCGAGCGGCTGCCGCGTGCCGCCTGCTCGCACCGTGAACCGGAAGGACGACGGGAGGGCGTAGACCGTGGTGGAGACGCTGAGTGTGCTGGTGCTGCTGGGCACCGGCCTGGTGGCGGGGGTGCTGTTCGCGGTCGCGGTCAGCGTGATGCCCGCGCTGATCGCGATGACCCCCGACCGGTATGTGGCCACGCACAAACTGCTCGGCCGGCACTACGACCGGATCATGCCGTTCATCGTCGCCGGCTCCACGGTGATCGATGTGGCCTTCGCGCTGCGGGCGTCCGGACCGGGCCGCGTGCTGTTCGCGGCGGCGGCGCTGTGCATGGCCGGGGTCGCCGTCGTGTCGCAGACGAGGAACGTACCGATCAACAACCGGGTCAAGCGCACCGGGCCCGCCGACCTCGGTCCCGGCTGGCAGGACCCGCGGATCCAGTGGCGCGACTGGCATCTGGTGCGCACCTGCTGCGCCGTCGCGGGCTGCACGCTGACCGCCGCCGCGGTGGTGCTGTCATGAGGTCCGTCGTCCAACGCGCCCTGCCCGACGGGCCGGAGGGCGCGCGCGACGACGCCCGGATGCGCGAGATGCTCTCCCGGCCGAACCCGGGCCCGGTGGCCGATCGCCTCGCACTGCTGCACTTCACCGGCCGCCGTACCGGCCGCCCGTACACGGTCCCCGTGGGCGTGCACCAGCTTGGCGGGGGGCTGGCCGTAGCCTCCGCGAGCCGCTGGCGGCACAACTTCGCGGGCGGCGCGGACGGCGAGCTGACCTGGCGCGGTGAGCGCCGGCCCGTGCGCTGCACGCTGGTGACCGACGCGGAGCGGACCGCGCGCGGCTATCTGGAGCTGTACGAGCGCTACGGCGCTGCGGCGGCGCGCCGGCTGGGGATCTCGGTGTCCGGTGAACAGGCACCGGGACTTGAGGAGTTCCGCGACGCGGTCGACACGCACGGTCTGTCGCTGGTGGAGGTCCTGCTCGCGCAGCGGCCGGGCGGCGGCGCTCTTGCCCCGGGTACATCCGACACTGCGAACGAGAGGACTTCGCGATGAGCGCGATCGCCGGCTGGGTGGACTTCGAGCGTGATCTGGTCCCCGAGGCTTCAACGGTGCGGGCGATGGCGGCCGCACTGGCGCACCGCGGCCCCGACGGGGAGAGCGACTGGATCGAGGGGCACGCCGCGCTGGCGCACCGACGGCTCGCGCTGCTCGACCCCGACCACGGGCGCCAGCCCGCCGTCCACGCCACCGGCAGCGGGCCGGTGGCCGTGCTGAGCCTCGACGGCGCGATCACCAACCATGTCGAGCTGCGCCGGGAACTGGCTGCCAGGGGGCACCGGTTGACCGGGCACGGCGACGCCGACGTGGCGCTGCACGCCTATCTGGAGTGGGGCTCGGACTTCGTGAGCCGTCTGGAGGGCCTGTTCGCGCTGGCGGTGTGGGACGTGAGGCGCCAGGAGCTGCTGCTCGCCCGCGACCGGCTCGGCGTCAAGCCTCTGTGCTACTACCTGACGTCCTCGGGTGTGCTGTTCGGATCCGAGCCCAAGGCGCTGTTGGCCCATCCCGCGGTCGAGCCGGTCGTCGACGCCGACGGACTGCGCGAGCTGTTCGCCCACAGCCGCAAGCCGGGCACCGGCGTGTTCCAGGGCATGCGCGAGGTGCTGCCGGGCCATTCGATGGTCGTGCGCCGCTCCGGCCGCGGCCACCGGCGCTACTGGTCGCTGCCCGCGCGTCCGCACACCGACACCCTCGAGGACACGGTGGCCACGGTGCGCCGGCTGCTGGCGGACGCGGTGGCCTCGCATCTGCGCGCGGACGTTCCCGTCGACGCGATGCTCTCCGGCGGAATCGACTCCAGCGCGCTCACCGCGCTCGCTGCGGGCACGCTGCGGGAGTCGGGGGCCGGCCGGCTGCGGACGTTCTCGGTCAACTTCGCCGGCTACGCGGAGAACTTCGAACCGCACCCGACGATGCGCGCCACCCCCGACGCCCCGTACGCGGAGCTCGCGGCCCGGCACATCGGGACCGACCACACCGAGATCCTGCTGGACACCGCGGCCCTCGCCGACCCGAAGACGCACGCTGCCGCCCTGCGCAGCCAGGACGCGCCCTCCCCGCTGGGCGACATGGACGTGTCGCTGCTGCTCTTCTTCGAGGCGCTGCGCAGTGCGGGCGTCACCGCCGTGCTCTCCGGCGAGACGGCCGACGAGGTGTTCAACGGCTACTTCTGGGCGTACGACGCGCAGCACAGCAACTCCCGGACGTTTCCCTGGGTCTCCTTCGAGCGCGGGCACGACGCCGCTGCCGGGGGGCTGGGCTGCTCCCTGGTGGACCGCGGGCTGCGCAAGGAACTGGACTTCATGGACTATGCGGACCAGCACTACCGGGACGCGCTCGCGGAAGTGCCGCACGCCGGCGGCGAGAGCCCGCAGGAGCGCAGGGCGCGTGAGGTCACCTATCTCGCGCTGACCCGCTGGGCACCGACCCATCTGGACCGGGCGGACCGGATGAGCATGGCGCACGGTGTGCAGCTGCGTCCGCCGTTCTGCGACCGGGCTCTCGTCGAGTACGTCTACAACGTGCCTGCCGCGCTGAAGCGGGTGGAGGGCCAGGAGAAGAGTCTGCTGCGGGCCGCGGTCGCCGACCTGCTGCCGCAGCCGGTGCTGAACCGGCGCAAGAGTGCCTACCCGACCACCCAGGACGCGGCGTACGGGGAGTTCGTACGGGGCCGCTTCGCGCAGCTGGCCGCGGACCGCGGATCGCCGGTCGCCGCGCTGCTGGACGCGGAGGCGACGAGCGCGGCGCTGGCCGCGGCAGGCGCGCCGAAGGGCGCCTTCGCGTGGGTGGAGCGGGCGAGCATGGAGATGGTGCTCCAACTCGACACCTGGCTGGCCGAGTACAAGGTCCGGCTGCGGCTGTGACCGGGAGCACGGCACGGACGAGTGCCCCTGATCATGATTATGCATGACGCAATAGCATGCTTTATGCACCTGTCGGGGCGAGTGGGTGTTCTGTCCTGCATTTCGCGGAATGCAGGACAGAACACCCACTCGACTTGTTGAATTCTTGAATTCTACTTCCGGGTTCAAGGCCCCGCAAAGAGAAAATAAAATGTTGCCCATGGTGTCCGGCCGTCGAAATGGAACGCCCCCTTGTGCGGCGCCGAAAGTGCAGGTCCGGGGCGTAGGAGAAAGGTCGAAAGGCATGGTGTGAAGTGCTGTGCGAACGATGTAGGAAGGTAGCAGCCGACAGGCTCTGAAGACCGCGCCGGAACCAATTGGCAATCGGCCAGAAATGCCGTATGCCGAGAGGGAGTGCAGTGATAGAGATCAGCCTGCTGGGTTCGTTACGAGTGCGACGCGACGGAGTGGACACCACCCCGTCGGCCCCCAAACTCCGCCAGGTGCTGACCCTCCTGGTGCTCAACGCCAACTCGCTGGTCAGCGTCGACCAGCTGTGCGAGGAACTTTGGGAGGACCGCCCGCCACTCAGCGCCCTGACCACACTCCAGACCTACATCTACCAGCTCCGCCGCAGACTCCGGCTCGCCACCGGGCAGAGCGGGGCTCCCTTCGGCTCCTGCCCGCCCCGGGGACTGCCCGCACTTCTGACCAGAGTGGGCGGATACGAACTGCGGCTGGAAGAAAAGCGGTCGGTCGACGCGTACCGCTTCGAACAGCTCGTCGAGCGCGGCCAGGCGGAGTACCGCAGCGGGGCCCGCGACCAGGCCGCCCGCACCCTCCAGGAAGCGCTCGCCACCTGGCAGGGCGAGGCACTGGTGGACGTCGCGGCCGGACGGCGGCTGTCCGCGTGGTCCACGCAGCTCGAGGAGCGGCGCAAGAACGCTCTGGAACAGCGCTTCGCCATAGAGCTCGAACTCGGCCGCCATCAGGCGGTGCTGGACGACCTGTCTGCCGTCTTCCGTACCCACCCCACCCACGAGGCCTTCGCCGACCAGCTCATGCGGGCGCTGCACCGCAGCGGCCGGCGCCCCGAGGCCCTCGACGTGTTCCGCACCCTGCGCGCCCGACTCGTCGACGAGCTGGGGCTCGAACCCTCTGCGCTGCTTCAGCGTCTGCACCAGGAGGTACTCGCGGACGGCAGCCAGCTCGCGGGGCCGGCCAAGGCCAAGACGGGGACCGTCCCCGCCGCCCGCACCCCCGTCCTGGGACCCGCCCAACTCCCCGCCGACGTAGGCGATTTCGTCGGACGGGCCGGCGCGCTCTCCCAACTGGAGGCCTATCTCGGCAGCCGGCCCGGCACCGGCATGCGGGTGGTCGAAGTCCACGGGCCGCCGGGCGTCGGCAAGACCGCCTTCGCCGTCCACGCCGCCCACCGGCTGCGCCCGCACTTCCCCGACGGACAGCTCTTCATCGACCTGTCCGAGGCGGGCACCGGCTCCGCCCAGCTCGCCAAGGCGCTCACCACCAGCCTCAGCGCCTGCGGCATCCGGCGCGAGAAACTGCCCGGCGGACTCGACGAGCTCAGCCAGCTCTTCCGCAGCTGGACGGCGGACCGGAGAGTACTGGTGGTCGTCGACGACGTGCTCACCGCCTCCCAGCTGCGCGCGCTCATGCCGGGCGGCTCGGGATGCGCGGTGATCGCCACCAACCGCTACCGCGCCCACAGCCTCTCCACCGGCAGGAAGATCGTGCTCGGCGCGTTCTCCGAGAACGACGCCCTGACCCTCTACAACCGGGTCGCCAACGAACGGCGCTGGCAGGACGAACCCGAAGCCGTGGACGAGCTGCTGCGGATGTGCGAGGGCCTGCCCCTGGCCGTACGCGCGGTGGCCGGACGGCTCGCGGCCAGGCCCGGCTGGTCCGCGGCCCGGCTGACGGAGCGGCTGCGCGGCAACCCGGACCTGCTGCTGGAGATCCCGGCAGGCACACAGTCCCTGATGGGCACAGTGGCTTCCAGCTACAGCCATCTGCCGCAGCCGCACCGCCAGTTGCTGCATCTGCTGATCGAACGCAGGCGCCCCTACTGGCGCATCGACGAGGTCAGCGCGCTGGTGCCTCGGTGCACGGAGGACACCGAGACACTCATGGAGTACCTGGTGGACGTCCACCTGGTGCAGGAACTGCCGGCCCGGGTCGCCGAACCCGGCCCGGCGGCGGACACCGGGCGGGTCCACCCGGGGCCGCTGCGCGCCGGACGGGTTCCCGCCGAACCGCTCTACGCCGTGCCCAGGCTCACCCGCAAGGCGCTTCTGCTGCTGCGTGACAGCACGAGGACGTCCGCCGCGGTCAGACTGCAGAAGGTGGGCGGCCCCAGCCTGCAGCCCCACACCGGCATCGCCCAGTAGCACCCGCCGGCCAGGACACCGACCCCCACCGGCACCGTCCGCGGGCCCCTGCCCGCACGCCATCGCCCCAGCGGCCCGTCGCGCCATCCGGTGCGGCGGCCCGCTGTGCTGCGCAGCTCCGGCCGCCAGCGGTTCTCCAGGCTGCTTCGAGAGTCCCTCGACCCCCGCCCACCAGGGTGAACGCAGAACCGACAAGCCGGGAGGGCATCGTGCACCGAACGCTGATCGTCGCGAGGATGGAGCTTGGCGACGCCGAGGGCGTGGCGAAGGTCTTCGCCGATTCCGACAGCACCGAGCTGCCGCACATGGTGGGTGTCTCAAGGCGCACCCTGTTCGCCTTCCACAACCTGTACTTCCACCTCGTGGAGGCGGACCAGAACATCGCACCGAACCTCTACAAGGCGCGCAGCCACCCGCTCTACAACGACATCAACACCCGGCTCGGCCAGTTCATCTCCCCGTTCGACCCCAACTGGCGCGAACCCAAGGACGCCATGGCCGTCCCCTTCTACTCCTGGACACCCGGCGAAGGCCCCCAGATCACCAAGCCGGCCGCGGCGAACCTGGGCGGCGCCCGGTGACCGCCCCCGCGACCACCAGGGTCGCCGCGCACGAGGTGGAGGCCAACACCAAGCGCGGCGGCGACATCCGCGTCACGCTGAGCCCGAAGACCGTCGGCTGCACCTCCGGCTTCGGCGGGATCCTGCGCCTGGCGCCCGGCGAGTTCGTCACCGAGCACTACCACCCGCACTCCGAGGAATTCCTGCACATCGTCCAGGGAGAACTGGAGATGAGCCTGGACGGCGTAGCGACGAAGCTCGGGCCCGGCCACTCGCTGCTGGTCCCCATCGGCGTACGCCACCGCCTGGTCAACACCGGGAGCGTGCCCGCCGAGGCCGTCTTCCACCTGTCCCCGCTCGCGCCCCGCCCCGAACTCGGCCATGTCGACACCGAACAGCCGCTGAACGCCGGCGCGCGCAACCCGGACATCGGCGGCGCCCGATGACCCGCCGCGCGGTCGTCACCGGAGTCGGCGTCATCGCCCCGGGCGCGAACGGCCGCGACGCCTTCTGGGACCTGCTGTCCGCCGGGCGCACCGCCACCCGCCCGATCAGCCTCTTCGACGCGACCGGTTTCCGCTCCCGGGTCGCGGCCGAGTGCGACTTCGACCCGAACACCGCCGGGCTCTCCCCCCAGGAGGTGCGGCGCATGGACCGCGCCGCGCAGTTCGCCGTCGCCGCGGCCCGCGAGGCGATCGAGGACAGCGGCATCGAACTGCCGGCCGCCGACCCCGGCCGGGTCGCGGTCAGCATCGGCAGCGCGGTCGGCTGCACGATGGGCCTGGAGGAGGAGTACGCCGTGCTCTCCGACGGCGGCCGCAACTGGCTGGTCGACCACAGCTACGGAGTCCCGCACCTGTACGGCTACATGGTGCCCAGCACGCTCGCCGCCGAGGTGGCCTGGCAGGCCGCAGCCGAAGGCCCGGTCGCGCTGATCTCCACCGGCTGCACCTCCGGGCTCGACGCGATCGGGCACGGCGTCCAGCTGATCGAGGAAGGCACCGCCGACATCGTCCTCGCCGGGGCGACAGACGCCCCGCTGTCTCCCATCACCTCCGCCTGCTTCGACGCGATCAAGGCCACCACCCCCAACAACGACGACCCCTGGCACGCCTCCCGGCCCTTCGACGGACACCGCGACGGCTTCGTGCTCGGCGAGGGCTCGGCGGTGCTCGTCATCGAGGAGGCGCAGGCGGCCAGGCGCCGCGGCGCCGTGACCTACGCCGAGATCCTCGGCTTCGCCGGCCGCAGCAACGCCTTCCACATGACCGGACTCAAGCCGGACGGCCGGGAAATGGCCGAGGCCATCCGCGTCGCCATGGACCGGGCCCGGCTCGACGCGGACGACATCGACTACATCAACGCCCACGGCTCCGGCACCCGACAGAACGACCGGCACGAGACCGCCGCGTTCAAACGCAGCCTCGGCCCGCGCGCGTACGAGATCCCGGTCAGCTCCATCAAGTCGATGATCGGGCACTCGCTCGGCGCCATCGGCTCGCTGGAGATCGCCGCCTGCGCCCTCGCCCTGCGCCACCAGATCGTCCCGCCGACCGCCAACCTCTGCACCCCCGACCCCGAGTGCGACCTGGACTACGTCCCCCTCACCGCACGCGAGCACCCGATGGACCACGTCCTCAGCGTCGGCAGCGGATTCGGCGGCTTCCAGAGCGCGATGGTGCTCGGCCGCCCGGACGTAGACGGAAGGCAGGCCGCATGAGCGCCTCGGGAATCCGCACAGCACACCGCTCCCGGGCCGTGGTCACCGGGCTCGGCGTCATCGCCCCGACCGGGATCGGAGCGCGCCAGCACTGGGAGTCGGTGCTCGCCGGGAAAAGCGGTCTCGGCCGCATCACCCGGTTCGACCCGGCCGGCTACCCGGTTCAAGTGGCGGGCGAAGTACCGGGCTTCGAGGCCGAAAAACAGGTGCCGAACCGGCTCGTCCCGCAGACCGACCGGTACACGCACTTCGCGCTGGCGGCCTCCGAAGCGGCCCTCGCCGACGCGGCCGCGCATCCGGACACGCTGCCCGAGTACGAGATGGCGGTGGTCACCGCCAGTTCCTCCGGCGGCACCGAGTTCGGCCAGCACGAGATGGAACAGCTCTACCAGCAGGGCCCGTCCTGGGTCGGCGCCTACCAGTCGATCGCCTGGTTCTATGCGGCGAGCACCGGACAGGTCTCCATCCGGCACGGCATGCGCGGCCCCTGCGGGGTGCTGTGCTGCGAGCAGGCCGGCGGCCTGGACGCGCTCGGCCAGTCCCGCCGCCTGCTGAACACCGGCTCCCGGCTGGTGCTCAGCGGCGGCACCGACGCCTCCCTGTGCCCCTACGGCCTCGTGGCGCAGATATCGGCCGGCGGGCTGTCCCGCGAGGACGACCCGGCCCGCGCGTACCTTCCCTTCGACGCCGCCGCGTCCGGATCCGTCCCCGGCGAGGGCGGCGCGATCCTCGTGGTGGAGAGCGCCGAGTCGGCGCACCAGCGAAACGCCGACCACTACGGCGAACTGCTCGGCTACGCCGCCGGGTTCGACCCCCCACCGGGCTCGCAGCGGCCCCCGGTGCTCACCTCCGTCATCCGCCGCGCCCTCGCCGACGCCCTGATCGCGCCGCACGACGTGGACGTGGTCTTCGCCGACGCCTCCGGCGTACCGGAGCGCGACCTCGCCGAAGCCCACGCGATCACCGACGTGTTCGGCCCCGGCGGCGTCCCGGTGACCGCGCCCAAGACCCTCACCGGCCGGCTCTACGGCGGCGGCGCCGCCCTGGACACCGCGACCGCCCTGCTCGCCCTGAGCGCCGGAGTGGTGCCGCACACCGCCGGCCCCGGCCGGACCGCCACCGGCTGCGAGATCGACCTGGTCCTGGACCGGCCGCGGCAGACCGACCCGCAAACCGCCCTCGTCCTCGCCCGCGGCCACGGCGGATTCACGTCCGCGCTGGTGGTGGGCGCGGGCAACCGCAAGGACCTCAAGAAGTGACCGAAACCGACGAAAGGCTGCTGGCCATGGCCGACTTCACCGTGGACGACCTGAAACGGATCCTACGCGCGGGCGCAGGGGCCGACGAACAGATCGACATGGACGGCGAGGACATCGTCGACCGGCGGTTCGCCGACCTGGGCTACGACTCGCTCGCGCTGCTCGAACTCGTCAACAGGATCGAGCGGGAGTACGCGATACAGATCCCCGACGGCGACCTGGAGCACACCAAGACCCTGCGCGAGGCCGTCGCCTACGTCACCTCACGGCTCGCGGAGGTCCAGGTCTGATGGCGGGACGCACCGACAACGCGATCGTCATCGACGCACCCATGGACCTGGTCTGGTCGATGACCAACGACGTGGCCTCCTGGCCGCGGCTGTTCAGCGAGTACTCCCACGCCGAGATCCTCGAACGCGACGGGAACACCGTCACCTTCCGGCTCGCCCTGCACCCCGACACCTCGGGCACCGTGTGGAGCTGGGTCTCCCGGCGCACCGCCGACGCCACCACCCGGACGGTCACCGCACACCGCGTGGAGACCGGCCCCTTCGCCCACATGAACATCCGCTGGGAGTACACACAGCACCCCGGCGGCGTACGGATGCGCTGGATCCAGGACTTCGAGATGAAGCCGGACGCCCCGCTGGACGACGCCGGCATGACCGACCGGCTCAACCGCAACACCGCGGTCCAGATGCAGCTGATCAAGGACAAGGTGGAGACCGCCGCCCGCGCCGACCGGCAACTGGCGGGCCGCCGCATCCTGGTGACCGGCGGCACCCGGGGCATCGGCCGCGGCATCGCGCTCGCCGCCGCCCGGGCCGGTGCCGACGTCGTCACCTGCTACCGCACACCGGGCGACGCCGTCGCCACACTGGAGCACGAGCTCGCCCAGACCGCCGGCAAGCACCAGGTGCTGCGCGCCGACGTGGCCGACGAGAACGATGTCGAGCTGCTGGCCGCAGCCTGCGACACGAGCCTCGGCGGCCTCGACGCGGTCATCAACAACGCGGGCGCCTTCCGGCCGAAGCCGTACCAGGAACTGGACCCGGCCGACTGGGCGGCCACCCTGCAGGGCAACCTCACCGCCGCCCACCTGGTGACCCGGCGCACCCTGCCGCTGCTCGGCCCCGGTGCCTCCATCGTCAACATCGGCTCCACCGTGGCCTTCATCGGCATGGACGGCGGCGTCCACTACACGGCCGTCAAATCGGCACTCGTCGGCATGACCCGCTCACTGGCCCGCGAACTCGGCCCGCGGGCCATCCGCGTCAACACCGTCTCGCCCGGCCGGATCGCGACCGAGGCCCTCGACGCACTGCCCCAGGAGGCGGCCGAGCAGCAGCGCCGGACCTTCTCCTCGTTCACCGCGCTCGGCCGGCTCGGGTCCGTGGACGAGATCGCGCAGGTCGTGCTCTTCCTCACCAGCGACCACGCCGCCTACATCACCGGCCAGAACATCCACGTCGACGGCTGCGTGTGAACCACCGCCGTCCCACAGGAGGGAAACACCCCGTGGACATCGCACTGCACGGCAAGAAGATCCTGGTCACCGGCGGCACCCGCGGCATCGGCCGCGGCATCGTGCTCGCCGCGGCGCAGGCCGGCGCCCACGTGCTCACCTGCTACCGGCAGGACGGCGAGGCGGTCGACAGCCTGGTCCACGCCCTCAAGGAGACCGGCGGCGACCACCACGTGATACGGGCCGACGTCGGCAGGATCAGTGAGATCGACGGGCTCGTCGGCGAGGCCAGGGAACGCTTCGGCCACCTGGACGGCGTCGTCAACAACGCCGGTGTCATCAGCCACATCCCGTTCGCGGACCTGCCCGCCGAGGAGTGGTCGAGGATCATCGACACCAACCTCACCGCCTCCTACCGCATCATCCAGCAGGCCCTGCCGCTGCTCGGCAACGGCTCCTCGGTGATCAACATCGGTTCGCGCGGCGCCGCCGCCGGCATCCCGCTGCGCGCCCACTACACCGCCGCCAAGGCAGCCATGATCGGACTGACCCGCTCGCTCGCCAAGGAGCTCGGACCGCGCGGCATCCGGGTCAACGTCGTCGCCCCCGGCGTCATCGAGACCGAGGCGTTCGACGCCATGCCCGCACAGCGCGCCGAGGGACTGCGGGCCACCTACGCGCAGAAGACCGCACTCGCCCGGCTGGGCACCGTCGACGAACTGGCCGGCCCCGTCCTCTTCCTGCTCAGCGACCTGTCCGGCTATGTCACCGGCGAGACCGTCAACGTCGACGGAGGGATCTGACATGGCCGGCCAGGTGTTCCGGGTGATGCTGCGGATGCAGATCAAACCCGGTATGGAAGGCGACTTCGAGCGGGTGTGGCAGGAGGTCGGCGACTCGGTCACCTCCCACCCCGCCAACCTCGGCCAGTGGCTGTCCCGCAGCGCCGAGGAGCACGGCATCTACTACATCGTCAGCGACTGGGCCAACGAGCCGCTCTTTCGTGAATTCGAGACCAGCGACCGGCACCTGGAACACCGCCAGAAACTGCACCCGTACCGCAGCGGCGGCTCCATGACCACCATGCACGTGGTCGCCGCCCTGTCCGGAGCCCTCGGCAGCACGCCGTGACCGCGGGCGCCATCGAAGTGGTGCTCTACCACCTCAGCGACGACCCGGATGCGGTGCTGGCGGCATACCACGAGGCCAGCCGGCGGATGGCGGGCACCCCCGGGCTGCTCGCCAACCAGCTCATGACAGGCGTCGGCGAACCGCAGAGCTTCGTCGTCGTCAGCCGCTGGTCGCACTGGGAGGCCTTCGCGGCATGGGAGGCAGGCGCCGGGCACAAGGAGCAGACAGCCCCGCTGCGGCCCTTCCGCGACACCGGGCGTGAGCGGCCCTTCGAGATCTACCGGGAACTCGCCGGCTACACCGCCGGCCACGCCGAGCCGCTCACGAGAGGAGCATGACCATGCCGGACACCGACACCTCGCCCCCACCGATCGACCTGTTCACACCCGGCTTCCACCAGCAGCCGCACGCCACGCTGGCCGAGTTGCGCCAGACCGCGCCCGCCCTGCCCGTGATCACCCCGAACGGACTGCGCACCTGGCTGGTCACCCGCTACGAGGACGCCCGGGCACTGCTCGCCGACCCGCGCCTCAGCAAGGACATGCGGGTCGGCAAGGACCTCATCCCGCGCAACTTCGCCGACCCGGTGAAGCAGGCAGAGTTCCTCGAAGAGGCAGGCGAGCACAGCCAGTTCGCGCACGAACTGAGCGTGCACATGCTGGACAGCGACCCGCCCGACCACACCCGGCTGCGCAAACTGGTCGGCAAGGCGTTCACCGCCCGCCGCGTGGAATCGCTGCGGCCCAGGATCACGCGACTCACCGACGAACTGCTCGACGCCATGGCCCGCCACGACAAGAGCGACCTCATGGAGGCACTCGCCTTCCCGGTGCCGTTCACAGTGATCTGCTGGCTGCTCGGCGTCCCCCCGCACGACCGCACCGAGTTCCGCCGCTGGTCCAACCTGCTCGTCTCCGGCGCCGGCACCGAGGAGGTACGGGACGCCAGCGCCAGCATGATCACCTACCTGCGGGCGCTGATCGACACCAAGCGCGCCGACCCGGACGACGACATGCTCACCGACCTGGTCCATGCCTTTGACGGCGGCGACCAGCTGACACCGGCCGAGCTGATCTCCATGGCGTTCCTGCTGCTGGTCGCAGGCCACGAGACCACGGTCAACCTCATCGGCAACGGCACCCTCGCGCTGCTCGACCACCCCCGGGTACGACAGCAACTCGCCGCCGACGACTCGCTGTGGCCCGCCGCCGTCGAGGAGTTCCTGCGCTACGACGGCCCGGTCACCAACGCCACCTGGCGCTTCACCACCGAACCGGTACAGGTCGGCCCGGTACTCATCCCCGAGGGCGAGTTCGTGACCATCTCGCTGGGTGCGGCGGGCCGCGACCCGCAGCGCTACGAGGAGCCCGACCGGCTGGACATCACCCGCGCCAACACCGCGGGCCTGGCCTTCGGCCACGGCATCCACCACTGCCTGGGCGCCCCGCTCGCCCGGCTCGAGGGCCGGATCGTGATCGGCCGGCTCTTCGAGCGGTTCCCGGGGCTGCGACTCGCGGTGCCACCCGGTGAACTGCGCTGGCGCAGCAGCCTGATGATGCGCGGACTGCAAGAACTGCCGGTCCACCCGTCATGAGCGGACAACTCACGGCACCGGCCGCCTCCGAGCCCGTACGCATCGGGGACGGCCGGCGCCGAGGGTTCGCCACTCTGCTCGCGGTCGACCTGTGGGAGCGGTTCAGTTTCTACGGGATGGCCGCGATCCTCGTGCTGTACCTGACCGCCTCCGAGGCCCGCGGCGGCATGGGCATGGCCCCGCAGACCGCCACCGCGCTCTTCGCCGGCTACATGGCGCTGAGCTTCCTGGCCGGGATGCCCGGAGGCTGGCTGGCCGACCGGGTGCTGGGGGCACACCGCGCCGTGCTCCTCGGCGGCACGCTCATCGCCTGCGGCCACGCCGCGCTGGCGGCCCGCTCGCCTACCGCCCTGTACGGCGGGCTGCTGCTGATCGTCGCCGGCACCGGCCTGGTCAAACCGGCCATGGCGGCCATGGTGGCCGCGCTCAGCGGCGAAGGCGAGGGCAGGCGCGAGGCGGCGTTCTCCCTCTTCTACCTGTGCATCCAGGTCAGCGCGCTGGTCGCACCCGTCGTCACCGGCCTGCTCGCGGAGAAGATCGCGTGGCATCTGGGCTTCGCCGCCGCGGCGGCCGGCATGACGGTTGGGCTCGTCGTGTTCGCCCTCGGGCTGCGCCGGTTCGGGCAGGTGGGACGGCGCCCCGTGTGCCCCCTCACCCACGACGAGGCCGTACGGGTCCTGCGGCGCGCCGGTCTCATCGTCACGGCGGCGGCCGTGCTGCTGGGCCTCGCCGCCGCTGCCGGGGTGCTCGGTGTCAACGGGGTGCTGGCCTGCCTCGGCCTGGGCACGGTCGTGCTCCCGTTCGCGTATCTGCGATCCCTGCGGCCCTTGCGGCCCCGGGACCAGGACACGGGGGAGGGCGCCGGGCGGCACAGCGGGCTCGCCGGGTTCACCGCACTGATGGCGGCCTCCTCGGTCTTCTGGATGATCTTCGCCCAGAGCGGTTCGGTGCTCGGCCTCTTCGCCCAACGCCACACGGACCGGCACGTGTTCGGCTTCGAGATCCCTGCCGGCTGGTTCCAGTCCCTGCACCCCCTGTTCGTCCTGCCGGCCGCCCCGCTCTTCACCCGCCTGTGCAGACGCGCCGGACAACGGGCCGACGCGCCCGTCAAGTTCTCCGGCGCACTGGTCGCCGCAGGGCTCAGCTTCCTGCTCATGGCCGCCGCCGCGCTGCTCGCGGAGCGCGGCCCGGTCGGCCCGGGCTGGCTGCTGCCGGTCCATCTCCTCTACGCCTGCGGTGAGATCTCCCTCGCCCCCGCCGGCCTCGCCCTGGCCGCTTCCGTCGCGCCGCCCGGCCACACCAGCCGCTTCCTCGCCGTGAACGGCCTCTTCGGCGCGGCCGGCATCGTGATCGGCGGTCAGCTGTTCCGGCTCACCGCGGTGCTGCCACTGCCGCTCTACTTCCTGCTCCTGGGAGGCACGGCACTGGGAACAGGCGCGGTGGTGGGCCTGGGCGCGGGACGGCTGCGCAGACTCCTGCCGTAAAAGAGCCCGGCTCGGCTCAGATCGAACCTCAGGTACGCCCCGGCCCTGCCTCCTCCGCGACACCACCAACCCGCTCGGCCGACCAGCACCTCACCCGGTACCGCCGCCGTGCGGACGCGTGCTACCCCTTGTACGCCTTGAGCATGAACAGCCAGATCTCGCTGACGGTGGGGAAACAGGCGACGGCGTGCCGCAGCCGCTTGAGAGGGACCTCACCCGCGACGGCGACGGTCGCGGAGTGCAGCAGTTCACTGACGCCGGGGCCGACGAAGCTCACCCCGAGGAGGATGCCGCGCTCGCCGTCGACGACCATGCGGGCCTGGCCCCGGTAGCCGTCGGCGTACAGGTTCGCCCCCTGGGCCTGGGCGAAGTCCACGTCGACCACGGTGATGCGATGGCCGGCCCTGGTGGCCTCGTCGGCGGACAGGCCCACCGAAGCGGCTTCGGGGTCGGTGAAGAAGACCTGCGGCACGGCGTGCTGGTCGGCGGTGGTGGCGTGCGCGCCCCAGGGGCCGTTGTCGAGCGGCAGCCCCCTGGCCCGGGCACCGATCGCGTCACCCGCGGTCCGCGCCTGGTACTTGCCCTGGTGCGTGAGCAGCGCCCGGTGGTTGACGTCGCCGAGGGCGTACAGCCAGGTGCCCTCCACTCCTCGGACCAGACAGGTCTCATCGACATCGAGCCAGGATCCGGGAGCCAGACCCACGGACTCCAGCCCGATGTCGTCGGTGCGCGGCGCCCGCCCGGTGGCGAACATGACCTCGTCGGCTTCCAGGCGTGTTCCGTCATCGAGGGTCACGGTGACCGGGCCCGCGGGGGCCGGGCGGCGCAGCGCGGACACCGAGACGCCGATGCGTACGTCCGCGCCCGCCTCGGTGAGCCCCTGGGCGACCATGTCGCCGATGAAGGGCTCCATCCGGGGCGGCGGGCCAGCAAGGTGACCTGGGCACCGAGCCCCTGCCACAGAGTGGCCATCTCGACGCCCACCCCGCCGCCGCCGACGATGACGAGCCGGCCCGGCACCTGGCTGGAGTCGGTGCCCTCGCGGTTGGTCCAGGGACGGGCCTCCTCGATACCCGCCACATCGGGCAGCACGGGCCGGCTGCCGGTGGCGATGGCGACCGCGTGCCGGGCGGTGAGGGTCCGGCGCCGGCCGTCGGGCGAGGCGACGCTCACCCGGCGCGGACCGTCGATCCGGCCCTCACCGCGCAACAGATCGGCGCCGATCGACTTGACCCAATCGGCCTGCCCGGAGTCGTCCCAGTCAGTGACGTAGTGATCGCGCCGGGCGAAGACCCTGGCCGTGTCGAGCCGTCCGGTGACCGCCTGGCGGGCACCGTCGACCCGGCGCGCGTCCGAGACCGCGATGACCGGCCGCAGCAGCGCCTTGCTGGGAACACAGGCCCAGTACGAGCACTCCCCGCCGACCAGTTCCCGCTCGATCACGGCGACGCTCAGCCCGGCCGCACGCGCGTGGTCGGCGACGTTCTGGCCGACCGGGCCCGCCCCGAGCACGATCACGTCATAGGTGTCCTCCGCGGTGTCCCGAACAGCGGCTTCCGGAGCGTTTCCAGACGAAATATCCATGATTCCATCGTTCCCCGGGACACCGCGATCCGCCTGGCCCACGGCCGGCGGACGGGGGCGGAGTGAACGCCGTACGGCGGCCGGGGCGGCGCACCCGCATCACCCCACCCGACGAAAGGACACCGGCACCGGACCACCCGGGCCGACGGACGACGGAGGGCACATGAATGCCCCTTCGGCCGACCCGGCGACGGCAGAACGGGAAAACCGGCGCAGCTCGCTTCCAGCGGCATCCAGGCCGGCATCGCCAGGCCCCCGCCCTCAGCCCCGCAGATCACCCAGGGCCCGACGGGTCCGCCCGGTCAACGGATGCTCCGCGCCCAGCACATCAGCCTGCAACGGCAGCAGCGCACGCAGCAGCTCCTCGGCCTGCGCCATCCGTCCGGAACGCCGCAGCAGGTCCGCGAGCCGCGCCCGCGTGGTCATCGTCTGCGGATGCCGCTCGCCGAGCCCCGCCTCCTCACCCGCCGCCAGGATCCCGCGCAGCAGGGCCTCCGCCTCGTCCCGCTCGCCCCCACCGCCGGACTGTGCCAGCAGCTCGCCCAGCGCGGAGGCCGCGGCGAAGGTGTCCGGATGCCGCTCACCGAGCAGCCGCCCCCTGTCGTCCCGCACACCGCGCATCAGCTCCACGGCCTTCGCGTACGCGCCCTCCTGCCCCAGGACCCAGGCACGGCCGTAGCGGGTGGTGATGACCTCGGGATGGTCAGCGGTCCCGTAGCCGGCCAGCCGCTCCTCGTACAGTGCGTCCAACTCGGCCAGAGCGGTCTTCGTGTCACCGAGCTCGGCCTTCAGCATGGCCATGTTGTAGCGCGAGATCAGCACCGTGGGATGGTCCGTGCCGTTGATCCGCCGCTGGTCGCGGATCAGCTCATCGTGCAACGCGAGCGACGCCTCGGCATCGCCGAGCTCCCAGCTGAGACGGGCGATGTTCAGCCTCACGATCAGCGTGTTCGGGTGGTCGGGACCCCGGTGGCGCTCCACGTCCGGCAGCAGTTCCCGATAGCGGTCGAGGGACTCCCTCAGCCGCCCGGCATCGCCCAGGAAGCGGCAGATGTTCATTCTGCTGAAGACGACCTGCACATCGTCCTGCCCGAACACCGCGATCCGGTCGCGCAGCAGCTCGTCGTGCATCGCGAGCGCCTCCAGCGGCCGGCCGAGACGGCCGTACCAGTACGCAATGTAGTGGCGGCTCTCCAGCACGTCGCGGTCCCGTTCACCCAGCGCGCGCCGCTGGTCCTCCAGCAGCTCCCTGTGCAGACGCAGGCCCTCGGCCATGTCACCGCCCCGGCCGGTCCAGTAGGCGATGTGGTGACGGGTGGCGAGAGTGCGCCGGTCCTGCGGGCCCAGCAGCCGCAGCTGGTCCGCCAGCACGGCCCGGTGCAACGCGACCGCGCTGTGGAACTCGGCCAGCTCGCCGGTGGCGTAGGCGATGCGGTGCCTGCTCTGCAGAAGGTCCGGGTGGTCCTCGGGAAGCACCCGCCGCTGCACCTCCAGCAACTGCTCGTACAGATCCCGCGAAGCCCCGTACGCACCGGCCTTGCCCGTCCAGTACGCCGCCCGCTCACGCGCCCTCAGCCCGGCGGGGGTCTGCGCCCCCGGGTGCTCTGCCAGCCGCCCCGACCAGGCCGCCCACCGGTCCCGGTTGACGGCGGCCACGGCGGAGGCACGGCTGTCCAGACTCTGCAGCAGCCGCCCGTAGAACACCTGCGCGGCCTCCTCACCGTCCGCCGCCTGCGCCGCGTGCCACAGGTGGAACGGCTCCGCCTCCTCGGCGTAGGCGTGCAGGGGGTCGTCCGCCGCGTGCTGGTCCATAGGAGCCATTGTGGCCAGCGCCCCCGCCAGCGCCTCATGGCCCGACGGCAGGTCGAGCTCCTCCCGGACGTACTCCACAAGCGTCTGATGATGCACACCCAAGAGCTCACCGGCCGTGGCATGCTCCGCCCGCTCCAGCAGACCGGGCAACTGCTCGAGCGCCTGGTCCAGCTCCGCCTCACCGCCCGGACCGCCCAGCCGACCGGCCGCCTCGGCGAGCAGCGCACGCGGCAGACCGGCACCCAGGCCGGACGCGGCCAGCACGACGACGACACTGTCGATCCACGCGCCGTCGCCGCCCGGCACGAAGGAACGGGCCCGCTCGAGCACGTTCTCGTACACCTCGTCGTACCGGACGGGCCGGTCGCCCTCCAGCGGTCCGTAGTCCGCCAGCAGCCGCACGATCTCCCAGTTCCCCGCCGCCTGCGCCAGGATCCGCCCCTGCAGCGCGGTGTGGCCGCGCTCCTCCAGATATCCGCTCAGCAGACTCTCCTGCGCCTTCGCAGCGACCTGCGCCCGGTGCCACCCCCGCGGCAGCGGCACCCCCTCCCGGGTCGTGACCACCACACCGAACCAGGCCGGTGCCAGATCGTCCAGGATCCCCAGGGCCGCCGAGACGTCCAAGCGGCCCACAGTGTCGAGCTGGTCGAGACCGTCGATGACGACCCGTACCGGACCCGGCGCCTCCACCAGGCCCAGAGGCCCCGCCACATCGATCTCCGCGCTCGGCTTCGCCTTGTCCTCGCGCGTCAGCCGTGCCCCGTACGTCTGCGCCGCATCGGCGAAGCCGGGCAGATACAGCGCGAGCTGCCGGGCCACCTTCCGCATCACACCACGGCCGTTCGTGCTCCGGTCGGTCAGCCTGACGAGCGCGCGTACGGGTGCCGCATCCCCCTCCCGCGGCAGCAGCTCCGGCCGGCACAGCGCGGCCGCCAGCGTCGTCTTCCCGGTCCCCATCGCGCCGACCACGGCCACGAAACGGTGCCGGCCGACCGACGCGGCCAGCTCGTCCAGCCCGCCCGGCGCCTGGAAGAGCCGCAGCCGGCCCAGCAACTGCTGATTGTCCTCGCTGGCGGCGAGCACACTCAAAGAGGCGTCCCGCGCCACGTTCTTCGCCAGCCACGGCCCGTACACGTCGCCGGAGTCGCTGCGGCCTCCGTCGTACGAGACGGACTGCGGGTCCTGACGCACCAGAGCGGGGCCGATCAGCCGGCGCAACGGCACGGTGTGCAGCTTGTCCAGCAGCCGCACGTGCCCCTGCCGCATCACCTTGTTCAGCGCGAGCGAGAACTGCAGCCCATAAGCCGGACGCCCGTCCGAAGAGGCCAGGACGTCGATATTCCGGCCCGTCTGCATCGCGTACGGGAACCACTCCCGCGCCGCCGCCAGAGCACCGTAACCCGCCATACAGGCGTCGATCACAACGGTCAGCTCCCTGATACCTCCGTGCCGCAGCAGCAGTTCACGCAGCACCTCGGGCACCGCCAGCGCCGTACCGGGATCCGGGACGGCCGGAGTGGAGGTCACCGGAAAGAGGAACTCGCCCTCCCGCGCGGCATACCCATGGCCGACAAAGCCGATCAGGAGCGACGCCCCCGCGGCCGACGCCCCGGCGAACGCCTCGGCGAGGGCGGCGGCCACATCGCCGGGCGCCCGGGGCCCGTCGAGCAGCCCGTCCCCGCAGGCCGGGGCGCAGCTGCCCCGGCGGGGATCCAGGAGCAGATCCCTCAGCTCCACGGCACAGGGCCCCAGCAGATCCAGCCGCTGCCGGGCCGTCTCCTCCCTGGCATCCCAGTGCGATGCCACCACCAACGCCCTGCGCTCGTCACCCATGCGTCTCATTATCAACAACCCGACTTCCCCAACTCGGGCAGCGCACGGACAATTTGACGAACACCCACAACACGGAGGAGACATCACGGTGGCCGAGGTCGTACTGGTGCACGGAATCGGCCCCGAGGGACAGACCGAAGAGGAACTGACAACCGCCTGGACCACCACGCTCGCCCACACCCTGCGCGAGCACGGCTATGCCCGGCACGCCGACCGCATGGACACCGGCGCCACATCCGTGGCGATGGCGTACTACCGCGATCTCTTCTCACGCTACGCACCCAAAGACGACCTGGACGTCCCCTTCCCCGAGGACATGGCCCTCGCCGCCGAGATGACGGGCGAGGACATCATGGACAACATCCGCCGCAACGCCTCCGATCCGGCCGAGCGCGACGAGGCCGCGCGCGAACTGGACTGGCTGCGCGCGGAAGTCGGCCCCGAACAGGGCCCGTTCGAACCGGTGCGCCTCGTCGTCTCCATGCTGGGCCGGCTCGGCCCGGTCGCCCGCTCCGGCTTCGCCACCCTCAGCCGGTACGGCATCTTCCACCTCGGCCAGGTGGCCGCCTACCTCGACGACGAGACGGTACGCGAACGGGCGATCGAGTCCGTCCTGTCCCAGGTGACACCCCACACCAGAGCCGTGGTCGCCCACTCGCTGGGCACGGTCGTCGCCTACGAAGCCCTCCACCGGCTCGACCAGCCGCTGCCGCTGCTCCTTACGTTCGGCTCACCGCTGGGGATGCGCTCGATCGTCCACAAACGCCTGCGCCCCCTGCCGATGCACAGCCCGGCCCAGGTGAAACGCTGGGTGAACGTCGCCGACCGCGACGACTTCGTCGTGTCCACCCTCAAACTGAGGAACCTCCTCCCCGAGACGGACGACGTACTGGAGCCCACCGTGCTGGTGAAGAACTCCAATACCGATCCGCACGCCGCGACCGAGTACCTGCGGCACCGCGAGACGATCGAACCGCTGGCAGGCGTCCTGTGACCTGCTCCTGGTGATCAGCGTGGCGCTCCCGCCACCCCGGACTGCTCCCTCGCAGCGGAAACCCCGGGGCATCCGCATGGACGATGTACGGATGGCCTGCTGCCTTGCCGCTTGGTAGGTCGTTCGGGCGCTGATCCTCCCCGATGGCCATGAGACGGATCCGGCTACGACTCCTCTTGGGTATCCATCTCGAACCACACGGTCTTCCCCCTGCCGCTGGGTGAGTTCCCCCAGGAGGAAGCCAGGGCAGACACGATCACCAGCCCCCGACCCCCTTCGGCCTTGTCCTCGTCCGGACCGAGGTCCACGAGCATGGCAGGGTGGGAGTCACTGTCCCGTACTTCCATCCGGAGGTGGTCGGGGTACTTGCGCAGACATACGTCGACGTCGCTGTCCCCGTGGACGATCGCGTTGGTGACGACCTCCGATGCGAGCACCTCGGCGGAATCGGACAGCGAAGCCAGATGCCAGCTGTCCAGGGACGTGGTGAGGAAACGCCGGGCGCTCCGCACGCCCTGGTAGTCGTGGCGGTGCAGGTGGAGTCGTCTGATGGATTCCTGGACCTCCCTCGCGGGTCCTTCGTACCGCAGCAGCAGAAGAGCGGCGTCGTCCACCCGCCGGGCCTGTCCGACACCTGAGCCCATCAGTCCGTCGCCGAGCCGTTCCAGTTCATCACCGGAGTCCGCGACGGCGGCTTCCAGCGTTTCCCGGGCCAGCTCGCCACCCCTGCCGGACACGCCATCCGTGTAGAGAACCAGCAGCGTTCCCGGTTCCATGGTGAGGATGTCGGCCTGATACGACGGACTCGGCTCGACTCCCAGCGGGACACCTACATCGGTCGCTGCCGCCAGGTAAGCACCGCCAGCGGTTCGTATCAGCGGGCGCGGATGACCGGCGCTGACGACCTGGGCCGTGCCTGTCTCGGGGTCGAGCCAGACGCAGCAGCAGGTCGCGAAGTGATCTGTCTCCAAGTCGATCATCAGGCGATTCGCGCGGTACAGCACCGTGCTCGGGTCGTGGCCTTCCATCGCATAGCTGCGCACCGCACTGCCGAGCTGCCCCATCACCACGGCTGCTGCCGTGTTGTGGCCCTCGACGTCGCCGATCACCGCGGCCACTTCGCCGCTGGGGAGCGTGAACATGTCGTACCAGTCGCCTCCGAGCTCGATCGCGCCGGTGGGCGGCTCGTACCGGCTCGTGGTCAGCACACCCGCGAGCTGGGGAAGCATCCGGGGCAGCAGGGCTTCCTGCAGCTTCTGTGCCAACGCGTGGCTGGCGTCGTAGAGCTGGGTGCGTTCGAGTGTCTGGCCGAGCAACGTCGACAGGGTGGACAGGGGCGACAGTCGCGTGGTGATCAGGCGGTGCTTGGGTGCGAGTCCGACCGAGCATGTGCCCAGTACGTGGTCTCCCGCAAGCAGCGGGAGAACAACCCACACGTACTCGTCACGGCCGTCCGCTGTCATGTGGCCTTGCCCGGGCAACTGGCCTTGCTCTCCTGCCTCGTAGATGAGCTGCTTCCGGTGCGTGATGGCTTCGGTCTCAGGGGACTTCGGGTTGACGGAGCTTCCGTTGACGGATTTCAGGTACTCCTTCGAGCAGCCCGATGCGCCCACCACATGGAGCCGGTCGCCCTCGATCAGGCTGATGGCCACCGCCTGGGCCCCGAATCCGAAGACCAGTCGCTCGATCGTCAGCGCGATCGCGTCCCTCGTATGCACGACAGGCATCAGGGAGACGGCCAGTTTGTGCAGGTGAAAAATGAAGGGTGCGCTCCATTCGATCGGCGATCCGTCCCCTTCCCGGGAGGAGGCCCCGCCGGTCTCCGCAGCGGCACCGGTCTCCAGGGAGACCACCAGCGGAAGCTTCGGAGGAGACAGAGAGACACCGCGGCCGGAAAGGCGGTCCAACTCGACCGAGAGATGCTCCGCCGCTTCACGCAGGTAATCCGTATCGTCCGCGCGCACCTCTTGGACGTGGTGCGGCAAGAACGCCATCAAAGCGCCGAACCTCTGCTCTCCGGCTGCCAGCGGTGCGGCGGTCACGATGTGCGGAGCAGCCGCGTAAACCCCGAAATCGAGATGCCGTGCCGCTACGTCGTAGGAGTGGGCCGTGCAGACCCGCCGCGTTCGGTAGGCCCGGACGGAGGGAAGGGCCAGGTCCTCGGTCGGCAGACGCTCGGGTACGACCAAGCCCAAGGGTGAGGTGGCGACGGCCACAGCCGCCAGCATCGGTTCACCGGGTACGGCCAGATAGACCGCGACGGCTGACGCGCGCAGGTCGCGCATACAGCGGCGAGCCGCTGACACGCAGATGCTGTCGAGGCCCTCCGCGTCCGTCGTGTTGCCGGCGCGGGGCCACGACCGAGAAGAGGATGCCGGAGTCCGCATGTCACTCGCCCCAGTGCTTCACAACACCTTCGTTCACCGTACTACGGGCCACCCCGCCAGGCTCGTCACGGAGAGGCGCAGCCTGGAGGCCGGGCGCAGGGCGGCGTGACACTGCGGGATCATGCCGCCCTGCCTTCCTTCTGGGCTCGCCCCAGCCATTCGCAGGGTTGTGGCACCCAGGGGAACCGGATGTGGCTTTCATACCGCTGCCGTCCATGGCTTCCAAGGCTTGACCGCCCGGTTCCCCACGACGACCCGGCCGCCGACGGGGAAGTGTGAACCTGTCGCCGAGTAGGGCAATGCCGGCGAGGTCGTCCGTGGTACGCGAGGCACGTACGAACGACTGGAGCGCGATGAGCCGGATACGGGCGGGGACCGACCTGCGGGAAGACCCACCACCACACGCTGATCCTGGATGCCGAAGGCGACACGCTGCTGTCGCGGCGGTCGCCCACGACGAGCCGGAACTCCTCCGGCTGATCGCCGACGTCCTGGAGACCGCCGACGGCGACCAGGCGACCTGGGCGATGGACATGACCGGTGGTGAACCGGTCTGCTGATCGAACTGCCGGTCAACCACGGCCAGGAACTCGTCTACAGGGGACTCGCCGGTCGTGGGGCTGTTGCACAGGCGAAGGCCGGCGAGGGCTTCGATCGTGTCGGGACCCGGGTGAGGATGGGATGATCCTGTCCCCTCCGGTACACCTGGCGACGCCACGTGTACCGGATCGCCGGTGACCGACGAGGAAGACGAAGGATCGATGACGCTGAACGTGGGCCAACGGGTGCGGCTGGCGGCGGATCTCCGGTTGGCCGGGTCGGTGACCCCGGCCGGGGAGCCTCCTGAGGAGACGGGTGCCTTCGCCGCCTCTCTGGCCCTGGCAGCAGGCATCGCGGGCACCGTGGAGCGTGTGGACGAGCATCACCGGCAGCAGAGCCACGAGGTCCGTGAGTACCTGCGCCTCAAGTCGCTCCTCGACGACTTCGGCCACCAGATGCCGTCGGCGAGCAGAAAGCAACTAGGTGAACAGGTAGGGGCCTTGGAAGAGCAGTGGGTCGCCTACCAGCGACGGATGCTCCGCGTCACGGTCCGTGTCCGGCTCGACAACGGATTCGTCCTCGACGATGTCCCCGAGGAGGCTTTCGCCACCGCCTGACCAGGCGTCGGGGCGCTCGCTTCCTGTTGTCCGCCGACGTCAGACAGCTGACACACGTGACGGGTGCTGGGTCGCCGCATGCACACCACGGCCGCCCGCAGGAGCGCACTCCCTCCTCGGGCGGCCGGACCGCAGGGGCGGCGACGGGGCGAGCGGTCGTTGAGAGTTCGACGCGCTCGGTGGACAGGGGGACAGCATGGTCCACTTCCCTGGCATCGCCCCAGGCCCACAGGGGCTGGTCGGTTCCTCAGCAGAACTTGTCAGCCGCTTCCGCGGCTCCCGCGTTCCAGCCCTTCTCCCAGGTTGCGGTGTGGGGGGCGATGCCTTGCGGTTCCTTGGCCTGACAGTTCGCCTTGACCGCTTTGAAGCCAGCGGTGAATCCTGCTGCGCGCTCCTCGTCCTTCTGCGACTGTTCGCCCTTCGCCTTGGCGCACTTGATGGTGTCCTCGCCGCCATCTACCAGGACGTGGTATTGACCGTTCTTCGCGGCGTCCACGGCGAAGGCGCCGTCGGCGTCCACGGTGAAGTTCCCGATGTGACTCGGTCCGATGAATCCCACCCTCGACCCCTCCGTGAATCCCTCACCCCTGAGCGCGAAGGTGGCCTCGCCTTGGGCATCGGTGTTACGCACGACAGCGCAAACCGCTTTCGAAGGGGCGGCGGCGCTGCTACTCGCGGGTGCCTTGTCGCTCATCGCTTGCGCACCTACAGCCGAGGCGAGCGCGAGCGGCAGTACGAGTGGTGTTGCCAGGAGAGCGAGACGACGTCTGCGGTTCATTGATCCACCCTCGTATGAGCGGGCTGAACTCTGCTCTGCAGCCCTGGTTCTGCACCGTCGCACGGAGCCCATTACCCCCGCGTGACGATGGCATGGAGACCTCAGAATGCTCTGTGGCATCCTCTGGTCAGAAAACCGCTTGATGAGTAGGTGAATTCGAGAGAAGAGCGGTTCGGGGGTTGCGGTTTGGAATATGCATGCTGGACGGTCTCGAAACCGTCATGAGCCGCGGTGGGAACTTCCCTGTTCATTCCAGGCCGCCAGCCCGTCTCTTTCCGCACTGCGCGGACCGCTGCCTCTCCCCGGGACTCTCTGTCTGAGCAGAGTTGGCCCCCTGATCCCTGATGAAGCGGCACTGCAAGATTATCATCCATTGCAGATCGCTGCCCATGGCGGCCGCAGTCAGGTGCCAGAAGCGAACGACCGTGGTGCGCCCACCTAATCGGTTGCGTGGTAAAAGCTGTCAGCATCGCCCACAGCAGCCTGCCCGACCCTACGGATCAGAAGGCCGGCATGTAGCCCGCTGCGATCCGACACACCCCACAGCCGTGCCAGATGCAGACGCCGGCCTCCGTCAACGAGACCGTCTTGCAGTCGAGTTGCCAACCGTCGCACCAGATGACGGCATATCAGGAAACCCGCACAATCCCCCAACCGCTCTCCTGGGACGGATCAGCGTTACGCCGGACGGCGACTCGGAGCCCGCGCTCTTCGTCGCCTGCGTGGACGGGACAATCGTCGGTGAAATCGACCTGGGGATCTCGACGGAGCCCGGAGCGCGCTCCGAAACCGGCGCTCTGTGTGAAGTCGGCACCGGACGAGGGGAGATGAGCGCCTGACGTCCGCTCACACAACTGCGGCGTGTCGGCCCGGCCAGGGTCTCACCTTCGACCCCCTTCTGCACGTCGATGCCGTATGACGCCACGCGGGCGTGCCGGCCGGTGACGTGCCCTGCCCGGTGCCGTCCACGGTCCGGACTTCAGTCGATGAGGGTGCGCAGGACGGGCACACTGCTCCCGGTGCTGAGCACCCCGGCGAGAGCCGCACCGGCGGCTGACGCCCCGCTCAGGAACGTGAGGCAGCCGACGACCAGGCCGATGACGAACCCCGCCAAGAGGACGATGGCGGTGTGCTGTGTCACGAACGTACGAGGCTGCTGCCTCGGCTCGGGCGGATCCGGCGGCGTAGGCGCGGGTGCGGAACTCACTTACTGCTCCAGGGATGTTGACGCGTGGGACGCCCGCTCTTACGTCACGTCGCGGTCAATACCCCACGGCTTGCCCGCGTCCCGGCCGCACTCAAAAAATTCTTGGAGAAGTCCGTGGGGTACCCCGCGGAGAGCGACTTACAAGGGGGCGGCGTAGGCGACCCCCACTCGACGAAGGTGAGGGTAGACCGGACGACGACCGAAAGGGAGAAGGGGATGCAGGGCGACGGTGCGGGCAGGCAGTCCGCAGCCGCGCGCGCCCGGGACCTACAACCTTCCGGCCGGCGCTCAACACAGGATC
Organism: Streptomyces sp. NPDC059582; assembly: GCF_042735715.1. Lineage (NCBI taxonomy): Bacteria > Bacillati > Actinomycetota > Actinomycetes > Kitasatosporales > Streptomycetaceae > Streptomyces > Streptomyces sp. NPDC059582. The sequence goes on from NZ_JBHWCC010000038.1 coordinate 85,217, forward strand.
CGGGCGCGCCCGTGTCCGAAGAGGACTTGCACCGGCTGCGCGGCCGTCACAGTCGCGAGGCCCGACGGCTGCAGGAGAGCATCGACCGCAGGATGAGTGATCAGCAGGTCCTGGAGGTGCTGGCCCGGGACGGCTTTCGGGGGCCGCGGTACGACCAGTTCGTGAACGAGCTGGTCCGCTACGGGATCTCGGTGCTGCGGGGATGGATGCACTCCGGGTTCATCTTCCACCTGGTCGCCGAGCGCGGCTTCGGCCTCAACCCCCACGAGCGCGACCTGGAGAGACTGGCCTCGGACAGCGACCTGCGTGAACAGCTGGCGATCATGGTCGTGGCCCTTGCCCTGCCCCGATTCACGCAGCGCGCACTTGTCGAGGGCGGCTGGACCTACGAGGGGGGCGCGAGCATCACCACCTACTTCATGGGCGCCTGCCTGTACGACTTTCCCAACGAATTCCGCCGCTGTCGCACCGCCGAGGAACGAGAGCACCAAGCCCTCAGGCAGCAGAAGCAGATGTACGAAGACCCCGTCACCCAGCTGAGCGTGGCCGGCGAAGTGCTGAGCAAATTGGAGGTACTCGAGCACCTCAACGAGATCGGCGACCCGCGCACACAGGCGGTCGTGGCCCTGACCATCGACGGACACTCCCAAGAAGAGATCTACGAGCTCCTGGGAACGGAGTCGGTCCGAGCCGTCGAGGCCGTGCTCTACCGGTGGCGGAAAAGACAGAAGCGCGACAGGGAAGCAGGTGACCCGCATGGCCGGCCATGACGACGATGACTTCGACGCGCTCCTTGCAAAGTCGTCCCTGGGCGGATCAGGCGCCCGACAGCTACGCGAGAGGACACCGCCCAGCCAGGCCCGCTCCGTCGGAAAAATCATCGAGCTGCGTCATCACCTGCACCCTGACGGTGATCGGGAGGCCGTCCAGCCACCTCCCAAGCTCCCGCTCTCCTTCGAGATCTTCTACCTGGGACACCAGGAGTTCTTCCACGACTTCGCCGAAATCCAGCTCGGAAGCCGCCAACTCGCCGCACAAGTGGTTCACCACGCCTTCCTGGAAATCCTTGGAGCATGGGACCAGCTGCTGACACAGGACGGCATCGAGCAGCAAGCCCTGGAGGTCCTTCGACGCTGCGTCAACGGCAGGGCACTCACCCGGGATCTCCAGGCGATCCGCAGCCAGCTGGAGATCAGCAGCAGCGACCACGGACTGTACGACGCAATCCTGGAGCTGCCCGAGCGGCAGTTCACCGTCATTGTCATGCGTTACCTGCTCAGCTACACGACCCAGCAGATCGCCCACCACACGGGATTGGACGTACGCACCGTTGACCACCACGTGCGCAGAGCCAAGGAACGCCTCCGTGTCCAGCTACGTCTGCCGGCCGATACCGACAAAGCCAGGAAGAGCGCACAGTGAAGCCTGCAGACGTCCATCGACGCGGACGCCCGGCCGTCTACCAGGACCGTGCCCGGCGCGGACAGCCGTCGTCCTGGCGACTTCGGAGGTCCACAAGCCACGCGCGCCAGCGCCGAGCGCGGAGGCTCCCGCCAACGCCTACTCGGCCGGGTCCTCGTCCGCATCCCGTACCGCCTTCTTGACCGCCTGCTCCAACTCGTTGCGGTCGGCCTTGGTTTCGGCCGCGTGCTCAGTGATCGCGGCCTGGACCGCGACGGAGGCTGCCCGCCACACCTGCCACTGCTCCTCGTACTCAGGGCCGGCCAGACCGGCCATCCGGGCCCGTTCCTCTTCGGCGGTGCGTTCCAGTCTGATCAGCTCATCGGGGATGTCCACGGCGGGATCCTAGATCGGGGACGCGGAAGCCCCTGCGCGACCCGCGCGGCAGCACCCGTGCGTTGTCGGTGGCCGCCCGCCTTGAAGACCGCAGCGAGAAGCAGCCGGGCAAGAAAGCCGGGACGAAGAAGACGGTCGCGGCCCCGCCGGCGAAGCCGACGGCGGCTCGCAAACCGCGCTGCACCTGAACTGCCGCCTGGTGGGCGGTTCGTTCGGCCCTGTCACACAGATCGTGGGCGGCCGGGGAGCCGTGGGCCGGGGGTGTTGCCCCGACCAGGGGGCTAGCTCATCGCGCAGGCGCCTGGAGAGCCTCTTGCCCGTCGGCTCTTGTCCGGCTCTGCTCACGTTCAACAGCAGCGTCCCGAACGACACGCCGGCGCCGATCGAGGCCCGGCTGCTGCCGCCTGACAACGTCCACACGCCACCCCGAAACAGAATCCGATCAGGGTAAAGAATCGGGCTAAATAACAGGGTAAGTACTGCTAGTGTTCGGGTGGAGGTAGTCACCTATGCCAGCCAGCGAGGAAGAGTTGTTCGCGTCGGTGGACGCGCTGCTGGAGGAGGAGCCGCAGCTGCCGTCTCCGGCGGAGCGTGCCCGGCTGCGTGAGGCTGCCGGTATCACCCAGGCGCGTCTGGCGAGTGCGTTGCGGACCACCACGCAGACGGTGAAGAACTGGGAGAACGGCCGGTCCGAGCCGAGGACGCCGCGTCTGGAGGCGTACCAGCGGCTGTTGAACGGCTGGGCGGCCAAGTACCCCGCACACGGCACGCCCGTTGCCACGCCCGCTCCGGCCGTCGCTCCCCACCCGCAGGTGCCGGAGACGTTCCTCGGTCCCGCCGCCCCGAGTCCGGCCGCCCCCAAGTCCGCCGAGGCGGAGAGCGCCGTGCCGGTCGAGGCCCCGGTCGCTCAGGTGCGCGTGGCCCGTCCGGTCGTGACGTCGCGCCGTCCGGCGTCAGCTACGGCGGCGAAGCCCGTGCTGGACTCGCGGTTCCCGCACGGTCCGCTGGCGGTGTTGGACGGCGATGGTTCCGCCTACGCCACCGGTGGCATCGTGCTGGACTGCCCGGCCACCTCGGTGCCGGAGTTGGTGGAGTGGACGCTGGCCGAGTCGGGTCTGGGCGCGGCGCGGCTGCACCGTAACGGCAAGGACGGTGACCCGCTGATCGTGCTCACCGCGGCGGCCGCGGTGAAGCTGGGGCTGCCGGAGCGGCTGGAGGGCCACGAGCAGCGCCGTTCCCTGCGTCTGCCGGAGGATCATCCGGTGGTCCGGCAGGTGAAGAAGGCGAAGTGGCAGCTCACCCAGCGCGGTTTCGGCCCGTGGGCACGCATCTACCGCAAGGCCGAGGGCAGCCAACGCCAGTGCGTACAGCTCGCGCTTTTGTCCTGGGACGCCCTCGATGAACGGTCCTGGCCGGGCGTTGCGGAGATGGAGCCGGCCGACATTGCCCGCGTCCTGGGCGTCTACGCGACCCGGGTCATCACCCCGCGCGGCTCCACGGCCGTGTCGGGCCTGGAGCTGATGACGGCGCTGCGCCCGCCCACGAAGGCCGTGCAGGACCGGGCGAGCGGCAACTGGATCTCCGGCCACAATCCGGGCTCGCTGGGGACGCAGCCGATGGACCCGGCGCCGCCGGAGGCCACCCTCGAGCACCCCGTGGTCGTGAACAGCGGCTGGAGCGGCGGTTTCCTGAACGAGGAGGCGTATCAGTGGGTGCGGTCGGTAGAGACGCTCACGGATGAGGAGTGCACGCTGCCCTTCGCGGTGGGATTGGACCTGAACACGGCGTTCCTCGCGGCCGCATCCCGCCTGACCGTCGGCCTCTCCGCCCCGGACTACTTCCGCGCCCCGCAGTTCAACCCGAAGATCCCCGGCTCGTGGCTGGTCGACCTCTCCCACATCGACCTGGACCCGCGCCTGCCCAGCCCGTTCACCCCGACGGGCGAGCGTCCGACGGGCCCGGCCTGGTATCAGACACACACCGTCGCCTACGCCCAGGAACTCGGCCACAACGTCGCCCCGTTGGAGGCGTACCTGCGCCGCGAGACCGGCGCGTATCTGGATCCGTGGCACGACCGGCTCAGGACCGCCTACGTCGACACCCTCGCCGACCTCGGCGTCACCAAAGACCTGGACGACACGGAGTTCCTGGCGGCGATGGAACAGCACAAGCAGGCCGACCCGGCCCTGGCCGCCGTCCTGGTCGCCATCAAAGCCACGGTGAAGGGCGGCGTGGGCAAGCTGCGTGAGCGCCCGCAGGGCAAGAACTACCGGCAGGGGGAGCGGTGGCCGGCCCTGGAGCGGCCGACCTGGCGCCCCGACATCCGCGCCGCCGTCATCTCCAAAGCCCGGGTCAACATGCACCGCAAACTCACCAACATGGCGAAGCTGACCGGCCTGTTCCCGCTGGCCGTGCTGTCCGACTGCGTGGTCTACCCGAGCCCCGGCGACAGCCCCCTCGACTTCCTGCCGTACGCGGCGTCGGGCAAGGCACAGCCGGGCGGGTTCCGTCTCGGGGCGACGCCGGGGCTGGCGAAGCTGGAGGGTGTGCAGTCGATGCTGTGGGCGGTCGACCTGATGGAGCAGGGCTTCAACCCGGCCCGGCACATCAAGGGCGGCGACGCCGTCCTGGACGAAGGGGAGTAACCGGTGGGGGAGATCGACGACGCGATCGAACGCGCCGACCGCGAGGCGTTCACCCGCGAGCCACCCAAGACCCTCAAGGGCCGCATCGGCTACCTGATCAAACAGCTGGGCAGCGCGAAAGCCGTCGCCCAGGAAATCGGAGTCACCGCCGACTCCGTCAACCGCTACCGCCGCGGCGCCCGCAAACACGCACGCCCCGACGTCGCCGCCAAAATCGAGAACGCAGTACGGGCCCGCTGGCAGCCCCAGGTCCGCAAGCGCCGCCGCCGGCAAGCGGCCACGACGGGCGGGATCACGGTGGAGACCCGGGCCCGCTTCGGCTACACCGCACCGGTCGGCACGACCGACGACGGCCGCTTCCGCCGCCTCACCGTCCACCTCCCCCCGGCCTACGCACAACGCCTCTTCGACGCACGCGACGCCGGAGCCGGCGACCAGCAGCTGCGCGAGATCGTCGCCGAAGGGCTGAAGGACGTGTACTTCCAGGACGGCGGCACCCGCGCCATGGGCCTCTCCGACGTCGCCCTCACCGACATCGACTACCTCGACCTGGACTTCTGAGGGATGCGCCGCTCATGTCGCGAAGCCGGCTACCGTTAGTGCCTGTCAGTACCGTTTTGCTCCGTCCTGGCGGCGGACTTCGGCGGTGCGTCCTGCCGTGGCGAGCCTGGATGGTGGTCACCGCAGGGTGTTACCCGTCCCGTACAGGGCGGTGCGCTGGCGCCGATCCGTTCGGCCGGTTCACCGCCATTCATGAATGCCCCCAGATGCCCGGAAATAGCCGAACGGGACCCTCAGTCTGCGGGAAGGGTCTTCTGGGGCATGGCGTCGTCCTTGCCTTCAATGGGATGGGGGGTGGTGGCGGGGGAGGCGGCTTCACGGTCGGCCTTGTCAATCTCAGCCACCAGCCTGCGGGACTCTTGCCACAGCTGCCACATTGTGGACACCCGAAGCGGCACCACTTGAAGGACCAAGACCCTGACGACGGGGGCTACGACCAGCATTGCTAGCCCCGCGCCCGTGGCTGCCATACCGAAGACAGCAAGATCGGGATCGGCTGTCGGTTCTTGCTGACCGAGCCACCACAGCATGCGGATCTCGGTGACGACCATTAGCCCCGTGGTTATGCACCACCAGCCTGCGACCAGCATCGTCGCGATGAACTTGCTGCCCATGAAGCCGGACAGCACTCGGGCATTGGCGAAGCGCACGTCGTCCCTGGCTAAGCGTTCGATGTGGCTTCTGGCTTCCTTGCGGGCGTCATCGGTCCATTCGTGGCCGCCGCCAGGAACAGTTCTCGCGGCGGCAATGAAGGGCGCAAGGACTTCCGCCCACCATGTGCGCGTCTGCTGCTCGAAGGCCCGCATCTCCACGACAGCCGCCAGCAGGATCACAGGCAGCACTACGGCGATGGATTCGGCGTATGTCTCGCTCATTTGCATCGCAACACTTTGGCAGTGCATGACAGGCCCTGTACGCGAAAGTGACGATTCAATGTGCTAACGGGGTTCTGACACCGGCTTTGGCCGCAGTTCCGGGAGCCCGGAGGCCGGGCTCCCGGACGATGACTGCCGCTGTGGTCAGCCGCCCGGTTGAACCCAGGCGAATACCGGTTCGGCGCCCTCCGATCACGTTGACGCACCATCGTAATCCGGGGGTCCGCTGTCGCCGTCGTTGTTTCCAGCACCACGCCCGTAGTCGCGGCCACTCTGCTGGCGGCCCCTGGTGCGGCCAAGCTCGCCCCTCCGGACGACGCCGGCTACTAAGTGCGCACAGGAGAAGGGTGGGGCACCGCACGCGGTGCCCCACCCGCCGTACCCGCTATTCGACGTTTACGCCGTGGGCTCGGGCGAGTCCGTCGAGTCCGTCTGCCCAGCCCTGGCCGAAGGCGCGGAGTTTCCACACGAGTTCACCGCTGACATTGTGCCGATACAGCTCGCGATGACCACGGCGCGGATGTCCGGGTTTGCGGGTGGGCTGAAGGTCCAGCCGGTGCCGGTCACGCATTCCATGGCCAGGGCGGCGTGGGTGAGTGATCCGCAGGTCAAGCCGGTGTCGACGTCCATGTTGATGGCGACGACGACACGCTGGACTCGGTCGGGCAGGGCGGACAGATGGATGACGGCGCGTTCGGCGGTGTCATCGGGGCCATGGCCCCGATCTCCCGTATCTCGGTCACATGCCCACACTTGATTGCGGAGGGCGCGTTGAGTAGGAACAACGTGGTTCTGGCTCCGTTCCCGGCCCGGAAATCGGCACAAGGGTCACGGCTGTGACCAGGGAGTTTCCAGTTTCAAGATCCACCGATTGTCCCTTTGGTGCGTATATCAGCCACCCCGAAGTACACGCGCAACCCGCCGCTCGGGGTCCGCACAGTCAGAGTCTCCGGGACGGCTTCATCGAGGACCCACGGAGCGTCTCGCCGTGATTCCTGGACCGCGGCAGACCTGGAACGGAACGGTTTCAGAAGCGGAATGGACAGGCTATTCCCCCTGTTGGCAGACTCCCGACTCCGCGCCGCGCTCAATTGGCGTGCAGGCCGCCAAAACTGACGAAGGATCAGCCGTGAACTGGGACAACACCCCGTTGCCGCATCGGATAGGCCCGTACCGCATTGTCGGACGGCTCGGCCGGGGCGGCATGGGCGAGGTCTACATCGCCCGCAGCCCCGGCGGCATGAAGGTCGCAGTGAAGGTGATCCGGCCGCAGCGCGCCGACGATGCCGAGTTCCGCCGCCGTTTCGCCCGCGAGGTGCAGGCCGCCCGCCAGGTCAACAGCGCCTACACCGCAGCCGTCGTGAACGCCGACGCCGAGGCCGACGAGCCGTGGCTTGCCACCGTCCATGTGGCCGGAGTCTCCCTCGACCAGGCCCTGAGGCAGCATGGGCCGTGGCCCGCGTCGTCGGTACGAGCCCTCGGCGCCGGACTGGTGGAGGCACTCTCCGCAATCCACGCGGCCGGTGTCGTCCACCGCGACCTCAAGCCGTCGAACGTCATCCTGACCTCGAACGGCCCGCGCGTCATCGACTTCGGCATCTCCGCAGTGGCCGGCGCCACCACGATGACCGCCCCCGGCGCATTCGTCGGCACCCCGGGCTTCGCGTCACCGGAGCAGATTCAGGACCAGCCCATCGGGCCCGCCTCCGACATCTTCTCGCTCGGAGTGCTGCTCGCCCACACTGCCACTGGGCACAACCCCTTCGGCCGGCACACCACCGACCCCAGCGTCATCTTTTATCGCACCATGCACGAGCCGCCGACCCTCGACGGCCTGCTGGCCGACCTTCACGCCGTCATTGCGCCCTGCCTGGCAAAGGACCCGGCCGCCAGGCCGACCCCGGCCGCACTGCTGCAGCGACTGGTCGATCCGACCGACGACATGGTCACTGTGCTCGGCACCGATGCCTGGCTGCCGGGCCCAGTGGCCGAGTTGGCCGCCCTGCGCGGCGCCGAACACACCAGTGCCACCCCACGGGCCACCACTCGGCATGCCACCGCACCGGCCATCGAGCAGGTCACGCCCGCCCTCGCGCCAACCGCCGTCGCCACTGTTCGGGACGACACCCCCGAACTGGGCCGGGCCGGAGCCTCAATGAATGGTGACGGCGCCAACCCCGCCGTCCACCAAGCCGACACCGCACCCGCTGCTTCCTCACCCTCCGTATCCCCTCGCGGGCACCGGACGAAGCGCACGCACCGCCGCTGGCTCCTTCCCGGTCTCCCCGCCGCCCTTGCCCTCACACTGCTGGCCTCCGCAGGCTGGTGGTGGACCCAGCGTGAGGACGACCACGGCACTCCGGGTGCCTCCGCCGGATCCACCACGTCTTCATCCACGCCGTCGGCTGTTGCAACGACCCCAAGCACGATTCCCTCGTCTCCTGCCGCCCACCAATCGACGAGCGGAGGATCCCCGAGTGCGCCCACTCGACAGTCCCCGGCCGCAGGTCAACCTGCAAACGGAGGGGCTTCGGCCGCAGTCAGTGCCTCCGCGTCCTACTTCGCCGGGGCTCCGCACTGCCGTCAGCAGATCCCGGTAGACAAGAGCGGTACGCAGCACGCCAAGATCAACCCTTGTATCTCGATTGACAGCAACAACCAGGTGATCATCTGGAGCGACTACACGGCGGAGGAGACCGGAACATTCACCGTGTTCATCTGGCTGGCGGACGCCGCCAACGCCGACCCTGTGACCAGCATCTACACCCGCTGTCCAGTCACCTTCACACACGTGGGCCAGCACCAGACAACGCCCTGTAAGAAGAGCGGCATCACGCCACCCCAGCCAGGAAAATGGATCGCATCGATGGTCGTGGAGCCTGGCACTCCCCAAACGCCCTCCCTGTGGAACACGAACTACAAGGGCACACAGAGCGGGGGTGTGACCTGGGGTGAGTAGTCACCTGGCGGGGATGTCGGCAACGGCTGCATTTGGATCTGGCCCACTTTTGGTGCTGGCTTGACGGAGGGTCACTGTTGTGTCGGCGGCGGTCCGAGGTCACGCGGCCAGGAGGAGGCGCTTGCGCAGGAGGTCCAGACCGGCCCGGCGTTGCGACAAGCCTTGCGCCTAGGGGTTGCGCCAACGGTTGCGCCCCCTGAGGCTGGCCGCCACGTCAGCCCAGGTCACCGGCCCGAAACCGTGTGGTCGGGAGGCCGGACATCCCCCTCTCCCCCCCGCGCCCCAGGACCAGGAAGAGAGAGAAGGTGAAGGGGACGGGCGGGGTGGGGTGGGCGCGCCGCCGGGGGATGGGGCGTCCCGGTCTTCGTTGCGTGTCGGCGGCTGCCGCCACGCTGTGCGCCGGGCCTTCCGGCGCACTCCGGAGGCAGGCGCAAGGAGAATGCGCGGCAGAGGCGGATGGTCGTCGTGGTCCTGACACATATGGCCGCCAACTTGGAATCCCTCACAAGCTGAGGAAACGCCACCGGAGATCACATCGTCACTCCTGTGATGTAGAGAGCCTCCGCAAGAGGATCGGTGGGCGCTTCATGGCCCCGCCGATCCTTCGTCAGCAATCCGAAAATCCGATCAAGGATGTCAGAATGAAGAAGCCCCTGAAGGATCTTCTCCCGCTCTTGGTGGCACTGTTCCTGGCTCATACTTTCCTTCGAGTGCTCGAGGGTCTGAACCATGAGAGGAGTTGGTCTCACGTAATCTTCAGGATCGTGCTATCGGCGACAATTGCCTTGCTCATCGCCGTGGCTGCCGTCCTAGTGAGCCGACGCAGGCAGAAAAGGAAGTCAAGCTCTACACCGAGCAACAAATCCGCCTAGCGCCCCAGCGAATCTTCTATGTTGCCTGTTGGTGCCAGGGGCTCCTGCACTTTTGACTTACGCCGCCCACTCCAGCCCGAGCGCGGCGAGCGCGGAGAGCCTGGCAGCGGTCAGCTTGGCGCGCCTGCTTTTGGTGTTCGACAGCCAGATTCCGAGTTTGACTTCGGTGCCGTCGCTGAGCCGTTCTACGTGCGTTCTGGGGACGGTCACGGTGCCGGTACGGGCCTCGTACTGGGCCAGTGCCGCCATACCGCGCTCGAAGGCCCCTGAAGCGTCTTTGAACGCCTTCGAGGGTGCCTTCTGCAGCGGCAGGGGGACGATGCCGAGCGTCTGCAGGCGTTCGCGCTGGCCGTCCGCCAGCCCCTGCCAGACACCCGGCTGCCGGTTTTTCTGTACCCACTTCCCGACGTCCATCCCATGCACCGTGACCCCCGGCTGAAGCTTGGTCGCCCCGGCCTCCTCGCCCAGCAGTTCGTGTACGGCGGCGTAGTGGCGTTGCCAGTCGGCCGGCCAGTCCGGGTTCCAGTCCGGGTCGATCGCCTCGAGCGCGGCAGCCCAGTCCGGGTGTCCGTTCAGCGCTCCGGGGCGGCGCAGGTTGGACAGCCACTGCCCCAGCGGCCGGTCCAGTGCGGTCGCGGTCCGCGGCGCGCACAACGTCCAGTGCTCTGCGAAGTACACGCGTGCGGCGGCAAGGTTCTCCTGGAACCGTTCGTCCGCCGCGTTCCACACCATGCCGAGTTTCTCCAGCCGGAGCGCGCGCTGACCGTTCATCTGCCCCGCCCCGTACGCCCGCCGCTGCTCCGCCACCCACTGCCCGAGCGGAGTCGCCCCCTCCTTGTGCTCGTACGGCACCCTCGCGTGCCCCTCGCGTTCGGTGTAGCGGCGTAGGGCGGCCCAGCCGCGGGCCCAGTCCTGGCGTTCGGTGTCGATCACGTTGAACGACACCCACTCCGCGACCATCACCGGATCCCGCGGTGCCGCAAACCGCAGCAATAGCCGGGATTCTGCCTCGCCTTCCTCAGGCGCCGCACCGATGGAGACGGACGGCTGCGCAACGTCTTTCTGCGGTTCCTGCGGGATAGCGAGCAGCTCGACGGCCTCTTCATCGTGAGCCCGCAGGCCTTCCAATACTTTCACCAAAGGCCGATACGACCCCGAGGTGAACATGTCTTCCGGCTGCTCACCGGGCTGAAGAAATACCGGCACGATCAGCGACGCCAGTTTCCCCTGCCCGGGCTTCTGCCGCAGAGCACGCCCAATAGCCTGGACGATGTCGTGCGGCGCACCCTTCGGATCGAGCAGAGCGACACTGTCCACGCTCCTGATGTCGACGCCTTCACCCAGGACACGACAGTTGGACAGCACAGCCCGCTGCGCCGTGGACCCGAAGGAACCAAGGACTTCCCGCCGCCGCTGCGGGACATGCTCCCCGCACAGCCAGTCCGCCCACACCGCCCGCGGATACCTCTCGGGCTGGTCCGCGTGCAGCTTCGCCGCCACCCGCTCCAACCCCTCCGCGTACGCCTGCGCCTCCATCGTCCGGTGATGGAACGTGATGCACGTCTGCAGACCGTGCTGCGCCATCGTGTGCAGCAACGCAGCCTGCAACGCTCCCAGCCGCTGCCCCCGTACCTCCTCGCCCTGGCGCTCCTCGCTCATCAGCCGTTCGGGGGTGACGAGGGGGTCCTGGAGCTCCAGGACGATGATCTGGTAGCGGGCGAGCAGACCCCGGGAGACAGCAGAAGCCAAGCTCAGCTTGTACAGCACCGGCCCGAACACCGTCTCGTCGTCCATGGACGCGGCCATCTCCCGCGGCAACGCATCCCGCACACCCTCCGCGACTTCCCACTGTGCCGGCCGCTCCTGCCAGATCCGCGGCGTCGCCGTCAGATACAACCGCCGCGCTGCCGGGATGACGTCCTGGTTGTGCACGGCGGCCCACGCCTTACCCATCGACCCCGACGTGCGGTGCGCCTCATCCACCACCACCAGGTCCAACGGCGCGAGCTGCTGCCCGTAGGCACCCTCGAAGGCCTGCGCGAGGACCCCCAGGCTCGCGTACGTGGCGTAGATGGTCACCGGTCCTGAGCCGTGCCACAGCGCCAGCTGGATCGGGTTCGTGGTGGAGCGCACCCGCAGGTTCCACAACTCCGGATCATCCTGCAGCGAACACACCGCGACAGCCGGCCCGGTGTGCCCGACCTCGTGCCACGCCTGCACGGTCTGGCTCAGCAGATCCAGCGTCGGCACCAGAACAAGCACACGCCCCCTCGGCGCGAGCCGCTTCGCCGCCGCAGCCGCCATAACGGTCTTCCCCGTGCCGCACGCAGCGTGCACCTGCCCGCGCAAGCCACTCACAGGAATACCACCCGGCGGGACATCGAGACCGCGCACAATGGCAGCAACAGCCTCAACCTGATGGTCACGCAGCTTCACGGCCATTCCCGGTGCTCTCCTTTTCGCGGAATGTGACACGCAATATTGGTGGGGGAGTCCGACCCGGCTGGTGTGGTGCCGTCTAATACCAGACTCTACACACTACACACTAGTGATGCATCACGCTTCGATCCGTTACTCGCCCTGGGATTGGCAGGCGATCAAATCCGTCCGATGCCGACGCGTTGTCGTGTTTGACTGCACGAGATCCTCGCACACATCTGGTGCGACTCGGGGTTCGGGTGGAGCGCAGCGGAGCCCGTCACTGCGATGGAGGCCGGCACCGGTCCGCCATGACGATCCGTCACCATCCCACGAGGGGTGATGCTCAGGAACCCCAGAGCGTACACAGGCCCACGAGTGATGCACCCTCATACCTCGCCGCTCCGGCGAAGCCGGAAGGGCGGGAGCGCAGCGGACGCCCCGATATTCGCGCAGCGAATATCCTAATTCGCGCTTGCGCGAATTGCCGCGTTTTGGAATTCCGTTTACGGAATTCAATTCCCGCGCTTGCGCGGGAATTCGGTGGGGGCACAGCCCCCACCGTTCGCTCTGCAGCGGCTTGCCGCTGCAG
>NZ_JBHWCC010000039.1:0-97408 GCF_042735715.1 Streptomyces sp. NPDC059582
CCGGTCGAACGCGTCCCCGGGCCGGCCGAGGTCGGCCGGCCCGGGGCGGCCGACCTCGGCGGGGCCGGACGCCCGGCCGTCGGCGTTCGGGGCGAACGGAACAAGCGCGACCAGCAGCGCGGCCAGGGCCACGCCGGCGCGGTGCAGGAGTCGTCGGGGGCGGTCTCGTCGCATTGTCCGATCGTCGGGCGCCCGGCGGCCGCGCCCGGCGAGGCGGCCGCGCACCCGCCCCAGGTTCCGCCCAACGGCGGCAGGCCGGGCCACCCGTACGGTCCAACCCCCGTGGTGGCGGCCCCCGCCCGGGTGGAGGGTCGAAGAACGACGGGAAGCACGGGAAGCACGGGAACGACCAGACGAGACGAGGTACGGCAATGACCCAGCAGTCTCAGCCGACGTGGGACAGCACGCACCGCAGCACATCCGCCCCGGGCACCGGTGCGAACACCGGCTGGGTCACCGGCGGGGTCGCCTTCGCGGGCGTCCTGATGCTGCTGACCGGTGTCCTGGCCATCTTCGAGGGCATCTCCGCGATCGCGAAGGACGACGTCTACACCCTGGTCGGCGACTACGTCTACAAGATCAACCTCACCGGCTGGGGCTGGATCCTGCTGATCGTGGGCGTCGTGGGCGTCGTCGTGGGTGCGGGCGTCCTCAAGGGCGCCGCGTGGGCGCGGATCGCGGGTATCGCGCTGGCCGCCCTGAGCATCATCTTCCACTTCATGTTCCTGCCCTACCAGCCGGTCTGGTCGGTCATCGTGATCGCCATCGACATCTTCGTGATCTGGGCTCTCGCCGCGTACCAGCCCAGGGGACGGGACCGGACCGCCTGAGACAGGGCCGTACGACACACCCGAACCGCGGGACGCGGCGCGGCGCGGCGCGACGCACACATCGGCGCGTCACGCGCCACGCCCAAACCAACCCGGCGCGCACCTCGCACACATCAACGCATCGACGCATCGACGCATCCCACGCTGGAGGAGACATGGCCGGTCACCGGGCGCGCCGGGCCACGGGCGCGGTACTGACAGCGGTCCTCGCCACCGTGCTGGCCGGCTGTTCCGACGACACCGGCGCGTCCTCCCCGGCGAGCAAGGCCGCCTCCGCACTGGAGTCGGCGGGCGCCCGGGCCACGGACGCGATCTCGTCGATCGCCGCGCAGGCCTCGGAGGCGATCGCGTCGGCGACGGCGGAGGCGGGACGCAGGCTCGACGAGGTCAAGGACGGCATCGACGTCAAGGACGACGTACGGCTGGAGGCTCCGGCCACCGACGCCGACGGCCGCACCACGGTCGGGTTCACGGTGCGGAACACCGCGGACTCCGCCAAGTCCTTCGCCGTCCAGGTCGTCTTCAGGGACTCCGGCGGCAAACTGCTCGACACGGTCGTCGTCACCGTCTCCGACGTGGCGGCCGACGCGTCCGGCACCGGCACCGCGCGCAGCACCCACAAGCTGTCCGGCGAGGTGAAGGCGGAGGTCGGCAAGGCACTGCGGTACTGATCCCGCGTACGGCCGCGCGCAGCACGACGCACGCGGCACGTCGGTCCGGCGGTCGGCGGGTCGGGCCATCCACAGGGACGGGTCAGGCCATCCAGAAGAAGACGGCCGTCATCCGCTTGTCCGCGGGCGTCGTACCGGCGTAACCGGTCGCGCTGTGCACGAGGTTGGCGCTGTACAGCAGCAGCCGGTTGTACCGGTGCGGTACGCGTACGTCCTCCTCGAAGGCGTCGGGCGCGACGAACCGGGTGCCGAGGGCCTCGACGAGGTTGTCGTGCGGGGCCTGGACGACGTTGCCGCCGAGCCGGCCCCCCGGCAGCGACTGCCGGTAGAAACCGGTCCCGCAGTCCTCGGGGACGCCGGGGTTGAGGTAGAGCACGGCGGCGTACCGGCACAGTGCCCGCGAGTCGGTGTGCGGCCGGGGCGTGCTCTCCCCCTCGCCGACCATCTGCACGCAGTTGTGGTTGAGGGTGCCGCCGCCGGATGCCCGCTGCACCCACAGCTCCTTCGCCCCGGTCGCCTCGCGCACCAGCCTTTCCACCCGGGCCAGTTCACCGGGCTCCAGGCCGGGCGTGGTCCGCAGCCCCGGCCAGGTCTGCGAGGTGTACGGGTATCCCTTGACCCAGTCGTCCTTGGCGAGGCACCGCTCACGCACGGCGTCGACGTCGGGCAGGACGTCGTCCAGTACCCAGTAGTCACGGCCCTTGGTGGGCTTGCGGTAGGGGAGGACGGGGAGCGCCGTGGGGACGCGACGGGACTGTGGGGGCATGCGGCCGAATGTAGGCCGGGGGCCCGTCTGGACTCTCCCGCGAACCGGTCTGGACTCTGCCGTGAACCGGTCAACACTTCGTCAACGGCGGCCGCCCACCACATCGTCGAGCCGATCATCTTTGCCATCTCTTTACCTCGGCTAGAGGTTGTCACCGGCCCCGCGTCCGTACTGAAGTGCGTCCGACCCGTTCTCCGCTCTGCCGGCGGTGGACACCCCCGACCGGGCAGGAGGCACGGTGCGCTTTTCGCGGAACACGATGGGAACCGTCTTCGTAGGCGGTGCCCTGAGCTTGACACTCGCCGCGCTGGCATACCCCTCGATGCTGGGTCTCAGCACGGTGTCGAGCTCGCCCACACGGATCATCGCCCAGACCCAGTGGGGGCCGTTGACGGAATCGGACCGGGACTTCGTGGTCAAGGTGCGCGCGGCGGGCCTGTGGGAGTACCCGGTCGGCCAGATCGGCTTGCAGAAGGGCCAGTCGAAGGCCGTCCTCACCGCGAGTCAGCACCTGATCGACGGGCACGCGGCGCTGGACACCACCTGCCGGAAGATCGCCCCGATGCTGAACATCACGCTCCCCAACGTGGCGAGCCCGCAGCAGCAGGGCTTCGTCAACCAGCTGAGCGCGGACACCGGCAAGCAGTTCGACGTCGACTTCGCCAACATCCTGCGCATCACGCACGGCTCGATCTTCAACACGGTCGCCAAGATCCGGTCGACGACGAAGAACACGCTCGTGCGCGCCCTGGCCGACCAGGCCAACGACACGGTCCTGGACCACATCACGGTCATGGAGAAGACCGGCCTGGTCGACTTCGACCAGGCCCTCTTCCAGCAGACCACCCCGCCGAAGCTGCCCGCCGACGACATGACCCCGCCGCCCCCGCCCGTGGGCCAGCCGGAGGTGATCCTCACACCGCCCCCGAACGCCACCTCCAGCCCGGTCGCCCTGCCCACGGGCGGCTGAGCCGCGAGCGGGAGACCGCGCGCGGCGCTACGCCAGCCACACGGTGGTGTCCGGGCCCAGCGCCCGTCCGTCGTCCGCCAGGGGCGCGCTGCTCAGCAGCGTCTCCCCGGGAGGCAACGGGACGGGCGCGCCCGTCAGGTTGGTGACGCACCGCCACCCCTCGGAGCGTGCGAACGCCAGCACCCCGGGCGGGGTGTCCCGGGTCCAGGTCAGGTCCTCGCCCTCCAGCAGCTTGCGGCGCAGCCGCAGGGCCGTGCGGTAGAGCTCCAGGGTCGAGCCCGTCACGCCGTCCTGGGCGGCGACGGCGTACGCCGCGAAGGACGTCGGCTGCGGCAGCCAGGCGCCGCCCGCCCCGAAGCCGTACGACGGACCCGTCGTCGCCCACGGCAGCGGCACCCGGCATCCGTCACGGCCCTTGCGGACGTGGCCCGTCTGCTCCCAGACGGGGTCCTGGAGCACTTCGAAGGGCAGGTCGGCGACCTCCGGCAGGCCGAGTTCCTCCCCCTGGTAGAGGTACGAGGACCCGGGCAGCGCCAGCATCAGCAAGGTCGCCGCCCGGGCCCGGCGCAGCCCGGTGTCCGGGTCGACGGCGGGTGCGTGGCCGCCGGAGAGCAGCCAGGTGTTCTCGTCGGTGCCCGGCGGGAGCGCCAGCCGCGAGGCGTGCCGCACGACGTCGTGGTTGGACAGCACCCAGGTGGCGGAGGCGCCGACCGCGTGGGCCGCGGCGAGCGAGCCGGCGATGACCGCGCGCAGCTCCTCCGCGTCCCACCCGGTCTGGAGGTACTCGAAGTTGAAGGCCTGGCCCAGTTCGTCCGGGCGGGCGTACAGCGCGCGCCGGGCGCCCGGCACCCAGGCCTCGGCGACCGCCGTGCGGGGCGGCGAGTAGGCGTCGAAGATCTTGCGCCAGTCGCGGTAGACCTCGTGGACCTCGTCGCGGTCGTAGTAGGGGTGGCTGCCGGGCGGCAGGCGGTCGAGGGCCTCCTCACCGGTCGCGCCGACGGCGCCGACGTCCCGCAGCGGCTCGGTGAGGTCCTTGGTGAGCGCGTGCGCGACATCGACCCGGAATCCGTCGACCCCCCGGTCGGACCAGAACCGCAGGGTGGTGCGGAAGTCGGCGCGGACCTCGTCATGTCCCCAGTTCAGGTCGGGCTGCTCGGCGGCGAACAGGTGCAGGTACCACTGCCCGTCCGGGACCCGCCGCCACGCGCTGCCGCCGAAGACGGACTGCCAGTCGGTGGGCGGGAGTTCGCCGTGCGCGCCGCGCCCGTCGTGGAAGACGTACCGCTCGCGGGCGGCGGATCCCGGGCCGCGGCGCAACGCCTCCTGGAACCACGGGTGCAGGTGCGAGGTGTGGTTGGGCACGATGTCGACGATCACCTTCAGGCCCAGCCGGTGCGCCTCGGCCACCATGGCGTCGAAGTCGTCCAGGGTGCCCAGGCGCGGGTCGACGTCGCGGTGGTCGGCGACGTCGTAGCCGCCGTCGGCGAGTTCGGAGGGGTAGAAGGGGCTGAGCCAGACGGCGTCGACTCCGAGGGCGGCGAGATGGGTCAGGCGGTCGGTGACACCCCGGAGGTCGCCGAGCCCGTCCCCGTCGGCGTCGGCGAAGCTGCGGGGATAGACCTGGTAGACGACGGCCTGGCGCCACCAGTCGGGGTTCCTGGAGGAGAGGTCGGGCAGTTCGGGCACGCGGTCTCCCTTTCGGGCGTGGTCGGGCAACACCTTCAAGCCTGTCCACATTGCCCGGAAGGCGAACGTTCAGACCGTCCGGAAGAAGCCATTCCTTGTGTGGTGGAAATGTGACTAAGCCTGAACGGCCTTTATATAGGCCCAGGTTGACAGCGTTCCGGGCCGACATCCACGATGGGCTCACGCTGTGGCACATGTGACCAATGAGCCCAGTGTTTCTTCAGTTCCCGATCCTTCGGCTACTGAGTCATGACCCCATGCACACGCCAAGAATGGGATACGCATGTCCATAGCGAGACACATCGCCGCGCGCCGCCTGCTGGGGACGGGCGCCGCGGCGCTCGCCCTCTGTGCCGCCTCCGTCGCCTCCGCCTCCGGCGCCTGGGCCCACGGCACGCCCGGTGGAGACGGCTGGAAGTCCGGCGGCACCTACAAGCCCGGCACCGGCGCGGGCAAGGAGACCGGGACCGACCGCTGTCAGTTCTCCCTCGACGGCTCGAACTTCTACGACTCCGTCCGGGTCGACGACCAGAACCTCAAGCCCACCGCGGACGGCAAGGTCCACATCACGGTCCGCACCGCCGGCGACGCCGCCACCTGCACGGCCTCCCTCGCGTCCTACCTCGCCCACGGCGCCACCTTCGCCACCTCCGGCGAGCAGGTCTTCACCGACTTCGACACGGTGACCGTCAAGCCGGGCGCGTCCGACACCCTCGACATCGCCGTGCCCGACGCGGGCTGCTTCGCGCAGATCGACCTCTACCGCGGCGCGGTCAGGTTCGACGGCAAGCTGGACGCCAAGGACGGCTTCGAGCACGGCGAACTGCCCAAGGGCCCGGACCGCCCGGTCATCAAGGACAAGCTGATCGCGGCCTGGAACGGCGGCACGAAGGACTGCACGGCCACCGAGACCCGGCCCCCGGCTCCCTCGACCCCGGCCGCCTCCACCCCGCCCGCGGACGAGACGACCCCGCCGGCCGCCGAGACCACCCCGGCCTCGTCCGAGCCGTCGGACACCCCGGTCGCGTCCGCGTCGACCACCGCCCCGGCCACCACGCCGAACGGCGGCGGCGACGACCTCGCCGAGACCGGCGGCGGCGGCGACACCGGCGTCATCGTCGGCGGCGCCGCTGCCCTCCTGGCGGGCGGCGCGGCGATCGTCATCGCGACGAAGCGCCGCCGCACCGTGCGTTCCTGACCCTCCCGAACCCGTCACGAGCGCCCCGGCCCCGCAGCACGAGGGGCCGGGGCGTCCGTGCGCCACGGGCCGGACGGCCCGCGACGGCCGGACCGGCTCGCTACGGCCGGTCGCCTTCCACGGCCGTCAGCCACAGCCGCACGTACCGCGCCACGTCGACGTCCAACGCCACGTCCACCAGCGCCTGTTCGCGCGCGCCCTCGTGGATCTCGGACTCGCCGGGACGCGGCCGGCGGTCGACGATCGTCTGACCGCGGGACGGGCCGGGAGCGAGGGAGACCTCGACGGGCAGCAGCCGCGTGCTGATCCCGGCCGGGTCCGCGACCGCGCAGACCGCGCCCGCGTCACCGAGCCCACCGCCCGGGTCGTCCCCGTCGGTGCCGTCGGGATCGGGTCCCGACGGCCGGTGGGCCAGCAGGTCGCCGGCCAGCCGGGCGCCCGGCTCCGTACTGGCGCGCAGCCGCCGTACGTCGGCCCCGGGCACGACGACCCGCTGGAACACGTCCAGCCCGTACATGGTGATCGGCACCCCGGCGGTCAGCAGCACCGCCGCCGCCTCCGGGTCGTGCCAGACGTTGAACTCGGCGACCGGCGTGGCGTTGCCGGTGGCCACCGCCCCGCCCATGAACACGATCCGCTCGATGTTGCGGGTCACCTCGGGATGCGTACGCAGCAGCAGCGCGATGTTCGTCAGCGGTGCCGTCGGGATCAGCGTGACCGGGCGCGGTGCGGCGAGGATCTCGCGGCGCAGCAGCGTCACCGCGTCCACGTCGGCCGGCGCCCGGGTGGGCGCGGGCAGGCCGAGGTCGCCCATCCCGTCCGCCCCGTGCACGTGCCGCGCGGTGCGCACCTGCTCGACCAGCGGGCGCTGCGCGCCGCGCGCCACCGGGATGTCGGGGGCGCCCGCCCGCTCCAGCACCGTCAGGGTGTTGCGCACCACCCCGTCCACGTCGGTGTTCCCGGCCACGCAGGTCACCGCGCGCAGGTCGATCCCCGGGTGGCGCACCGCGAACAGCAGGGCCAGCGCGTCGTCGACGCCGGTGTCGCAGTCGATGATCACGGGGACGGTCCGGCCGTTCGGCATCAAGGCTCCTCTCACCGGGCCCACGCAGACCCACGGAACCGACCCTACGCAGCCTCCCCGCCCCGCCACCCCCCGCCCCGCGACCCCCGCCACCGGCCCGGCGCCGGGCGCCACCCCGGCCCCGCCACCCGCACCGGACACGGACCCGCGCCCGGCACGCCTCACAGCCCGCACCCCGCACCCCGCAGCCGTACGACCACCGGCCGGGCGCCCGGCGCCCGCCCCCGGACACCGCCGCGCACGGCACCACCCCCGCCGTCCCGGACCGCCACCCGCACCACGATCCGCTCCACCGGCCCGGCACCGGGCAGCGGCTCGCCACCCGCCCCTCAGCCGTACGACCGCCGGCCCCGCACCCGCATACCGCCGCGCACGACACCCGCCCCGCCGCCCCGGTCCGCGCGCCTCCGGGTCCTCTCCCGGCCCCCGTCCCGCTCACCCGTACGGCCCGCCGCGCTGGTGCCCCCGTACCCCCGGTGTTGCCGTGAGAGGACGGCCCCTCGACGCACCCCTGGAGGCATCCCGATGTCCCGCGCCCGCACCGTCCTCGCCTCCGCCCTCAGCGCCGTCACGCTGCTGTCCACGTCCGGCTGTCTCAGCGCGGACGAGGGAGCGCCCCACGCCCCGATCGTCGCCCCCTCCTCCGCGGCCACCTCCGCGCCCTCCGCGCACGCCTCCGGCGCCTCCTCCGCCCTCACCGTCGCCCAGGCGGCGGCCGCCCTCATCACGGACACCGACCTGGGCGGCCCCTGGATCCCGACGGCCGGCGTGGCCACCTGGCGGGACGGACTGCTGAAGGCGACGACCGCGGCGGCCGGGTGCCAGCGCCTGCTCGACTCCCTCTACGCCGACGAACTCCTCGGCGCCCCGGGCCTCGCGGTGACCGGCCTCGACGACACCGACAACGGGGCGCAGCTGCGCTACCAGGTCTCCGCCCAGCCGCAGGCGGCCGTGGCCGAGGCGCTGGCCTGGCTGAAGACCGTGCCGCAACAGTGCGCGCGGTTCACGGCCACGGCGACGACGGGCGCCGTACTGGACGTCCAGGCCTACGACGCGCCGCTGCCCGAGGTGGGCGACGCCCGGCAGGGGCTGCGGGTGACGGTGACCGCGGTGACCGGGCCGCAGGGCCAGACGCTCGACGCCGACCCCACCACCCTCTCCCTGGACGTGGCCGTCGTCCGGGTCGGCGAGGACGCGTTCGCGCTCACCAACGGCGGCATGGGCGACGTGCCGAACGACGCCACGCAGGCGGCCGTACAACTCGGCGCCCAGCGCCTGGCGGAGGTCCGCAGGCAGGGCCGGGCCCAGGTCTGACGCCTGCCGCCGCTCGCGGGGCTCAGAGCGGTGGCTGCGCGGGCGCCGGTCCCAGCGTCGTCGTACCGGGAGCCGTGCGGTGTCCGAGCCCCGTCCGGTACGCGTCGAGGGCCGCCTCCACCCGCCCGGTGCGGCGCAGCAGGTCGCCTAGCATCCGGCACAGGTCGGCCAGGTCGCCGGC
The DNA here is from genome assembly GCF_042735715.1 of Streptomyces sp. NPDC059582. NCBI lineage: Bacteria > Bacillati > Actinomycetota > Actinomycetes > Kitasatosporales > Streptomycetaceae > Streptomyces > Streptomyces sp. NPDC059582. Next base: position 8,701 of record NZ_JBHWCC010000039.1, read on the forward strand.
GGCTCCGGCCCGCTCCAGCAGGCTCAGGGCACGCACATAGTGCTCCTCGGCCGCCTCGGTGTCGCGGGCGTCCTCGGCGATGATGCCGAGCAGCCGGTGCGCCCCCGCCGCGTGCACGGCGCCGCGCTCCGGCGAGAGGTCGCCGAGGACGTCCCGCAGCAGGGCGGCGGCCTCCTCGGACTTCCCCCGTCGGTGCAGGACGTCGGCGAGCTCGACGGCGACCTGGCTGCTGTAGAGGGCGGCGCGCTTGGCGGCGAGCATCGCCAGTGCCTCGCGCAGCTCGCCCTCCGCCCGCTCCATGTCGCCGTTCTGCGCGGAGACATAGCCGCGCATCCAGTGGCAGTTGGCGAGCTCGGTCCGGATCTGCAACTGCCGGTAGAGCTCGGCGGCCTTGACGAGCGAGGCGTCGGCCTCGGCGATCCGGCCCTCGGCGAGCAGGGTGCGGGCCACCGACCGGTGCATCCGGGCGACCAGCGCGGGATCGCCGACCTGGGGTGCGAGGGCGAGGGCGAACTCGGCGGCCTGCGCGGCGCGCGCGTGGGCCCCCATGTCCATGTAGGGCCCGATGACGGAGGCGTACAGCAGGAGCAGCGCGTCGGGGTCGTGCAGCCCGCCGCGGTTCAGCTCGTCGAGGGTGGACTCCAGCAGATAGACGGCGTAGCGGAGTTCACCGGCGAGGTAGTGGGAGAGGGCCCGGCCGCGCAGCGCCGGGACGCGCGCGGGCAGCGGGTCCTCGGCGAGGCACGCCTCCGCCCGTTCGAAGTACTCCCGGGCACTGACCAGGTCGCCGGTCTCGATACCGCACTCCCCGAGCCCGAGCAGCGCGGTCGCCTGCACCTCGGCCGGCCCCTGTGCCTCCGCCTCCGCCAGCAGGTCGGAGTACCGCCGCGCCGCCTCCTCGGCGTCACCGGTGGCCAGGGTGCGCTGGGCCTCCGTCAGCCGCAGCCGCAGATCGGTGACGAGCCGGGCGGAACGTCCGGTGGCCAGCTCCCCGAAGTCGACCCCGAGCCGCTCGGCGATGTACCGCAGCGCCTCGTCGGAGGGCCGCACCCGGCCGGCCTCCAGCGTGGAGATGTAGGCAGGGGTGTACGTCGGCTCGGCCAGCTGACGCTGCGTCAGGCGCCTTTCGCTGCGCAGCCGTTGCACCCTGCGCCCGATGACCTCGGGCTCGTCTCTGTCGCCCACGCGCCGACTACCCCCAACTGACCCTGGACCTCTTGCCGTTCGACCATGACACGCCCTAGGTTAAACCGCGAATTAAACATGCTTAACACTTCACTGTCGTCGTTGCGAGGTCGCCGTGCAGGGACGCACATCCGAGCGGTACACCAGGGGTTTCGCCGCAGCCGTGCTCGCCACGGTGACCCTGATCCTCGCGGCGAACGCGGGGCCGGCACGGGCCGCGGAGGAGAGGCCGCGGGTGGTCGGGCCACCCGCGAGCGCACCTGCCGCACCCCTCACGCCCTTCTCACCAGCCTCTTACTGACCAGTTCACCCTGATGTCAGGACCGTGACCTAATCTGCGCATTCTGATTCCACTTTCGTTCCGGGGGGTTCGAAACATCGTGCGCAGACGCACTCTTCCGGTCGCGACGGCACTGGCCGTCCTCTTCGGCTCCGTCGCGCTGATCGCGACCGGAGCGGGGTCGGCAGCGGCCGACTCCAGCGCTCTCCTGCCCCTGAGGTCGACCGGCGACATGGTCGTCGACGGGGTTCACCACCGGGTCTTCATCAGCGACCCGACCAGCGGTCAGGTCGTCGTGACCGACTACGCGGGCACGGTCGTCGCGACCGTCGGCTCGCTGCCCGGAGTCCGCGGCCTCGAACTGTCCGCCGACTCCTCCACCCTCTACGCGGCCGTGGGCGACGCCGACGCGATCGTGGCCATCGACACCGCGAGCGCGACCGAGGCCCACCGCTACTCCACCGGTACCGCGGACCCGCAATACCTCGCCCAGGCGGGCGGCAAGCTCTGGTTCGGCTATGGCGGCGCCACCAAAGGCAACATCGGCTCGCTCGACCTCAGCGGCGCCGGCCCCGTCGTCGACCTCGCCCAGGCTCCCGTCAACTCCTGGTACTCCGCGCCGATCCTCGAGGCCTCCGCCGCCGCCCCGGACACGCTCGTCGCGGGCGCGGAGAGCCAGAGCCCGGTCGTCCTCGCGGTGTACGACGTCTCCTCGGGCGCCCCGACGCAGACCGCGTACGCCTTCGACCCGGGCGACACCGGCGGCGGCAACCTCATGGACATGGCCATCACGCCGGACGGCAGGGACGTCGTCACCGCCAGCGGTGCCCCGTACTACCAGGCCGTCTACAAGCTCACGGACCTGTCCAAGGACGGCAAGTACGTCACGAACACGTACCCGAACGCGGTGGACATCGCCCCGAACGGCGACATCGCGGCGGGCACCGACTCCTGGTACGAGCCGGACGTCCACGTCTTCAAGCCGGGTTCCTCCCTGCCGCTGCGCGAGTACGAGTTCGGCAGCAGCACCGGCGGCAGCTCCTCCGACACCCTCGCCGCGCGCGGCCTGGCCTGGGCGCCGGACGGCAGCAAGCTGTTCGCGGTGTCCCGCGACAACGCGGACGCCTACTCGCTGCGCGTCTACGACGACCCCGCCAGGACGGCCGCCACCCTGACCGCCGCCGCCCCGGCCACCGGCACCCGCGGCAAGGCGCTGACCGTCACCGGCAAACTGTCGTCGACGGCCGCGTTCCCCGCGGGCACCGAGGTCGCCGTCACCCGCACCGACGACGAGACGCCGGCCGGCAAGGCGCTCGGCACGGCCACGGTCGCCGCCGACGGCTCGTACTCCCTCACCGACACCCCGCCGGCCGGCGGCACCGTGAAGTACACCGTCACCTACGCGGGCGACGCCGACCACACCGGCGCGAGCGCCACGGACTCCGTGTCCGTCGCCAGGACCGCGACCACGGTGACGCTGGACAACGCGGGCAAGGTCTACGGCTACAACGGCACCGTGACGTTCACCGCGCACCTCGGCGCCACCTACAAGAACCGCACGGTGGAGATCTGGGCCGACCCCTACGGCTCCGACAAGCCCGACGCCCTGGTCAGGAAGGGCACGGTCGACTCCAGCGGCAACCTCACCGCCACCGTCCACCTGACCCGCGACACCAAGTTCACCGCGAAGTTCACGGGCGACACGCGGTACGCGGCGAAGTCGGTGACCTCCACCGTCTACACCAAGGTGCAGGTCTCGACCTCCGTCAGCGGCGCCTACCGGACCGCGTGGGCGTGGAACGAGACGTACGCCTACTTCCACCGGTCCAAGGACCCCGTCATCAACACCACGATGACGGCCTACAAGGGCCGCAAGTACCAGCTGGAGATCCAGGAGTTCTACAAGAACGCCTGGCACACCACGTACGCCGAGTACTGGGCGCTCGCCTCCAACGGCAAGGACTCGGTCGTCCTGACGGGCACCCCGCCCACCGGCGTCCGCTACCGGATGCGCTCGAACTACATCGACACCAAGTCCGGTGACAACGTCAACGCGACGACGTACGGCGGCTGGAAGTACTTCACCTTCACCAAGTGATCCGGTGGGCGCGGAGGTTCGGTTCCGTTACCCCTGCGCCTGCAACTGGTGCAGCTGCCGCTGGACATGGCCCAGCGCACCCTCGCGCCGGCCGGGCACCCGGCCGCGCAACTCCGCGAGCGCGGGCCCGAGTTCCCGGGCCCGCGCCGTGTCACGGATGCGCCCCCACTGATGGTGGGCCCGGTCGACGGCCGCCTCCACCGCCGGCGCGTCCGCGGCCTGCCCGGCCGCCAGCCGGCTCCCGGCCACCGCGAGCCACGTACGGCAGCTGCGCTCGGCGTCCCCCGCGAACATCGCCAGGTCCGCCCGGACCTCGGCCCAGTGCAGGGCGTTCTCCGAGGCGGGCCCCTGCGCCAGCACGGCGGCCTGCTCCCAGCGCGCGGCGAGCGCGTCGGCCTCGGCGTGTCTGCCGGACTGCACGGCGGCCGTGATCGAGGCGTGCGGATCACCGGTCACCGGCGCGTGCGCGGCCAGCGCGACACCGCCCGACTCGCCCTCACCGGTCAGCCTTCCCCACGCCTGCAGGTGCAGCTGCTCCAGTGCCGGCCGGTGTCCGCTGCGCAGGATCGTCGCGACCGCCTTCATGTACGTCGGCGCGGCCACCGCCCGCCGCCCCGGCGGCGGCGCGATCCGCCCGTAGACGGCGTTGTTGGGACCGCAGTCGAGCGGCGCCGTACGCAGGTGCTCCCAGGTCTCCGCGTCCGCGTGCAGGTCGAGCACGAGCGTCGTCGCGCCGGGCGCCCGCAGCCGCAGCTCCTCCCGGAACCAGTGCCAGGGGAACGCCGTGTAGCGCACGGTCGCCGGCGTGGTGCGCGCCAGCGCCAGATGGGGCAGGCGCTGACGGCGGTCGAGCTGGAGCTGCCCGGTCACGAACACGGTCAGCGGACCGGGGGCCGCGGCGGCCGCGCGCAGCCGGGTGAGCACCGCCTGCGGCTCCAGCGGATCGGCCAGCTCGACGACGTTCGCGGTGTCCGCCCCCGCCAGCACGGCGGGCGGCACGGCCGCGAGCACGGGGAGCACGGACGCCGCGTCCACCAGACACCCCTTGCCCACGGGCGAGGCCGCGAGCAGCAGCACGGTTCCGGGCATGGTCCCTCCCCTGTCGATCACCTACGGCAGCACCGTAACCGCTGCGGCTGCAAAGGGGGGTGTCAGGACAGCGAACCTCCCTGTACCGGGGTTTCGCCGGCCTTCGTACGCGGGCGTACGGCGAAGACCGTCGTGTCGTCGACGAGACGCCCCCCGCTGTGCCGCAGGGTGCCGTCCCGGACGAGGGTGACCAGGCGGGCGGGGGTGGCGGTGCCCGGGTCCGCGGCCACCGCGCGGGTCACCTCGTCGACGAGCGGGTAGAACATCCCGGCCGTGTCCCGGGCCTCCGTCACCCCGTCGGTGAACAGCAGCAGGGTCTCGCCCGGTTCCAGGGGCACCCGGCGCACCGTCGGCCCGTGGTCGCCCACGAGGTCCCAGAGGCCCAGCGGCAGCCCGTCCCCGTCCGGCAGGGCCCGTACACCGGCGGGTCCGACGGCCAGCGGCGGCTCGTGGCCGAAGACGGCCATCTCCACCACCGGGGGCCCGGCCACCGGGAAGCCGAGCAGCACGGCGGTGGCGAAGCGGTCGGCGTCGTCCCGGCCGAGGGCCACGGTGCGCCCGCGGTGACGCAGCATCCGCGTCTCCAGGTGCGCGGCCACCGTCGCCAGGTCGGCCTCGTGGTACCCCGCCTCCCGGAACGTGCCCAGCAGCGCGGCCGCCACCTCCACCGCGTACAGCCCCTTGCCCTGCACGTCGCCGAGGAGCACCCGGGTGCCGTACGGTCCGGGCTGGATGTCGTAGAAGTCGCCGCCGACCCGGGCCTCGATGTCGGCCGCGAGGTAGGCGGCCGCGTGGTCCAGGCCGCCCCAGCCCGGCGGCAGCGGGCGCAGCACGGTCCGGCGGGTGGTCTCGGCGATGTGCATCATGTGCACCATCCGCAGCTCGCCCCGGACCCGGACCACGCAGGCCAGGACAGCGAGGATGCCGCCCACGACGACGAGGATCAGGTCGGGCAGACCGGTCTGGTACTGGTGCGGCCAGGCGCTGTCCACGCCGAGGTACGTGACGATCGCGAGCACCGCGAACACGGCCGTGCCCCACACCCCGCAGATCGCGGCGGCGATGCCGGGCACGAGCACGATCCAGGAGATGGTCCGGAACTCCCCGCCGGTGTTGAAGTCGGCCACCGCGATGCCGACGAGCAGCGCCAGCGGCGGCAGCCAGGCGACACTGTGGCCGCGGACACGCAGCAGTTCGGGCCGGGCCACCACGTCGTCCCACCCCGCCCGGGGATACCGGACGGGTGCACGCCGACGTCGGGCACCGTCACTCACGGTGCCCAGCGAAACACGGGGGTGGGCCCGCTGCATCTCCGCCGACTTGCCGACCACCCTCCCCAGGTGTGCGCTGGTAGCGGGGGCGACGAGAGAGAGGAGCGCTCTCATGGCTCATGCGGCACCCGCGCAGGGAACGCGCGCGAACCCGGACATCCTCGGTGCGCGGGCGCACCAGGCGGCGAACTGGGCCGGGCCCGTCGTACTGGGGCTCGTCTACGGCTACTGGGCAGCGGCCAACCGACGCAGCGGCGGACCCATCACGGGCTGGAACCTCCTGTTCGGCTTCGTGACGGTGATCGCCTTCATCGCGCTTTACATCGGTGTGCGCGCGCTCGCCCCGCACATGAAGCGCGAGGTGCACGCCCTGCTGTGGACGGCCTTCGCGGGCGGCGCGTTCGGCTTCCTGTACAGCCAGACCGGCGCGAGCGTCCTGCGCGCCGTGGGCATGTCGCTGGCGGTCTCGGTGGCCGTGTTCGCCGTGCTGTTCTACCGCTACTACACGCACGAGGACGCGCAGGGCCACCGCCTCTGACGCCCCTGGACGGCGTGTGGGCCCCGGTTGTCGCCGGGGCCCACACGTTTCCCTCATCCCTCCGCTCACCGGGCGACGGGGGTGAAGTCCCGGCCGCCGGGTGAGGATCCGGACGTCTCTCTCCAGGGTGACCGCCACCGCCGTGCCTCCCTCGGACCAGGGCCTCCGTCGGTCACGGGGCACCCTCGGACCAGGGCCTTCCCTCGACGACGGGGCACCCTGGAACCAGGAAACACCCGTCCAGGTGAACCCTCCACCGGAGAGCGGCCCGCCCGGTTGCGCCCGGGGTCCCCGTTCGGCTCGACCTGTGCACCCATCCGCAGTCACCCCGCTCGCGCACCGCGCCTGCGGCCCCTTCCCTGGAAACGTGTCCCCACAACTCCGTGCCGCCCTGTCGGCCGTGCTGATCGCGCTGGCGTGCCTCCTGGCACCGTTCGGCACGCTCGCGGCCTGGGCGTCGTACGGGCTCGCGGACACGGGCCGGTACGTCACCGCGATGGCACCTCTCGCCGCCGACCCGGACGTGCGCGAGGCGGTGGCGGACACCGTCGGCGCCGGCATCATGCGCGAGGTCGACCGGCGGGGGAGCGGGGTGCGCCCGATACGGGGCACGGTGGCCCCGTTCGTGCACGACGCGGTGCGCTCGTTCACCCGCACCGAGGCCTTCCGCACGGCCTGGGACGAGGGCAACCGGGCCACCCACGACGCCGTCCTGCAAGCCCTGCGGGGCGAGCGCGACCGGATCGTCACCGTCGACCTCGCCCCGGTCACCGCCCAGGTCAAACACCGTCTCGCCGTCGAGCACATGCCGTTGGCCAACCGCATCCCGGTCCAGCACGCCGAGGTCGCCGTCCTCGCGGCCGAAGACCTTGGCCGGCTCCGAAAGGGGTACGGCGTGCTCGAGGTCGCCGGCTTCTGGCTCCCCGTCGCCGCCTGCGTCTTCGCCGTCGCCGGCATCGCCCTCGCCGTCCGCCGCCGCCGCGCGGTCACCGCGGTCGCCCTCGGCACGGCCGTCGGCGGCGCCCTCCTGGTCCTCGCGATCGCCCTCGGCCGCCGACTGACCCTGGCCGACCTGCCCGACGAGGTCTCCCACCCGGCCGCCGGCGCGGTCTACGACGCCCTCACCTCCACCCTCCGCACGGCCGCGTGGCTCCTGCTGGCCCTGGGTCTGACGGTGGCGGCCGCCGCCCGGATCGCCCGCCTCCTGCGCGCCCGGCGCCGGCGCGCCTCGGCGACGAACACCCCGGCCCCTCCCCGGAAGCCGAGCCGCGCCCGGGTCTGACAACCTTCCCGCCACGTCCGCCGTCTTTGAGGGAGGATCCGGACATCCACCCTCGAACGAGAGGCCGGGACTTGGACACCGCGACCGCCGAGTGGACCACCGGCGGTGCCACGCCCCCACGGCGCAGCGGGCGGCGACGGTTCGGCATCGGCTGCGGCGGGCTGCTGCTCGCCGGAGTGAGCGCGGTCGTCGGTTGCCGGCTCGCCGACAGCGACGGGATCACACCGGTGCCCCAGCTGCTCGCCTTCCTGCCCTGGCTGCTCGTCCCCACCGGCGCGGCACTGCTGCCGGCGCTGCTCGGCCGGTGGTGGACCGGCGTGGTCTGGGGCGCCGTCCTGCTCGGGCTGCTGGCGTGGTTCATCGAGCCGTACGGGAGCACCGACGCGCCCGGCGGCGCCCCCGTCGTCTCGTTCCGCGTGCTGACCTCGAACGTCGAGTTCGGGCAGGCGACCGGCGCGCTCGTCGGGGCCGTCCGGCGCGAGCGGCCCGACGTGGTGTTCGTGCAGGAGTGCGAGTACACCTGCCAGGCGACGCTGACGGACACCTTCGGGTCCGTCTACCCCTACCGGCAAGCCGTCGAGGCGGGCGGCTCCACGGGATCGATCGTCCTCAGCCGCTTCCCCCTCAGCGGCACGGGCGGGGTCACCGGCACGATGGGCATGCCCGGTGCCGTCGCCGACGTGCGCGGTCACGCCGTACGCCTCCAGCTCGCCCACCCGATGCCCCCGCTGCCCGGCCAACTCGACCTCTGGCGCCGCGAACTGGGCCGCCTGCGCGACTTCGCCGCCGAAGGCGGCGGGACACCCACCGTCCTGGCCGGCGACTTCAACGCCTCCCAGGACCACGCCGCCTTCCGCCGCATCCTCGACACCGGCCTGCGCGACGCCGCGCGGCTGGCCGGCGCGGGCCGCACCCCGAGCTGGCCCGCCCCCACCGCCCCGGCCGCCGGCGCCCAGATCGACCACGTCCTCGTGTCGCCGGACTTCTCCGCGGACCGCGCCCGGTTCCTCGGCCTCCCCGACACCGACCACCGCGCGCTGCTCGTCGACATCACGCTCCACCAGGCCTGACGACCGGGCCGGGCGCTGATAATGAGCGCATGTCCCGAGAGTTCCCCATCGGCCTCACCCCGCCCGACTGGCTGGTCCGGAACCTCCAACCCCAGCAGGCCCCCGTCAACCGCCCCGCCGCCGCCCGCGCCGCCGTCGCGATGGCCCTCCCGCTGGCCGTCGGACTCGCGCTCGGGCAGCCCGCCTACGGCGCCCTCGCCTCCATGGGCGCCCTGTCCGGCGTCATCAGCGACACCGCCGACGCCTACCGCATGCGGATCCTCAACATCGCGATCCCCCAGCTGTTCGGCGCCGTAGGCATCACCCTCGGCACCTTCGTCTACGGCCACGGCTGGCTCACCGTCGCCACCGTCACCGGCCTCGCGCTCGTCTCCGGGATGATCTCGACGATCGGTGCCGTGGCCTCCGTGTCGGGCCTGCTCCTGCTGCTCAACTCGGTGGTGGGCGCGGGCCTGCCCATCCCGGGCGACTGGCGGCTGGCCCCGGCCCTGATGACCGGCGGCGGCCTGCTCGTCCTGCTCCTGGCCCTGCTCTCCTGGCCGATGCGCTCCGGGGTGCCCGAGCGCGGCGCGGTCGCCGACACGTATCGCACCGTCGCCGCCCTGCTCGCCGCGAGCGGCAGCGACGTAACCGGCGCGTACGAGGAGGCCCGGCACACCGTCACCCAGTCGCTGAACCAGTCGTACGACGTCATCCTCGCCCGCCGCACCCGCCACCACGGCCACAGCCCCGAACTCACCCGCCTGCTGGCCCAGCTGAACGCCATGACGCCGGTCGTCGAGGCCGCCCCGGCCGCCCACCAGAGCGGCAGGGCCCTGCCGCCGGAGATCCCCCGGGCCGTCCTGCGCCTCGCCCGGGCGGTGGAGACGGGCCGCACCGGCCCGACCGCGCTCGACCTCCCCGTCCCGACCGACGAGACCGGCCGGGCCATCGAACACGCCCTGCGCCACGCGGCCGAGGTCGTCGCCGCTCCGGACGTGGACCCGCGCGGCATCGACGACCGCCTCGGCCGCCCCGCAGCCCTGGGCGTCCGCGCCGCCCGGGCCGCCCGCAACGTCACGCTCTCCGCCGCGTCCTGGCGCTACGGTCTGCGGCTGGCGCTGTGCATCGGCCTCGCCCAGGTGCTCGTGTCGGTCGTCCCGGTCGCCCGCTCCTACTGGGTCGCCCTCACCATCACCTTCGTCCTCAAGCCCGACTTCGGCTCCGTCTTCTCCCGGGCGCTGCTGCGCGCGCTCGGCACGGTGGCCGGACTGGTGGTCGCGGCGGCGGTCCTGGCGGAGGTGCCGCGCGGCTGGTGGGACGTGCCGACGATGATGCTGCTGGCCCCGCTGATCCCGGTCCTCACCCCCCGCGGGTACGGCTATCAGACGGCGGCCATCACCCCGGTGATCCTGCTCCTGTCCGACATCCTCAACCACCTGGGCACGGCTCTCCTCCTGCCCCGCCTGACGGACTCCCTCATGGGCTGCGCGATCGCGCTGGTGGCCGGGTACCTCCTGTGGCCGGAGAGCTGGCACACCCGCGTCGGCGACCGGCTGGCGGACGCGGTCGCCGACACCGCCGGCTATGTCGAGTGCGCCTTCCTCGACACCACCGACCCCGCCGCCCGCGCCCGGATGCGCCGCCGCCTCTACCGCGACCTGTCCGTCGTCCGTACGGAGTTCCAGCGCGCCCTCACCGAACCGCCGCCCACCGGTCGACGCGCCGCCGCCTGGTGGCCGCTGGTCGTCGCCGTGGAACGCATCGTGGACGCGACGACGGCGGCACGGGTCCGCGTCGCACACGGCTGCGCGCCGCCGTCACCGGCCGAGGTGTCCCAGGTCGCGCTGCAGCTGAGGGAGTTGTCCGAGGGCGTCCGGGAGGCGGAGACCCTGGTCGCGGTCCGCACAGACCTCGCCGGACCGGCCGACAGCGTCCTGGAAGGGGTGCGCCGGGAAGTGGCGACGGCCCGGGCGATCGCGACCCCGCACTGAGCGCAAGGTACGTTCTGCCTCGGCCACGATGGGGTGCGGTAGGCGCGAATCCGCCCCTGCCCAAGATCACCAACAGTGGCCGCTAACCTTACGTGTCCGTCCTGGCCAGGGATTGACGGGCATCAACTCACGCGAAGGGTTGCGCGCATGGGCATTCTGAACCTCCTGCGGAACGCATTCGGCCGGCCACGCAAAGATCGTGCCGCCGAAGCAGAGGGCGCGGAACGGATTCCTTCGCAGGAGACGGTCCCCGCCCAGGAACCACCCCGGGAAACCGCGGCGACCGCCCAGGTCCCCGAGCCCCGCACTTCGTCCGAACAGGACGAACAGAACGAACACGATCTGGTGTCGGCCGCCTTCGACAACGTGAGCGTCCCGAGGCAAACCCCTCCGAACCCCACGAAGACGGGTCCCCTGGAGGAAGCGACCGAGGCGAAGCCGGCGGCTGAGGCGGTAGCTCCGGCGGAGCGGGTGACCGAGTCCGAGACGGTCGCTGAGGCCCAGGCCGAGCCGGTGGCTGAGGTTGGAGCCGAGGCCGTGGCTGACACGGCGACGGAGTCCGCGACCGAGGCTGAGGCGGAGCCGGCGACCGAGGCCGAGACTGAGCCGACTGCGGAGCTCGTGGCCGAGACTGAGCCCGTGGCCGAGGTTGAGCCCGCGCCGGAGTCGGAGCCCGTGGCCGAGGCGGAAACTGCGCCGGAGCCCCTGGCCGAGGTGACGCCGGAGCCGGTGGCCGAGGCTGAGGCGGAGCCGCAGGCCGAGGTCGTGGCCGAAGCGGCGGCGGGTACCGGGCCGGAGGCCGCGACGGCGGCGGAACCGGCAGCTGAAGAGCCGACCGCCGAGGTCACACCCGAACTGGAGCCCGAGCCCGCGGCCGACCAGCCGCAGGCGGAGGAGCCGCAGGCCCAGGAGCTCGTCGCGGAGGAGCCCGCCGCCGAGGCGCTCCGGGCTCAGGCGCCCGACGCCGAGGTCGCCCCCGAGACGGAGCCCGTGGCCGCCCCCGAGCCGGTGGCCGAAGCGGAGCCGGTCGCGGCGGACGTCGCCGCGGAACCGGAGCCGGAGTCCGAGCCCGTGGCCGAGACCGCGGAGCCGGTCGCGGCGGACGCCGCCCCGCAGCCGGAGCCCGTGATCGAGCCCGCGGCAGACATCGTCCCGGAGCCGGAGACCGAGTCCGAGCCCTCGGTGGCCGCCGGGCCCGTGGCCGCCGTCATCCCGGACGCGGAGCCGGAGTCGGTGCCGGAGCCGGTGATCGAACCCGAGGTCACCGCCCCTCACCTCGCCACCGCCCACAGAGCGGCCACGGCCGCGCTCGCGAAGAACGACCTCACCGGCACCCGGGCACGGCTCTACCTCGTGCTCGACCGCTCCGCCTCCATGCGCCCGTACTACAAGGACGGCTCCGCCCAGGCCCTCGCCGACCAGACCCTCGCCCTCGCGGCGGCCGTCGGCGCCGGCGCCGCCCCCACGGTCCACGTCGTCTTCTTCTCCACGGAGGTGGACGGCACCGCCGACCTCACCCTCGCCGACCCCGAGAACAAGATCGACGAGCTGCACGCCTCCCTCGGCCGCATGGGCCGTACCAGCTACCACGCGGCCGTGCAGGAGATCGTCACCCACTACGAGAAGTCCGGCACGACGGACCCCGCCCTCGTCGTCTTCCAGACCGACGGCGCCCCCGACGCCAAGACCCCCGCGACCCAGTCCCTCACGGACGCCGCGAAGAGCCACCCCGCCCTGTTCTTCTCCTTCGTCGCCTTCGGCGACCCGGAGAACAAGGCGTTCGACTACCTCCGCAAGCTGAAGACCTCCAACGCGTCCTTCTTCCACGCGGGCGCGACCCCGCGCGAGCTCACGGACGCCGAGCTCTACGAGGGCGTACTGGCCACCTGGCGCCCGTGACCTCGTGACCCCGTACCACCGGCCGCCCGCTTCCCAGCCCGTAAAACGGGAGGCGGGCGGCCTACCCATGTCGGCTACGATTTCAAGGTTCACTGACGACCAGAGAACCACGATCGTCACCCCGCGTAGCGACTTGGGAGCAGCCCGCGATGGCTCGACACCTCATCACCAGCGCCCTTCCGTACATCAACGGGATCAAGCACCTGGGCAACATGGTGGGGTCCATGCTCCCGGCGGACGTGTACTCCCGCTACCTCCGCCAGCGCGGCCACGACGTCCTCTACATCTGCGCGACGGACGAGCACGGCACCCCGGCCGAACTCGCGGCGAAGGAGCAGGGCCTGCCGGTCGCCGAGTTCTGCGCGCAGGCGCACGACGCGCAGAAGGCGGTCTACGACGGCTTCGCGCTGGCCTTCGACTACTTCGGCCGCAGCTCGTCCGACGAGAACCGCGAGATCACCCAGCACTTCGCCCGCAAGCTGAACGAGAACGGCTTCATCGAGGAGCGGGCGATCCGCCAGGTGTACTCCCCGACCGACGGCCGCTTCCTCCCGGACCGCTATGTCGAGGGCACCTGCCCGCACTGCGGCTACGACAAGGCCCGCGGCGACCAGTGCGAGAACTGCACCCGCGTCCTGGACCCGACGGACCTGATCGACCCGCGCTCCGCGATCTCCGGCTCGACGGACCTGGAGGTCCGCGAGACGAAGCACCTCTTCCTGCTGCAGTCCAAGCTCCAGCACGAGGTCGAGGCCTGGGTCTCGCGCCACGAGGCCGACTGGCCGCAGCTGGCCTCCTCCATCGCCCGCAAGTGGCTGACCGAGGGCCTGCACGACCGCGCGATCACCCGTGACCTGGACTGGGGCGTCCCCGTCCCGGCGGACACCTGGCCCGAGCTGGCGGCGGAGGGCAAGGTCTTCTACGTCTGGTTCGACGCCCCGATCGAGTACATCGGCGCGACGAAGGAGTGGGCGGCCGGGAATCCGGAGGACCGGGACTGGAAGTCCTGGTGGTACGACGTCGACACCGACGTCCGCTACACGGAGTTCATGGCGAAGGACAACGTCCCGTTCCACACCGTCATGTTCCCCGCCACCGAGCTGGGCGTGCGCGAGCCCTGGAAGAAGGTCGACTACGTCAAGGCCTTCAACTGGCTGACGTACTACGGCGGGAAGTTCTCCACCTCCCAGAAGCGGGGCGTCTTCACCGACCAGGCGCTGGCCATCCTCCCCGCGGACTACTGGCGTTACTTCCTGATCGCCAACGCCCCGGAGTCGGACGACTCGTCCTTCACCTGGGAGCACTTCACGGCGACGGTGAACAAGGACCTGGCCGACACCCTGGGCAACTTCGTCAACCGGGTACTGTCCTTCTCCCGCAAGCGCTTCGGCGACGACGTCCCCGCGGGCGGCGAGCCGGGCGCGGCCGAGACGAAGCTCGGCGAGGAGATCGCGACACTCCTGGCCGACTACGAGTCGCACCTGGAGAGCCTCCAGTTCCGCAAGGCGGCCGCCGCCCTGCGCGCGCTGTGGTCGGCGGGCAACTCCTACCTGGAGGAGAAGGCCCCCTGGCTGGAGATCAAGACGGACAAGGACGGCGCGGCCCTCACCCTGCGCACGGCGATGAACCTGATCCACCTCTACTCGGTGGTCTCGGAGCCGTTCATCCCGTCGTCGTCGGCGACGATGCGCGCGGCGTTCTCCCTCGCCGACGACACGGCGGCCTGGGTCACCGAGGCCGAGGCGAAGTCCCTCACCACGGTCCCCGCCGGCACCCCGTTCACGGTCCCGCCGGTGCTGTTCGCCAAGCTCACGGACGAGGACCTGGAGACCTACAAGGAGCGCTTCGGCGGCGAGCCCGCCTGACCGAACGCCTCACCGAACGCGTCCTGACCGAACGCCTCACCGAACGCGTGAGGGAACGCGTGACCGAACACCGGACCGGACACCTCGCCTCACGGTCCGCCCGGTCCTGACCCGCCGTCCGGCGGTGCACCCAGGGCCCGGCGGACCATGAGTGAGACGACCCCAGCGCCGACCAGCCCCGTGACGCCGATGACGGCACCGGGGCGCAGCCAGACGCCCAGGGCGCCGAAGGCGCCGATGCCGACGCCCTGGACCGTCATCAGACCGCTGCTCTGGACCGTGAACAGCCGCCCCCGGTAGGCGGGTTCACTCGCGTCGAGGATCAGCGGGTCGAGTCCCTGGTTGCAGGCCATGCCCGCGCCGGAGAGCGCCAGCAGGGCCGCCGCGACGGGCACGGACGGGGTCAGCAGGAATCCGGCCAGGGGGAGCTGGGACAGCAGCACCAGCGGGGTGACCAGACGGCGCCGGGTGGCGGCCGGCAGTCGTACGAGGGTGAGGTCGCCGGCGACCGTGCCGACGGCGTACCCGGTGAACAGGGCGCCCGCCGCGGTCGCCGCGGCGCCCGTCTGCGCCGTGTACGCCACGGCGAGCCCGTCGCCCACCGCCGAGAAGCCGGGAACGGCCCAGGTCAGCAGGATCAGTCGGCGCAGCGGGCGGTGTGCCATGAGGTGGCGCAGTCCCTCGCCCGAGTCGCGCACCACGGAGGCGAGGGACTTCCCGCCGTCCGGAGCGCCGGCCGGTGTGGCCGGGGTGCGCAGGCCGATGAGCGCGGCCGAGACGAGGAAGCTGGCCGCGTCGGCGGCCAGCAGCCACAGCGGGCCGATCGCGGCGACCGCGACGCTGCCCAGGGCGAAGCCGGAGACGACCGCGGTCTGGCTGATCGTGCGCAGCATCGAACGGCCGGTGGGAAACGTCTCCGCGTCGAGGAGATACGCCAGGCTCGCGGCCCTGGCGCCCTGGAAGAGCGGGGCGACGAACCCGGTGACCAGCAGCAGCCCGAGCAGGGCCGGGACCGGCAGCCCCGGGATCAGCATCGCCGCCACACAGACGCCGCTGAGCAGGTCGCAGGCGACCAGTACGGGCCGGGGCGGGAAGCGGTCGGCGAGCGCCGACAGGACGGTGCCGCCGAGGGCGTAGGGCAGGAATGAGCAGACCAGGACCAGCGCGGAGAGCAGCGCGGACCCGGTGCGCTCGAAGACCAGGATCGACAGCGCGACCTCGGCCGCCAGGGTGCCCGCCATGGACACCGCGTGCGCGGCGAACACCGCGCGCATCCCCGGCACCCGCAGCACCGCCCGTACCCCGGACGGCGGGGAGGAGGGGATCGTGGAGGTCACGGAGTCGGTCACCAGCTCTCGCCCGGGTCCCGCCGGGCACGGGACGAGGTGACGGGCACTTGGCCCGGGCCCGGCGGGACCGTTGTTCGGATGGGGTCCTGCCTGTGTGCTGCTACGGGTCTCAGTGGTTGTGGCGCATGACGCTCACCCCTTTCCTCCGTCGACGGGTTGTGCGGACTCGCTCCGCTTTCGGACCTGTCTCACAGGTCCGGCTGAGCCTCACGGAGCGACATCTCCAGACGGTGCAGTCCGTGCTCGGTCACGTTGGGCCGGGGCTCCGGCTCGGTGACGAGGCGGGCGTTCGGGTAGCGGCTGCCGAGGACGCCGAAGGCGTGCCGGGCCACCTGGAGCGCGATCTGGGCGCCGAGGCAGGCGTGCGGTCCCCGGCCGAAGGAGAGATGGCGGTTGGGCGTCCGGTCCCACCGCAGGGTGTCGGGTTCCTCGAACACGGCGGGGTCCCGGTTCGCCGCGCCGAGGAACATCGACACGATCTCGCCCTCGCGGATCTTCTGCTCCCCGAGCACGGTGTCCCGTACGCAGGCACGGCTCTCGACGTGCACGGGGCCCGCGTACCTGACGAGTTCGTTGACGGACTTGTCCGTGTCGACCGGGACGCGCCGCCGCGGCGGGATGCGCAGCAGCGTGAGCAGACCGATCGCCAGGAAGCGGCTGGCCGTCTGGAAGCCCGCCTGGAGCACGACACGCAGCGAGTTCAGCAGGACGTCGTGGTCGATGCCCGCCTCCGGCGCCCCGGCCCTGACATGGGCGGTGAACCCGGGCGGCAGCTCGGCGTCGAGCCACCCGCCGACCAGCTCCGTGAGCTGCGCACGGGCGGCGACACCGGGCTCGTAGCACTCGGGGCGCAGGCTCGCGTCCATGCCGTCGACGATGGTGTTCGACAGCGGTACGAACCACCGGGTGTCCGGCTGCGGCACCCCGAGCAGCTGGGTGACCGCCCGCAGGGTCAGCGGCTCGGCGACCTCGGCCACGAAGTCGAAGCTCTCCTGTCCGGCCACGTCGGCCAGCAGCGCGTCGAGCGTGGTGCGTACGGTGCGGTCCAGCAGTTCCTGGTCCACCGCCTTGAAGCCCTCGAGGAGCAGGTGCCGGATGCGTGTGTGTTCGGGCGGGTCGAGGGTCTGCAGGCTCAGCAGGGCGGGCGGGGTGTCCACGCCGACGCGCCGCCAGTCCTGGCAGAAGGTCTCGGCGTCCCGCAGCGCGGTGAGGGACTCCTGGTAGCCGGTGATCAGCCACGCGTCGATCTCGGAGTCCCACAGGACGGGAGCCTGCGCGTTCCACCGCCGGTAGACCGGGTGGGGATCGAGCAGGTGGTGCGGTTCGAGCAGACTGCGGATGCCGGGCTCGGTCACGCTCTTCCCCTTCCGCCGTGTGTCCAGGGTGTCCGGTGCGAACAGTGCCGGGTGGTGCGGGTGAGCAGTGGTGACGCTAGCGACCGCTTCGGGCGAGGACGAGCCGTCGCGCGCCGCGTCACGCACTGTGCGAGCTGCCACCCGGCACTGCGTCAGTTTCAGACCGGAGCGGGCGGGCTCGCCGACGCGCTCGGCTGCGGTGGGGTGTCCTGGCCGTCGTGGGTGGTGTCCGGATCGACGCCCACCGTGATCGACCCGTGGACCCCCTCGGCGATGTCCCGCCTGTCGTACCGCAGCCTGAGCAGGCCGCCCTGGCTGCCGCTCCGGTCGTAGACGGTGTCCTCGCTGAGCGTGGTGCGCTCGGTGGTGTTGGCCGAGTACGGCACCACCCCGGCGGAGGCGAGGACGGACTCCTCGTCGAAGAAGAACTGGCCGGTGTGGCAGGTGTGTCCGCCCTCGTAGCCGGCGTCGGTCCACTCGCCGTCCACGTGCACCTTGACATGGATGTGGACGCAGCGGCCCCGGTACCAGCCCGGGAAGACCGTCTTGAAGGTGACGTGCCCGTGCCGGTCGGTGCGCCAGGTACCGCGCAGGTAGCGCGAGTCGTCGGTGGGTTCCTGGTGCCCGCCGCCCCCGCCGCCGGGGCCGCCCGAGGGCGGTGCGCCCGTGGGCGTGCCGGTGGGGGGTTCACCGGTGGGCGCGGGACCACCACCGCCGCTGCCCTGGTCCTCGTAGCCGGAGTAGACGCCCGAGGCGTCGCAGTGCCAGATGTCGACGGCGGCGTCGCGGACCGGTCGGCAGGTCTCGGAGTCGATCACCTTGAGGGCGAGCAGCAGCGCTATGCCCTCGCGGTCCTCGGTGATGTTCCGGCGGATCTTGTCCGCATCGATGTAGTACGGACCTTCGACGGCCTCGGAGGTCAGCCGGTAGCAGACCTCTCCGTCACCCGTACTCCTGTCGCCGCTCTCACTCCTCTTGCCGCTCTCACCGCTCTCACCGCTCTCACCGGCGAACGCGTTCGCGGCGAACGCGCCGCCCAGAGCCACCGCGGCGACGCCTCCGGCCCCCGCGACGACCACCTCGCGGCGTGTCAGTCCACTTGCGTACTGCGGCCCTTGGGGCTCCTGTTTCGCTGTCATGCGCCGGGAAGCTAGAACGGAAGCCTGTCAGCGACCTGAGAAAAGGGCGCCCTTTCCCCCGCCCGGAAAAGAGGGGCCGGTAATCGCCGCCGGCAACGGGCTGCTGAGGTTGATCTGGTCACCGCCCGGCCATGGACGGCCCCCCTGCCCCGAGATATGTTGCGGGGATCTTGCCCAGAGGGGGGCCAACCATGGCATTGTTCGGCAACGCGCACACCATCGACACGGGACAGGCCCAGCAGGACTTCGCACGACTGCTGGGGCCGGGCGAGCAGGTGCACGCCGCGTACCTGCTGATCCGCGACACCATCCTGTTCACCGACCGCCGCCTGATCCTGGTCGACAAGCAGGGCATCACCGGCAAGAAGGTGGAGTACCACTCCGTGCCGTACCGCAGCATCACCCACTTCGCGGTCGAGACCGCCGGCACGTTCGACCTCGACGCGGAGCTGAAGATCTGGATCTCCGGCTCGGCGACACCGATCGAGAAGACGTTCACCAAGGGCGTGGACATCTACGAAGTCCAGGCCATCCTGACGCAGTTCGTGGCGAAGTAGCACCATCGCGGGGTGCGTAGGTGGCCAACTGGGGACCGGGGTGCGAATGTCGCCACAGCGCATACGTATGGTTCTCGCCATGGCAGTCCCTGAGGTCATTCCGATCGCCTACGAGCCGCACGGCCGTACCCAGGCCGTCGGCCGCTATGCGGACGGACAGTTCCTGGCGTCGGTCACCTACGCGTTCCCCGAGGGGTTCCGTCCCGACGACGGCTGGGAGGAGCACAAACGCCTGTATTCGGCGCTGCACCTCTTCGACGTCGACGGCCGGTACCGCGACTCGGAGATCTGGTGCGCCGGCACCTGGGCCGAGCAGCAACAAGCGCCGGACGGCGCCGACTCGGTGCTCGCCCGCGCCCGGGCCCATCTCGCGACCATGCTCCGTAGCCTGCCCCGGCGCACCTACACGGACATCGCGATACGCCCCTTCCGACTGACCCTCGACGGCGTCCTCTTCGGCCTCGTGACCGGAGACGACGAGGACGATCCCTGGGCCGAGCTCTACCCGGACCACCTCGGTTTCGGCGCCCCCTGGGACGGCCGGTACGACACGTAGCGCACACCGGACGGAAAAGGGGCCGGAGATCGATACCGATCTCCGGCCCCTCCTCAGAAGCTCACCCGTCCCGGACGGGCCCGCCTACTTCGGCTGCGGCTTGCGCACCGAGAGGTGCAGTTCGCGCAGACGGGCTTCCTCCAGCTCGGTCGGCGCGCCCATCATCAGGTCCTGGGCGTTGCCGTTGAGCGGGAAGGAGATCGTCTCGCGGATGTTGGGCTCGTCCGCGAGGAGCATGACGATGCGGTCGACGCCGGGAGCGATGCCGCCGTGCGGCGGGGCGCCGAAGCGGAAGGCGCGCAGCATGCCCGCGAACTTGTCCTCGACGGTCTCACGGTCGTAGCCCGCGATCTCGAAGGCCTTGAGCATGATGTCCGGCTCGTGGTTCCGGATGGCACCGGAGGACAGCTCCACGCCGTTGCACACGATGTCGTACTGCCAGCCCAGGATGTCCAACGGGTCCTGGGTCTCCAGGGCCTCCAGACCACCCTGCGGCATCGAGAAGGGGTTGTGCGAGAAGTCGATCGCGCCGGTCTCCTCGTCCTTCTCGTACATCGGGAAGTCGACGATCCAGCAGAAGCGGAAGACGTTCTCCTCGAAGTGGCCGGCCCGCTTGGCGGCCTCGACCCGCACCGCGCCCATGATCTTCGAGACCTCGTCGAACTCGCCCGCGCCGAAGAACACGGCGTGACCGGCCGCCAGCGACAGGCGCTTGGTCAGCTCGGCGACGTTCTCCTCGGTCAGGAACTTCGCGATCGGACCCGTCAGCGAGCCGTCCTCGGCGACGCGGACCCAGGCCAGGCCCTTCGCACCCAGCGTCACGGCGAAATCGCCGAGCTGGTCGAAGAACTTGCGCGGCTGGGCCGAGACGTCCGGCACCGGCAGGGCGCGCACGTGCTTGCCCGCGAACGCCTTGAACTCCGAGCCCTCGAAGACGTCGGTGATGTCGACCAGCTCCAGCTGGGCGCGGAGGTCCGGCTTGTCGGAGCCGTACTTCAGCATCGCCTCGCGGAACGGGATGCGCGGGAACGGCGAGGTGACGTGACGGCCGTTGCCGAACTCCTCGAACAGCTCCGTCATGAGCTTCTCGATGGGCTGGAAGACATCCTCCTGCTCGACGAAGGACATCTCCACGTCGAGCTGGTAGAACTCGCCCGGCGAGCGGTCCGCGCGGGCGTCCTCGTCACGGAAGCAGGGCGCGATCTGGAAGTAGCGGTCGAAGCCGGAGATCATCAGCAGCTGCTTGAACTGCTGCGGCGCCTGCGGCAGCGCATAGAACTTGCCCGGGTTCAGACGGGACGGGACGACGAAGTCGCGGGCACCCTCGGGGGATGTGGCGCTCAGGATCGGGGTCGCCATCTCGTTGAAGCCCAGCGCCGTCATCTTGTGACGGATCGCCGAGATGACCGCCGTACGCAGCATGATGTTGCGGTGCATGCGCTCGCGGCGCAGGTCCAGGAAGCGGTACTCCAGCCGCCGCTCCTCGTTGACCCCGTCCTCGGCGTTGATCGTGAAGGGCAGCGGCTGGGCGGCGCCGAGCAGCTCGACCTCGCCGACCTCGACCTCGATCTCACCGGTCGGCAGCTCCGGGTTCACGTTCTCGGTGCCACGGGAGACGACCTTGCCGTCGACACGGACCGTCGACTCCTTGGTCACCTTGTCGAGGGCCTCGTAGGCGGGCGTACCGGGGCGGGCCACGAGCTGCGTGATGCCGTAGTGGTCGCGCAGATCGATGAAGAGGATGCCGCCCAGGTCGCGCCGATTGTGCAGCCAGCCGCTCAGCCGGACGTCGGTGCCGACGTCAGAGGAGCGGAGCTCGCCGCAGGTGTGGGACCTGTACCGATGCATCGTCGTTCATCCAGCCTTCGCGGATCGGGGTCGTGTTTCACGTGAAACAACGTGCCCCAAGCCTACCGGCCACCCTGAGATCGCCTCCCCACCATTAACACGGTGGTGCCCGGGCCTTCACCACGCACCCTCGGTGGCACTCTCCGATCACCTGTCCATAAAGTGGGGCAATGTGCCCTGGTGAACCCCTGCCCGCCGTGGGGGACGTCCTCGCCGCCCTCGCGACGGGGATATGGCACTGGGACACCGCGACCGGAATCGTCACCGTCGACGCGGAGGCGGCACGGCTGCTCGGGCTGCCCGCCGAGCCGGCCGCGCTCACCGAGGCCCAGGCGCGAGCCCGGTTCCACCCGGTCGACTGGAACGAGATCACCGGTGTGGTCCAGCTCGCCGTCTCCGAGGGCACCCTCGCCGTTACCCCGAGACCGGGGTCCTGGAGACGGCCCGGGCCGGGCATCTGGACCCGGCGGTCCGGAGGGCGGACGGGACGGTGCTGGTGCGCACCACGGTCGGCGGGCTGCCCCTCGGCATCGACCCGGACTCCGACTACCCGATCACCCGGCTCGCCCTGGAACCCGGCGAGACGATGATGCTCTGCACGGACGGCCTGCTGGAGACCGGCGGCCACGACCTGGACACGGGCTGGAAGCGCCTTCGCGCGACCCTGGAGAACCACACCGGTGATCTGGAGCAGCTCGCCGACGCGCTCGTCCAGGCCGTCCTCGGACCCTCCTCCCACCACACCACCGGGCCGCTGTCCGATCGGCGCGAGGACGACGTCGCCGTCCTGCTGCTGGGGAGACACCCGCGGTGGCGGGGACACCGGCGCAGTACGGCCGTGGGTGCGCCGCACGATGCTCACGGTCACCCAGGTCGAGCCCGAGCGGATCGCGGAGGGCCGACGGCATCTGCGTGAGTTGCTGCACGACTGGGTGTGTGCGGAGCAGGTGGACTCGGCGGTGCTGCTCGTCTCCGAGATGCTCACCAACGTCCTCGTGCACACCGACACCGACGCGCTGCTGGTCGCCGAGGTGACCGGCCGTGCGGGCGAGCGGCAGATGCGGGTGGAGGTCACCGACGCGGGCGACGACCTCCCGCACAGGCGCAGGCCCGGCGAACTGGCCTCCTCCGGCCGCGGTCTGCTTCTCGTCGAACTGCTGGCGGACGCCTGGGGGGTGACACCGCGCGGCGAGGGCAAGAGCATCTGGTTCGAACTCCACGAGCCGCACGCCACCGAGCGCGCGCCGGGGGAGCAGGAGAAGCGGGGAGAGCAGGCCGAACGAGGAGAGCGGAGTGAGCGGGGAGGACAGAGTGAGCAGGGGGAGCAGGGAGAGGGGCCGCCCCGGGGTATTAGCGGGCTCTAGGGGAGTCAGGCGGCTCAGGGGGCTCCCGAGAGGAGAACGGGGCTCAGGGGGCCGCAGGAGCCGTGCTACGCGTCCGACGGCTCGGGCGTGGACGCGGTCGCGGGGGGCGGCGCGTAACGCGTGCGCAGCTCGTGCAGGACGCCGAAGGCGGCCGCCGTCAGCGGCACCGCCAGCAGCATTCCCAGGATCCCGGCGACGGACGCGCCCGCGGTGATCGCCAGCATGACCACCGCCGGATGCATCTGCACGGTCCGGCTCTGGATCATCGGCTGGAGCACGTGTCCCTCCAGCACCTGCACCGCCAGCACCACCCCGAGCGCCCACAGCGCGATGACGAACCCCCGGTCGGCGAGCGCGACCAGCACGGCCACCGAACCGGAGAGGAAGGCGCCGAGGTAGGGGATGTAGGCGGTGACGAAGACGAGCGCGCCGAGCCCGATCGCCCCGGGCACCCGCAGGATCAGCAGCCCGACGGTGATGCAGACCGCGTCGATCAGCGCGATGAGGGTCGTCCCGCGCATGAACCCCTCGACGGCCGCGAAGGCGCGCCGGGCCATCGCCTCCACGACGTCGGCCGTGCCGCGCGGCGCGAGCGATCTGAGCACGTCCGAGGTGCGGTGGGAGTCCCGCAGGAAGAAGAAGACGAGCAGCAGGGCCAGTACCGCCACGGCGATGCTCTCGCCGACGACGCTCACCCCGCTGATGACGTTGGAGGCGGCGGTCCCGCCGAACTTGCGGAGCAGTTCCTTGCTATTGGTGGCGAGGTCGTCCAGCGAGGTCCCGGCGGCCCCGAAGTGGTCGGCGACCCCGCGCGCCGCGGTCTTCAGCGAGGCGATGATCTCGTCCCCGGTGTCGATGAGCGCCGCGACGACGATGTACACGGCCCCGCCGACCAGTGCCACGACGGCGACGCAGGTGACCGCGGCGGCCACGGACCGGTTGACCCCGGCCGTCACCAGGCGGCGGTACAGAGGCCCGAGCAGCGCGGTCCCCAGCAGGGCGAGCAGCACCGGCGTCACGGCCGTGCGGAACTCGGCGCACAGCCGGATCCCGACGTAGCCGACGCCGGCGGCGAGCAGGACGACGGCGCACCAGGCGGCGAGCCGGCGGGCGGGATCGGGGAGGAGATGCACCCCTCCACCCGATCACGTGTCGGGCGGGCCGTCCCCTCGGGACGGCCCGCCCGGGTGACGGTGTGTCAGGCCTTCGGCCCGCTCTCGGTCATTCCGTGCACCGCCGGGACGGTCCCCAGGCGGCCCTTCTGGAAGTCCTCGAAAGCCTGCTGGAGTTCCTTCTGGGTGTTCATCACGAACGGGCCGTAGTGGGCCATGGGCTCACGGATGGGCTGTCCGCCGAGGAGGACGACCTCGAGGTCCGGCGTGTGCGAGTCCTGCTTCTCGTCCGCGCGGACGGTCAGCGAGGAGCCCGCGCCGAACACCGCGGTCTGGCCCAGGTGGATCGGCCGGCGGTCGACACCGACCGTGCCGCGGCCCGCCATCACGTACGCGAGGCCGTTGAAGTCCTCACGCCACGGGAGGGTGAGCTCGGCGCCCGGCGCGAGCGTCGCGTGGACCATCGTGATCGGCGTGTGCGTGACGCCGGGACCCTGGTGGCCGTCCAGCTCACCGGCGATGACCCGCAGCAGCGCGCCGCCGTCGGGGGTGGAGAGCAGCTGGACGTTGCCGCCGCGGATGTCCTGGTAGCGCGGGGCCATCATCTTGTCCTTGGCCGGCAGGTTCACCCACAGCTGGAGGCCGTGGAAGAGACCGCCGGACATCACGAGCGACTCCGGCGGAGCCTCGATGTGCAGCAGACCCGAGCCCGCGGTCATCCACTGGGTGTCGCCGTCGGTGATGGTGCCACCGCCGCCGTTGGAGTCCTGGTGGTCGAAGACGCCGTCGATGATGTACGTCACGGTCTCGAAGCCACGGTGCGGGTGCCAGGGCGTGCCCTTGGGCTCACCCGGCGCGTAGTCCACCTCGCCCATCTGGTCCATCATGATGAACGGATCCAGGTGGCGGTAGTTGATCCCGGCGAACGCACGGCGCACCGGGAAGCCCTCACCCTCGAAACCGCTCGGCGCGGTCGTGACGGCGAGTACGGGACGGGCCACCGCGTCGGCGGGAGCGGCCACACGGGGCAGCGTCAACGGGTTCTCGACGGTCACTGCAGGCATGTCGGTACCTCCTCTTGTACACCCAGTTTAGTTGAGCATTGAACTTTCTGCCACCCCTAACGGAGAAAGCCCGGAGGGAATTCCCTCCGGGCTCACACCGCGAGAAGCGGGAACGAGGTCGGTCGATCGGCCGGTCGGTAGGTCGGCCGGGTCGGTAGGTCGCGGACAGCGGACAGCGGACAGCGGACAGCGGACAGCGGACAGCGGGACGGTCAGCCGTACATGCGGCGCATCGCGAATTCGACCATCTGCTCGACGGCCTTCGCGTCGAAGACCATCCTGTGCTCGCCCTCCATGTCGACGACGAAGCCGTAGCCGGTCGGGAGCAGGTCGATCACCTCGGCGCCGGTGATCACGAAGTACTTGGACTCCTTGCCCGCGTACCGCCGCAGCTCCTTGAGCGAGGTGAACATCGGGATCACCGGCTGCTGGGTGTTGTGCAGCGCGAGGAAACCCGGGTTGTCACCGCGCGGGCAGTAGACCTTGGAGGTCGCGAAGACCTGCTGGAAGTCCTCCGCGGCCAGCTGTCCGGTGGTGAAGGCCCGGACCGCGTCCGCCAGGGATGGAGGGGACGGTTCCGGATAGAGCGGCGGCTGCTGGCCGTAACCGCCGACACCGCCGGGCATCTGCTGCTGCGGCGGGGCGTACCCCTGCTGGGCACCCGCGCTCTGGTCGTAGCCGTACATGCCCCAAAGAGTAACGAGTCACAGATGACCCAATCGGGGTTGCTTCTTATTACCGACGGGTAGCATCATCGAAGCTACTTGTTGGTACGTGAAACAGTCGCGAGGAGTCAGTGCCTCGCCGATCCCTCTACGGAGCCGTCGCCATGGGGCACTACAAGTCAAATCTTCGCGACATCGAGTTCAACCTCTTCGAGGTGCTCGGCCGCGACAAGCTGTACGGCAGCGGCCCGTTCGAGGAGATGGACACCGAGACCGCGAAGAGCGTCCTCGAAGAGCTGACCCGCCTCGCGGAGAACGAGCTGGCGGAGTCCTTCGCGGACGCGGACCGCAACCCGCCGGTCTTCGACCCGGAGACGAACACCGCTCCGGTCCCGGCGTCCTTCAAGAAGAGCTACAAGGCCTTCATGGAGTCGGAGTACTGGCGGCTGGGCCTGCCCGAGGAGATCGGCGGCACCACCGCCCCGCCGTCCCTGATCTGGTCGTACGCGGAGCTGATCCTCGGCGCGAACCCGGCCGTGTGGATGTACTGCTCCGGCCCGGCCTTCGCCGGCATCCTCTTCGACGAGGGCACCGAGCAGCAGAAGAAGATCGCGCAGCTCGCGGTCGAGCGGACCTGGGGCTCCACCATGGTGCTGACCGAGCCGGACGCCGGCTCGGACGTCGGCGCCGGACGCACCAAGGCGGTCCAGCAGGAGGACGGCACCTGGCACATCGAGGGCGTGAAGCGGTTCATCACGTCCGGTGAGCACGACATGGAGGAGAACATCCTCCACTACGTCCTCGCGCGGCCGGAGGGCGCCGGTCCCGGCACCAAGGGCCTGTCCCTCTTCCTCGTCCCGAAGTACCTCTTCGACTTCGAGACCGGCGAGCTGGGCGAGCGCAACGGCGTCTACGCCACCAACGTCGAGCACAAGATGGGCCTGAAGGCCTCCAACACCTGCGAGATGACCTTCGGCGACCGGCATCCCGCCAAGGGCTGGCTGATCGGCGACAAGCACGACGGCATCCGCCAGATGTTCCGCATCATCGAGTTCGCGCGGATGATGGTCGGCACGAAGGCCATCTCGACGCTGTCGACGGGCTACCTCAACGCGCTGGAGTACGCCAAGGAGCGCGTCCAGGGTCCCGACCTGGCGAACTTCATGGACAAGGCCGCGCCGAAGGTCACCATCACCCACCACCCGGACGTGCGCCGCTCGCTGATCACGCAGAAGGCGTACGCGGAGGGCATGCGGGCGCTGGTGCTGTACACCGCCTCCGTCCAGGACACGATCGCGGTCAAGGAGGCGGGCGGCGAGGACGCCTCCACCGAGCACGCGCTCAACGACCTGCTCCTGCCGATCGTCAAGGGCTACGGCTCCGAGAAGGGCTACGAGCAGCTCGCCCAGTCGCTCCAGACGTTCGGCGGCTCCGGGTTCCTCCAGGAGTACCCGATCGAGCAGTACATCCGCGATGCCAAGATCGACACCCTCTACGAGGGCACCACCGCGATCCAGGGCCAGGACTTCTTCTTCCGGAAGATCGTCCGCAACCAGGGCGCGGCGCTGAACTCCCTCGCCGAGGACATCAAGAAGTTCCTGGAGCTCGGCACCGGCGGCGAGGACCTGGCGGGTGCCCGCGAGCACCTCGCCAAGGCGGCCGTCGAGCTGGAGGCCATCGTCGGCCTGATGCTGACCGACCTCGCCTCGACCGAGCAGGACGTCAAGAACATCTACAAGGTGGGCCTCAACACCACCCGCCTGCTGCTCGCCTCCGGTGACGTGATCGTCGGCTACCTGCTGCTCAAGGGCGCGGCCGTCGCCGTCGAGAAGCTCCAGACGGCGTCCAGCAAGGACAGGTCCTTCTACACCGGCAAGATCGCGGCGGCGAAGTTCTTCGCGGCCAACGTCCTGCCCGGCGTCACCCTGGCCCGCAAGGTGGCCTCGGACGTCGACCTGGACCTGATGGAGCTGGACGAGGACGCGTTCTAGTCCGTTCCCGTCAGTTCCCGTCGGTTCCGGGCAACGCGGAAACGGCCTCCACACAGCCCTTACGAGGGCCCGCTCCCAGTGATGGGGAGCGGGCCCTCGTACGTCGTTAAGGTGAACCCCATGAGCGAACCCTCCCGCTTCGACCGCGGCCACACCGACGACCTCATGTCCTTCCTGACGGCCAGCCCGTCGCCGTACCACGCGGTGGCGAACGCCGCCGAGCGGCTGGAGAAGGCCGGTTTCCGCCAGGTCTCGGAGACGGACGCCTGGGACGGGACGAGCGGCGGCAAGTACGTGCTGCGCGGCGGTGCGATCGTGGCCTGGTTCGTCCCCGAGGGCGCCGCACCGCACACCCCCTTCCGTATCGTCGGCGCCCACACCGACTCGCCCAACCTGCGGGTCAAGCCGCTGCCCGACACCGGCGCGCACGGCTGGCGGCAGGTGGCGGTGGAGATCTACGGCGGGCCGCTGCTGAACTCCTGGCTCGACCGTGACCTGGGCCTGGCGGGCCGGCTGACGCTGCGGGACGGCTCGACGCGCCTGGTCGACATCGCCCGGCCGCTGCTGCGCGTGCCGCAGCTCGCCATCCACCTCGACCGCGCGGTCAACTCCGAGGGTCTCAAGCTCGACAAGCAGCGCCACCTCCAGCCCATCTGGGGCCTGGGCGACGATGTGCGCGACGGCGACCTGATCGCCTTCCTGGAGGAGGAGTCGGGGCTCTCGGCGGGCGAGGTGACCGGCTGGGACCTGATGGTGCACTCGGTGGAGCCGCCCGCCTACCTGGGCCGGAACGAGGAGCTGCTGGCCGGCCCCCGGATGGACAACCTGCTGTCGGTGCACGCCGGTACGGCGGCGCTGGCGGCCGCGGCGGCGACGGAGGACCTGCCGTACGTCCCCGTCCTCGCCGCCTTCGACCACGAGGAGAACGGCTCGCAGTCCGACACGGGCGCGGACGGCCCGCTGCTGGGCAGCGTGCTGGAGCGTTCGGTGTTCGCGCGCGGAGGGTCGTACGAGGACCGGGCCCGCGCCTTCGCCGGCACCGTCTGTCTGTCCTCCGACACGGGGCACGCGGTCCACCCCAACTACGCGGAGCGGCACGACCCGACGCACCACCCGCGCGTCAACGGCGGCCCCATCCTCAAGGTCAACGTCAACAACCGCTACGCGACGGACGGCACGGGCCGCGCGGTGTTCGCCGCCGCCTGCGAGAAGGCGGACGTGCCCTTCCAGTCCTTCGTCTCCAACAACTCCATGCCGTGCGGCACGACCATCGGGCCGATCACCGCGGCCCGCCACGGCATCCGGACCGTCGACATCGGGGTGGCCATCCTGTCGATGCACAGCGCACGGGAGCTGTGCGGCGCGGACGACCCGCACCTGCTGGCGAACGCGCTGGTGGCATTCCTGGCGGGGTAGCAACGGGCGCTCATGGCATGGGTGTTGTCCGCCGGGGTACCCGCACTCACGGGCCGGATCGACCGGTCCGGACAGGGAGGCGACACTCATGGGCCTCGGCGGATGCATCATCCTCATCGCCGTGGGAGCCATTCTCACGTTCGCGACCGACTGGCACATGGAGGGGGTCAACCTCGACCTGGTCGGGATCATCCTCATGCTCGTCGGACTGATCGGCGTGGCGACGTTCAGCGGTATCGCCAAGCGCAGGCGGGTCGTCGTACCGCCCACGACGACGACCGTCGTCGAGGAGGAGCGGCACCCGCGCCGGGACGGCTACTCCGACGGATACGGCGTGTGAGGCGGAGCCGGCTGTATGACGCGGGCTCTATGACGCGGGCGGTCTGACGCAGGCCGCCTGACGCAGACCGTTCGACGCGCCCTGCCCCCGACGAAGCGGTCCCACGGCGGAGCGTCGCGGAGGAAGCGGCCGTGGTGGTCACGGCGCGGGAACGGTCGCGGCCGGGGTGGCTCCGTCAGAGCCCGCACCCCGGCCGCGACCGTCACACCACCGCGTGACCGCCGCGTCCGTCAGGCGTCCGGTGCCGCCGTCCCCTCTTCGTCCATGCCTGCCAGAACCAGCGGCAGCCGGTCCGCCCCGCCCTCGGTGAGCAGGACCGGGACGCCCCAGTCCTGCTGGTGGACGTGGCAGGCCGGATACTCGTTCGCCGGGTCGTCGTCGCAGGACGCGGCCATCGCGGACACGTGCAGGACGCCCTCCCCGACCGCCGGGTCGAGCTCCAGGGTGCGGGAGAGGTCCGTGTCCGCGCCCTCCCCCGCCAGCAGCAGTCCGGGCGGGGTGGAGGAGACCAGCAGGCGGGTGGACGGGCCGTAGCGGGTGTCCAGCTTCTGGCCCGCCGGCGCCTGGAAGATCACGTCGAGCCGCAGTTTTCCGGGCCGCACCTCGGTCGCCGCGCGCTGGGTGCGGTGGGCGACGGACTCCACCCGTACCGCCTCCTCCGGCAGCCGCAGCCGGGTCAGCCGGTGCCGGGCCGACTCGACGACCACGATGTCCGCGCCGACCAGCACGGCGTCGCTCGGCTCCCGCAGATCCGTGGCCAGCGTGGTCACCTCGCCGGTCGCGGGGTCGTAGCGGCGCAGCGCGTGGTTGTAGGTGTCGGCGACCGCGACCGATCCGTCGGGCAGCGCGGTCACGCCCAGCGGGTGCTGGAACAGGGCCTGCTCAGCGGCTCCGTCCCGGTGCCCGAAATCGAAGAGTCCGGTGCCCACGGCGGTGTGGACGGCGCCGTCGAGGTCGACCCAGCGCAGCGCGGACGTCTCGGCGTCGGCGAGCCAGAGGCGCTCGGGGGTGGCCGCGAGCCCGGAGGGCTGGGCGAACCAGGCCTCGGTCCCCGGCCCGTCGACAAGCCCCTCGTTGGTCGTCCCGGCGGTGACGGAGACGGCGTCGGCGGCGGGGTCGTAGGCCCACAGCTGGTGCACACCCGCCATCGCGATCCACACCTTGCCGCCGAACACGGCCACGTCCCACGGCGACGACAGGTCGACCTCGCGGGCCGGTCCCGAGGTGGGCGATCCCTGCCACCACTGGCGGCCGGTCCCGGCCAGGGTCGTCACCTCGCCGGTGGACAGATCCAGCCGCCGCAGGGCGTGGTTGACGGTGTCGGCGACGATCACGTCCCCGTCCAGCAGCGCCAGACCCTGCGGCTCGTTGAAGGCCGCCGTCCGCGCCGTGCCGTCCGCGAGCCCGCGCGCGCCCGACCCGATCCGCCGTACGACCGTCTCGCCGTCCTCGGCCAGCTCCACCAGCTGGTGCCGGGTCGTGTCGCTGACCAGGAAGGTCCCGGACGGCAGCAGCAGCGCCTTGCCGGGGAAGCGCAGCACCGTCGGCTCGGGCTCCGGCGCCACGTACGGGCCGTCGCCGCGCCGCAGGGTGCCCTTCGCCTCGTGCTCGGCCTCCAGCTCCTCGACCAGCCGCTCGATGGCGTGCGCGTGCCCCTCACCGGCGTGCTGCGCGACGACGTACCCCTCGGGGTCGATCACCACGAGCGTCGGCCACGCCCGCACCGCGTACTGCTTCCAGGTGGCGAGCTCCGGGTCGTCGAGCACGGGGTGCTCCACGCCGTACCGCTCCACCGCGTCCACCACCGCCTGGTGCTCGGCCTCGTGCACGAACTTCGGCGAGTGCACGCCGATGATCACCACGGTGTCCCGGTGCTTCTCCTCCAGCTCCCGCAGCTCGTCGAGGACGTGGAGGCAGTTGATGCAGCAAAAGGTCCAGAAGTCCAGGATGACGATGCGGCCTCGCAGGTCGGCGAGGGTGTACTGGTGGTCGCCCGTGTTGAGCCAGCCGCCCTTGCCGGTCAGCTCGGGGGCACGGACGCGGGCGCGTCGGGGTGCGGAGTCGTTCATGCATCAAGCATGCATCACGGGCGCGGTGCGCTGTCCGGCTCAGTCGGTCGGCCCAGCGGAGGGCGTTCCCGCACGGCCCGCGGGGAAGCGGTACGGCATGAGATTCCTCGTGCGCGACCGGCTGCTCGGCCTCGGTGACGACCACTGGATCGAGGACGACCAGGGCACCAAGGTGTACCTCGTCGACGGCAAGGCGATGCGGGTGCGTGACACCTTCGAGCTGAAGGACACCCGTGGCCGGGTCCTGATCGACATCCACCAGAAGATGTTCACGCTGCGGGACACGATGGTGATCGAACGGGACGGCGAGCCGCTCGCGACGATCCGACGCAAGCGGCTGTCGCTGCTGCGCAACCACTACCGGGTGGCGCTCGTGGACGGCACGGAGCTGGACGTCAGCGGCAAGATCCTGGACCGCGAGTTCGCCGTCGAGTACGACGGGGAGCTGCTGGCCGTCGTCTCCCGGCGGTGGCTGCACGTGCGCGAGACGTACGGCGTCGACGTCGTACGGGAGGACGCGGATCCGGCGCTGCTGATCGCGGTGGGGGTGTGCGTGATCCACCTGGCGGAGAAGGAGCGGGAGGAGGGCTGAGCTGAGCGAAGGCCCTGCCCTTCGGCTCCCTTTTCGGTGGCGGGGGCGCCCGCCCCGGGCGCCTTCGGCGGTCCTGGGCGCTCTCAGCGGTGAGACGTACCGGGCCTCTTCGGTGGCGGGGCGCCCGGTCCTTCTGCGGCCCTGGTCCTTCGACGGCGGGGCGCCCCGGGCCCTTCAGTGGCCGGGCGTCGGCAGGCCCAGTACCCGGTCCTTGAGCGCGGGGAACTTCTCCCGGGTCGTGGCGACCTCCGCGGGGTCGAACTCCACGGTGAGGATCTCCTCGTCGGGGCCCGACTCCGCGAGGACCTCGCCCCAGGGATCGACCACGATCGAGTGACCCGCCTGCGGAACTCCCGCATGCGTCCCGGCCGTTCCACACGCGAGGACGAACGCCTGGTTCTCCACCGCCCGCGCCCGGGCCAGCAGCGTCCAGTGCGCGCGCCGGCGCTCCGGCCAGCCGGCCGGGAGCAGGAGGACCTCGGCGCCGGCGTCGACGAGCCCGCGGAAGAGTTCGGGGAAACGGAGGTCGTAGCAGGTGGCCAGACCGACCGTGGTCCCGGACAGCCGCGCCGTGACGAGTTCCGTGCCCGCGCCCATCAGCACGGCCTCGCCCTGGTCGAAGCCGAAGCGGTGGATCTTGCGATAGGCGGCGGCCAGGTCGCCGGAGGGGGAGAAGAGGAGTGAGGTGTTGTACAGCGGCCCCTCAGGGTCACGCTCCGGAATCGAACCCGCGTGCAGCCATACACCCGCGTCGCTCGCGGCCTTCGCCATCGCCTCGTACGTCGGCCCTTCGAGCGGCTCCGCCTCGTCGGCGAACCGCTCGTAGGCGAAAGCGCCCGTGGTCCACAGCTCGGGCAGCATCACGAGGTCGGCGACACCGGCTTGATCCCGTACCAGAGCGGCCACGCGAGCCCGGCGAGATGCGACCGATTCGCCCTCGTCCACGGTGATCTGGATCAAAGAGGCGCGCACACTACCACCGTCCTGGCATTCGAGTCGTCCACACGGGCCTACGATCGTCACACGAAAGCACTGCCGGGGTGCCTCACAGCAGCGTAACTTAGCGTTCCAAGACACCCGCCGACAGCCACCTCCCGCTGGCAAAGCCGCCGCAATCCACCCGAGTACCGACCGCCGAGGGGTCCCGTTCCGTGAGTCTGCATCCCACCCTCCAGCCCTACGCCGACGCCTGGACCCACTCCATCGAAGCGATATCCGAGCTGGTACAGCCGCTTGTGGAGGGCGAGTGGAACCGGCGGACCCCGTGCCCCGGCTGGTCGATCCGCGACATCGTCTCCCACGTCATCGGCCTCGACAGCGAGATGCTGGGCGACCCGCGCCCCATCCACACCCTCCCGCGCGACCTGTACCACGTCACCAACGAGCACCAGCGCTACATGGAGATGCAGGTCGACGTCCGCCGCCACCACACGGCGCCGGAGATGACCTCGGAGCTGGAGTACACGGTCATCCGCCGCAACCGCCAGCTGCGCAACGAGTCGCGCGACCCCGGCACGAAGGTACGCGGCCACCTCAGCACCGAGATCACCCTCGAAGAGTCCATGCGGACCCACGCGTTCAACGTCTGGGCGCACGAGCAGGACCTCCGCGCCGCCCTCGGCCGTCCGGGCAACCTCGACTCCCCCGGCGCGCACATCGCCCGTGACGTCCTGCTCGGCGAACTCCCCGAGGTCGTGGCCGACAAGGCGCAGGCGCCCCGCAGTTCGGCGGTCGTCTTCGACGTCCACGGCCCGATCGAGTTCCTGCGCACGATCCGCGTCGACATCCAGGGCCGCGGCACCTTGGAGACGGCTCCCGCCCTCGGCCCCGCGGCCACCCTCACCCTCGACTGGGAGACGTACGTCCGCCTGGCCTGCGGCCGGGTGACACCGGAGGCGGTGAGCGACCGCGTGAAGGCGGAGGGGGATCCCGAGCTCACGGGCGCGATCCTGCGGAACTTCACGGTGACGCGGTAGCCGTTTCGGCGCGGTCGCGCAGTCGCGTGGCCGTGACCGTCGTCGGGTGGCCTGGGTCGAGACGTCGACCGGCTCAGGCCGGAACGTGCACCGTCTCCACCCGGGACGCCACGAGCCGCTCGCTCTCCCGCCGGGCCGCCCGCTTGCGCAGCCGGAGGATCTGGCTGATCCCGAGGGCCTGAAGGACGAACACGGCGGAGAAGGCGACCGTGTAGTCGTCCCCGGTGGCGTCCAGCAGCACGCCCACCGCGAACAGGGTCGTCATCGAGGCGACGAAACCCCCCATGTTCGTGATGCCGGACGCGGTCCCCTGCCGCTCCGGCGGGTTCGCGGGCCGCGCGAAGTCGAAGCCGAGCATCGACGCCGGACCGCACGCCCCCAGCACCGCGCACAGCACGACCAGCAGCCACATCGGTGCCCGCGCTCCGGGCCAGGCGAGCGTCACCGCCCAGATGGTGGCCGTCGCCCCCACCGTCCCCAGCGCCAACGGCAGCCGCGCCTCGTGATGCCGGGCGACGATCTGGCCGTAGACCAGGCCGATGACCATGTTGGACAGCACGACCAGGGTGAGCAGTTCGCCGGCGGTCGCCCGGTCGAGACCCTGTGCCTCGACCAGGAACGGCATCCCCCACAGCAGCAGGAACACCATCGCCGGGAACTGGGTGGTGAAGTGCACCCACAGCCCCAGTCGGGTCCCCGGCTCCCGCCAGGACGCGGCGATCTGACGGCGGACGTAGGCAGCGCCCTGGTGCGGGAAGGGCTCCGGCTCGCGCCCCTCGGGGTGGTCCTTGAGGAACAGCAGCAGCAGGACGAGCACCACGACACCGGCGAACGAGCTGCCCGCGAACGCCGCCGTCCATCCGACGCCGTGCAGCAGGCGGGCCAGCACCAGCGTCGACACCAGGTTGCCCGCCATGCCGGCCAGACCGGCGAGCTGCGCGACCAGCGGGCCGCGCCGTGCCGGGAACCAGCGCGTGCCGAGCCGCAGCACGCTGATGAACGTCATCGCGTCACCGCAGCCGAGCAGCGCCCGCGACGCGAGCGCCGTGCCGTACGACGGGGAGAACGCGAAGCCCAGCTGCCCGGCCGTGAACAGGACGACTCCGATGGTCAGCACCTTCTTGGTACCGAGCCGGTCCACCAGGAGTCCCACGGGTATCTGCATGCCCGCGTACACCAGCAGTTGGAGGATGGAGAAGGTGGACAGGGCCGAGGCGCCGACATGGAAGCGGTCGGCGGCGTCGAGCCCGGCCACGCCCAGGGACGTACGGAAGATGACGGCGACGAAGTAGACCGAGACGCCGATGGACCAGACGGCGACGGCTCGGCGGCCACCGGGCGGGTCGCCGGGGAGCGCGGTCGTCGTCCTGGAGCCGCCGCTCATCGGACCTCACCGCGGGCCAGGTGGGAGAACCAGCCGACGTGCCGGTGGACGACGGCGACGGCCGCCTCCGCGTCCCCCGCGCGCAGCGCGCCGAGGATCTCCTCGTGCTCGGCGAGGGTCTTGGCGATCCGGTCGGGATGGGAGTGCATCACCGCCACCCCCATCCGCAACTGGCGGTCGCGGAGCTGGTCGTAAAGACGGGAGAGGATCGCGTTGCCGCCGCTGCGGACGATCTCGGCGTGGAAGCAGCGGTCGGTGACGGCGGCGGCGGACAGGTCACCGGCGGCGGCCTGGTCCTTCTGCCGGGCGAGGAGTTCCTCCAGCCGTTCGACGAGTCCGGCCGGGGCGGGCACCGCCTTGCGGGCCGCGTGCTCCTCGACCAGCAGGCGGGTCTCCACCACATCGGCGATCTCCTGCGCGGAGACGGGCAGGACCAGCGCGCCCTTCTTCGGGTAGAGCTTGATCAGCCCCTCGACCTCCAACCGCAGCAGCGCCTCACGCACCGGCGTGCGCGAGACTCCGACGGCCTCGGCGAGCTCGCCCTCCGTGAGCAGGATGCCGCCCTCGTAACGACGGTCCAGTACGCCCTGTTTGACGTGTGCGTAGACACGGTCGGCGGCGGGCGGTTGTTTCACGGCCAGACTCATGGCCACATGATAGATACAACACGTACGCATAAGGGGGTCGTTCCAGTATGCGGACGGCGACGGTCCGCCGCCCACGCCGTTTCACCCGTTCGGGAAATCTCTCCCAGCAACCGCACAACCATCTGTGCTACTTACGTGTCACACACTTGCGGCCGCACTCGTTTTCCCCGCCAACTCGGCCGCTTATCAGGGGCATTCAACGTATTCGGGGTATCTCAGTTGATAAAGGGCATTCAGGGCATTCGCCTCCGTCGCGCCGCAGCCGTCGCCGTCACCGCCGGCGCCGTTCTGGCCACCGGAGCCCTCACCGCGGCACCCGCGCAGGCGGTCACGACGCCCTCGATCGTGGCCAAGACCGGCTACGTGATGAACAACGCGAACGGTGCGCAGCTCTACAACAAGGGCATGGACACCAAGCTGTCCACCGGCTCCACCACGAAGATCATGACCGCCAAGGTCGTGCTCTCCCAGGCGAACCTCAACCTGGACACCAAGGTCACCATTCAGAAGGCGTACAGCGACTACATCGTCTCGAAGGGCGCCTCGTCCGCCCACCTGATCGTCGGCGACAAGGTCACCGTCCGTCAGCTGCTCTACGGGCTGATGCTGCCGTCCGGCTGTGACGCCGCGTACGCGCTGGCCGACAAGTACGGCAGCGGCTCGACGCGGGCCGCGCGCGTGAAGTCGTTCCTCGGCAAGATGAACAGCACCGCGAAGAGCCTCGGCATGACGAGGACCCACTTCGACTCGTTCGACGGCATCGGCAACGGCGCCAACTACTCGACGGCGAAGGACCTGACGAAGCTCGCCAGCAGTGCGATGAAGAACTCCACGTTCCGCTCGGTCGTCAAGACCAAGAAGTACACGGCGAAGACGGTCACCAAGACCGGCAGCACCCGCACCATGGCGGCGTGGACGAACACGAACACCCTGCTCAGCAGCTACAGCGGCGCCATCGGCGTCAAGACCGGCTCCGGCGCCGAGGCGAAGTACTGCCTCGTCTTCGCCGCGACCCGGGGCAGCAAGACCGTCATCGGCACGGTGCTCGCCGACACGAACGCGACGCAGCGCGCCACGGACGCGACGAAGCTCCTCAACTACGGCTTCGCACGCCTGGCCTGACCCACCCGACACATCTGAAGGGGACCCACCGCTCCCAGCGGCGGGTCCCCTTCCGTGCGTCCCGCCCCGTTTCACCCGCAATGGTGAACATCATTGCGCTGGCTGGCATATTCGATTTCCTCCGCCCTACGTTCCGCAGCGGAGGTGGTTCACATGACCGAACCCAGCAAGCGGCCCGACACCGACGAGCGCCACGAGGCCATCGACGTCAGCGACTTCGTGTACGCGGCCACGGGAGCCCGGGTCCGCCGGCTGACCGTCTACGGGGGTCACTGGTTCCCGGCGGTGGATGTGTGCAAGGAGTTGGGGCACACCAACTCGCGCAAGGCCCTCGCCGACCACGTGCCCGAAGAGCACCGAGACAATCTCGAGACAGTAACTGGAAGTTACGGTCTCAGCGTTCCCGCAGGCAGGGGGTGGCGTCGAGACTTGCAGATGATCGACCTCCAGGGCCTGATCCTGCTCGTCAACGGCTGCACCAAGCCCGCCTGCGCGCCCTTCAAACAGTGGTGCGCCGAAGTGATCGAGACCGTCCAGCGTGAGGGGTCGTACGCCCTGGAGAAGGCCGAGGTACAGCCGGCCGCCCCGGGCGCTCCGATCGCGTACGCCATGCCGGAGCAGGTCGCCGACGCGATCGTCCGGCTCGAGGAGCGCAATCTCCAGGCGGACGAGCAACTCGCCGTCGTCCAGCACGAGTCGCTCGAGCTGCAACGGGCCATGGTCCGGGCGATGGAACGCATCGCCGACCGGCTGGACGTCCTCGCCCTGGACCGTCCGGCACCCGCCGCCGCCCTCCCCACGGACCCGACCACGGAGTCCGTGCTGGCCGACTGGCGGCAGCGGCTGTCCGTGACGTCGGACGTGTGGGCGGTGGCGGTGGCGATCGTGCCGGTGCTGGTCGAGACGGGTGAGCTGCGTCAGCCGCTCGACGCCATCGCGGCCCGTACCGGACTCTCGGTGCAGCGTGTCAACGACTGCCTGCGCATGCTGCGCAAGCACGCCTGCATCCACTCCCGCGGCGGCAGCGAGGACGGGGTGCCGATCTACGTGCTCAACCGTCCCTGAGAGCGGAAAGACAGAAGGGGCCGGTCGCAAGACAAGGTTGCGGCCGGCCCCTCTGCCGTGAGCCTATCCGGGCGAGGCGACTGTCACGCCCAGGTGATCAGCTTCTTGGGCTGCTCCAGGATCGCCGCCACGTCCGCCAGCACCTTCGAGCCCAGCTCGCCGTCGACGAGACGGTGGTCGAAGCTCAGCGCCAGCGTGGTGACCTGGCGAGGCTTCACCTTGCCCTTGTGGACCCACGGCTGGAGCTTGATCGCGCCGATCGCGAGGATCGCCGACTCGCCGGGGTTGAGGATCGGCGTGCCGGTGTCGACGCCGAAGACGCCGACGTTGGTGATCGTCACCGTTCCGCCCTGCATCGCCGCCGGCGAGGTCCTGCCCTCGCGCGCCGTCGACACCAGCTCACCCAGCGCCTCGGCGAGCTGCGGCAGCGTCCTGGTGTGCGCGTCCTTGATGTTCGGCACGATCAGACCGCGCGGGGTCGCCGCCGCGATGCCCAGGTTGACGTAGTGCTTCTGGACGATCTCCTGGTTGGCCTCGTCCCAGGACGCGTTGACGTCCGGGTTGCGCTTGATGGCGACCAGCAGGGCCTTGGCGATCAGCAGGAGCGGGTTCACCCGCAGACCCTGCATGTCCTTGTCCTGCTTCAGCTCCTCGACGAGCCTCATCGTGCGCGTCACGTCGACCGTCACGAACTCCGTGACGTGCGGCGCGGTGAACGCCGAACCGATCATGGCCTGGGCGGTGGCCTTGCGGACGCCCTTGACCGGGATACGGGTCTCGCGCGCACCGTCGTAAGCCGCGACCGGCGCCGGGATCTGCGCCGGGGCCGGCACCGGGGCCGGCGTGGCCACCGGCAGGGGCGCCGGCTGT
This sequence comes from Streptomyces sp. NPDC059582, assembly GCF_042735715.1. Taxonomy (NCBI): domain Bacteria; kingdom Bacillati; phylum Actinomycetota; class Actinomycetes; order Kitasatosporales; family Streptomycetaceae; genus Streptomyces; species Streptomyces sp. NPDC059582. The sequence goes on from NZ_JBHWCC010000039.1 coordinate 47,732, forward strand.
ACGGGAGCCGCCGCCGCGTGCACGTCCTCACGCGTGATGATGCCGTCCGGGCCGGACGGAACCACCCGCGTCAGGTCCACGCCCAGGTCCTTCGCCAGCTTGCGCACCGGAGGCTTCGCCAGCGGGCGCTGTTCCACGCCGGCGGCTGTGGCGGCCGGACCGCCGTGGCCGTTCAGCTCGCCCTGGATCGCCGCCGACGCCTCCTGGGCCGGGATCTCCGGGCCCTTTCGGGGGCGGCGCTTGGTGGAGGACGTGGCCACGCCGTAGCCGACGAGGACCGGCTGGCGGGCCGGTGCCTTCGGCTCGTCCCGCGGCTCCTCCTGCTGCGGCGCGGCGGGCGCCGGCTCGTCTGCGGGCGCGGCGCCGCCCGCCACGTCCACCGTGATGATCGCGGTTCCCACGTCCACCGTGGTGCCCTCGGGGAAGCGGAGCTCGCGGACCACTCCGTCGTAGGGGATGGGGAGTTCGACGGCCGCCTTGGCGGTCTCTACCTCGCACACCACCTGGCCGTCGGTCACCGTGTCCCCGGGCTGGACGTACCACTTGAGGATCTCGGCCTCGGTGAGTCCCTCGCCCACGTCGGGCATCTTGAACTCACGCACGGACGCTTCGGTCATCGTCGTCACGACCCTCTCCTCAGTACGCCAGGGCACGGTCGACGGCGTCGAGTACCCGGTCCAGGCCCGGCAGGTACTCCTCCTCCAGGCGGGCCGGCGGATACGGGGCGTGGTAGCCGCCGACCCTGAGCACCGGGGCCTCCAGGTGGTAGAAGCAGCGCTCCGTGATGCGGGCGGCGATCTCCGCGCCCGAGCCGAAGAACACCGGCGCCTCGTGGACGACGACCAGCCGGCGGGTCTTCTCCACCGACGTCTGGATCGAGTCGAAGTCCAGCGGGGAGACCGAGCGCAGGTCCAGGATCTCCAGGGACCTGCCCTCCTCGGCGGCCGCGTCGGCGACCTCCTGGCAGAGCTTCACCATCGGGCCGTAGGCGGCGAGGGTGAGGTCGGTGCCCTCGCGGACCACGCGTGCCTTGTGCAGCGGGCCGGGGATCGCCTCGGTGTTCACCTCGCCCTTGTCCCAGTAGCGCCGCTTGGGCTCGAAGAAGATCACCGGGTCGTCGCTCTGGATGGCCTGCTGCATCATCCAGTAGGCGTCGGCCGGGTTCGACGGGGAGACGATCTTCAGGCCCGACACGTGCGCGAACAGCGCCTCGGGGGACTCGGAGTGGTGCTCGACCGCGCCGATGCCGCCGCCGTACGGGATCCGCACGACGACCGGGAGCTTGACCTTGCCCAGCGAGCGGGCGTGCATCTTCGCGAGCTGCGTGACGATCTGGTCGTACGCCGGGAAGACGAAGCCGTCGAACTGGATCTCCACCACCGGGCGGTAGCCGCGCAGGGCGAGGCCGATGGCCGTGCCGACGATCCCGGACTCCGCGAGCGGGGTGTCGATGACGCGGCTCTCGCCGAAGTCCTTCTGCAGGCCGTCGGTCACCCGGAAGACGCCGCCGAGCTTGCCGACGTCCTCGCCCATGACGAGGACCTTGGGGTCGGACTCCAGGGCGCGGCGCAGCGACTCGTTGATCGCCTTGGCGATCGCCATGTTGGTGGACGTCACGGTCTCCGCCATGTCACTTGCCCCCTTCTGCGTCCGCGAACGACGCCTGGTAGGCGGCGAACTGGGCTCGCTCCTCGTCGACGAGCGCGTGCCCGTCCGCGTACACGTTCTCGAAGATGGCGAAGTGGTCCGGGTCCGGCATGGCGCGGACCGCTTCGCGCACTCGCCTGCCCAACGCTTCACTCTCCGCTTCGAGTTCCGCGAAGAATCCCTCGTCCGCGTGGTTTGCGGACTCGAGGTGCGCGCGCAGCCGCAGGATCGGGTCCTTCGCCTCCCACGCCTCGCGCTCCTCGTCGGCCCGGTACTTGGTCGGGTCGTCGGAGGTGGTGTGCGCGCCCATGCGGTACGTGTACGCCTCGACCAGCGTCGGGCCGTCGCCGCTGCGGGCCCGCTCCAGCGCCCACTTGGTGACCGCGAGGCAGGCCAGGACGTCGTTGCCGTCCACGCGTACGCCCGGGAAGCCGTAGCCCTGGGCACGCTGGTAGAGCGGCACCCGGGTCTGCTTCTCGGTCGGCTCGGAGATCGCCCACTGGTTGTTCTGGCAGAAGAACACGACCGGGGCGTTGTAGACCGCGGAGAAGGTGAAGGACTCCGCGACATCGCCCTGACTGGAGGCGCCGTCACCGAAGTACGCGATCACCGCGCTGTCCGCGCCGTCCATGGCCACGCCCATCGCGTAGCCCGTGGCGTGCAGCGTCTGGGAGCCGATGACGATCGTGTAGAGGTGGAAGTTGTTGCTGTTCGGGTCCCAGCCGCCGTTGTTCACACCGCGGAACATGCCGAGCAGGTTGGTCGGGTCGACCCCGCGGCACCAGGCGACGCCGTGCTCGCGGTAGGTCGGGAAGACGTAGTCGTCGTCGCGCAGGGCCCGGCCGGAGCCGATCTGGGCGGCCTCCTGGCCGAGCAGCGAGGCCCACAGGCCCAGCTCGCCCTGGCGTTGCAGGGCGGTGGCCTCGGCGTCGAAGCGTCGGGTGAGCACCATGTCGCGGTACAGACCGCGAAGCTCGTCGGGCGTCACGTCGGCCACGTACTTGTCGTACTCGGCGTTCTTGACGCGCTTGCCCTCGGGCGTCAGCAACTGGACGAGTTCGGGCCCTGCACCCGAGGTGCCCGACGTCTTGCTGGCGCTGGTGCGCTTGGTACCGGCGCTGCGTCGCGGTTTGCGCGCGGCAGTGCTCTCCACGGTCACGTGTGCTCCTCCGTCGGTCCGGCCCCCGGGGTTGCCGGTAGGCCAGTGCGGCTCACCTGTTCCGGTACCCGTGCACGGGGTGGGTGCCACTCGACCGGGAACAGGCGTGACAGGTGCCCCGGCGAGCGCCCTGCAACAGTCACGTTACCCAGTGCTCCACATTTCTGTGAAACCCCCCCTGACCTGCGATTTTGCTTGGATTTCCAAGTAAATCGGAAAGGACAGGAAGGTTGCTGGTCACAGCCTTGCAGGAGGCCGGAGCAACGGCACGTTATCCCGGTCACCCACGTGACGGGAAGAGCTGATGTGGGAAACTGATCCGGTGCGCGAAACGGGAAAAATCAGGGTTTTCCTTCTCGACGACCATGAGATCGTACGTCGGGGCGTCCACGAGATGCTCTCTGTCGAGGACGACATCGAGGTGGTCGGCGAGGCCGGTACGGCGGCCGAGGCACTGGCGCGAATTCCGGCCACCCGGCCCGACGTGGCGGTGCTCGACGTACGCCTGCCGGACGGCAGCGGCGTGGAGGTGTGCCGGGAGGTCCGCTCCCGGGACGACTCGGTCAGGTGCCTGATGCTGACCTCGTTCGCGGACGACGAGGCCCTCTTCGACGCGATAATGGCGGGCGCCTCCGGCTATGTCCTGAAGGCCATCCGGGGCAACGAACTGCTGACCGCCGTCCGGGACGTCGCCGCCGGAAAGTCGCTGCTCGACCCGGTGGCCACCGCGCGCGTGCTGGAGCGACTGCGCGAGGGCGGCCGCACCAGGGCCGACGACCGGCTCGCCCACCTCACCGAGCAGGAGCGGCGGATCCTCGACCTGATCGGCGAGGGTCTCACCAACCGGCAGATCGGTGAGCGGCTGCACCTCGCCGAGAAGACGATCAAGAATTACGTGTCGGGTCTGCTGTCCAAACTCGGTATGCAGCGGCGTTCCCAGGCGGCCGCTTACGTGGCGCGTATGCAGGCCGAGAAACCCTAGGAACCCTGGAAACCTCTAGAAACCCTGGGAACCCCAGAAACACCGAGCCGCACGGCGCCTGTCTTCGGCGTCCCGAATTGAGGACTTTCGTCCCTCCTCGGCAGGGCCGCGGCCTCTATGAGCGCGCTTTCCGTCGGCGGACGATGGAGACATGCCGACCGACGAAGAGCGCGCCCTCGCCCTGCTCGGCCGCTGCGCCTACGGCCGGGTGGCGGCGAGCCTGCGCGCGCTGCCCTTCCTGGCCACCGCCCGGCACGTCGTCACCGACGGGCGCCTGCTGCTGCGCCTGCACGGCGGGCACGGCTACCACCGGGCGTGCGCCGGACAGGTCGTCGCGTACGGAGCGGACGGTCGGTGCGGCGGCGTGGACGGCCCGGGCGGCGGCCCGGGCGGCGCGGCGGGGCGGAACGGCCCGGGCGGGGCGCGAGCGGCCGGTGCGGCGGGGCAGTGGTCCGTCCAGGTCGTCGGCGTGTGCGCGGCGATCGAGCCGACCCCCGCCGAGCGAGACCTCTTCGGCCCCCCGCCGGACCTCGTGGACGGCGAACCGTACGAGCCGGTCTACCTGTGCGTGATCCCTCAGCTGGTGACGGTTCACATCACCGGCGACGGCCCTCCGCGCCACTTCGAGCACACTATGTGACCACAAGCGACTGTCCATGACTTACTGTGACAACGCCCAGCTCACAGCCCCGCCTGGTGCCCTAGCATCTGCCGCGTGCCGCGCTCTTCCGTACCACCCCCCGCGCCCTACGCGCCCCCGTTAAGCGCCCTGCTCCGCCAGTACGCCGCCGGATCCCCCCTCGCCTGCGTGCCCGTCGACCAGGGGCTGCTGAACCGCGGCTACCGCCTGTGCACCACACGCGGCCGCTACTTCCTCAAGCACCACTTCGACCCCGACACCGCCGACCCGGCCGCGATCGAACGCCGGCACCGGGCCACCCAGCGGCTGGCCGCCCTCGGCGTACCCGTGGCCCCGCCGCTGACCGGCCGCGACGGGCGAACCGTCGCCGTCGTCGGCGGCCACGCCTACGCCCTGCACCCGTGGATCGACGGTCGCCACCGCCACGGCGGCCAGCTCACCACCGGCCAGTGCGCCCGCCTGGGGGCCCTCCTGGGCGCCGTACACGCCTGTCTGGAGCGCGTGATGCCGCCGAAGGGGCGCACCCGCCCCGCCACGAGCCCCCACCCCGTGGAGAGCGCCGATCCGGACTCCACGTTCGCCCTCATCGACGACCTGCTCGCCCGGGTCCGCCGGCACCGCCCCGCCGACTCCTTCGACGAACTCGCCCGCCACCGGCTGCTCGAACGCCGTGCCCTGCTGGAGCGGCACGCGGACCGGCGGCCCCCGCGAGGGGCCTCGGTCGGCTGGGTGCACGGCGACTTCCACCCGTTCAACCTGCTCTACAAGGGCGACGCCCCGGCCGCGATCGTCGACTGGGACCGCCTGGGCGTGCAGCCCCGCGCCGAGGAGGCCGTACGCGCCGCCGCGATCTTCTTCGTGCGCCCGGTGGGCGTCCTCGACCTGCCGAAGGTGCGGGCGTACGCGGGCGCGTACCGGCGCGCGGCCGGGGCGACGCCCTCGGAGCTCGCGGCGGCGGTGCACCGCGTCTGGTGGGAGCGTCTGAACGACTTCTGGATGCTGCGCTGGCACTACGAGCGCGGCGACACCCGCGCGGATCCCCAGTTCCCCGCGGCCTCGGCGCTCGCGGTGTGGTGGACGCGGGAGTACGACGCGGTGTGCGAGGCGTTCGCGGGGTGAACCTCGTGGCGCGGGGGCTCGCAGCGTGGGGACCTCGCGGGCGCGGGGACCTCGCTGGTGTGGGGGCCTCGCGGGCGCGGGGATCGGGCAGTGCGGAGGCATAGTGACGGGGAGCCTCATGGCGCGCGGGGGACCCGGCGTGCCGGGGTGCGGCCCGGCTGCCGTGTCGGGGCGGCCGCACGCCACGCGCGCGTGGTGCCCGGTCCACGGGTCCACGCGCGCGTGCTGGTGACGTCGGGCCGGCCGAGGGCCGTCAGGGAGCGCCCACCACTCCGTCCGTGAGGCCGCCGTCGTCCCCGCCCTCGGTCGGGTCCGTCGACGTGGTAGGCACCGACGCCGAGTTCGACGGCTCGTCCGACGGGTCCCCACTGGTCGGTTCGTCGCTCGGCTCGTACGACGGCTTGGTGGGGGTCTCGGACGGCGTGGACGACGGCGTCGACGACGGCGTGTACTCCGACCCCGGTCCCTGACCGGGGTCGTCCGTCGAGGTGTCCGTCGTCTCGTCGGTGGCCTCGTCGCTCGGGCTCTCGCTGGGCTGGTCGTCCGTGGCGGTCGTCGAGGTGGTCGGCGACTCGGTGGTGCCGGTGCCGCCACCGCCGCCACCGCCGTTGTTCAGCGCCAGGGCGACACCCGCCACGATGGCGATCACCGCGAGGACGGCGAGGATCCACAGCTTGCCGCGGCCGCTGCCCCGGTTGCCGTGACCCTCGAAACCGCCGTCGTCACCGCCGCCGTACCCGGTGGGCAGGATCGGCTGCGGGATCTGCGTGGTGCCGGGGCCGGAGTGCGGCAGCGAGGTCGTGCTCGCGAACCCGGCCGGCGCGGCGCGCCGACTGTCGTGGGTCTGCACGGGGCCGGTGTTCCAGGTGCCGGTGTGACTGCCCTGGTCGTACAGCATCTGAAGGCCGTACTGGACCAGGCCGCGCATCTCCTCGGCCGTCTGGAACCGGTCGTCGGGGTCCTTGGCCAGCGACCGCATGACGAGCCCGTCGAGCTCCGGCGGCGAGACCGCGGCGGCCTCGGACGGCGGCGTCGGGATGTCCTGGACGTGCTGGTACACCACCGACAGCGGGGTCTCGCCGGTGAAGGGGGGCCGCAGCGCGAGCAGTTCGTACAGCAGACAGCCCGTCGCGTACAGGTCGGAGCGGTAGTCCACCGCCTTGCCGAGGGCCTGCTCGGGGGAGAGGTACTGCGGGGTGCCCATGACCATGCCGGTCTGCGTCATCGTCGTCGACGCCCCGTGCAGGGCGCGGGCGATGCCGAAGTCCATCACCTTCACGGCGCCGTTGTGGGTGATGATGACGTTCGCCGGCTTGATGTCACGGTGCACGATGCCGTGCTGGTGCGAGTAGGCGAGCGCCTCCAGGACACCGGAGACGATGATCAGGGCCTGCTCGGGCCCGGGGGCCTCGGCGTTGAGCAGCAGGTCGCGGATGGTGCGGCCCTCGACCAGCTCCATCACGATGTACGGCACCGACTGGCCGCCGACGACGTCCTCGCCTGAGTCGTACACGGCGACGATCGCGTGGTGGTTCAGGCCGGCCACCGACTGGGCCTCGCGCGTGAAGCGGGCCTTGGAAACAGGGTCCTCGGCGAGGTCGGCGCGCAGCAGCTTGACCGCGACGGTGCGCCCGAGACGTACGTCCTCGGCTGCGAACACCTCGGCCATGCCGCCCCGGCCGAGTCTGTGGGTCAGCCGGTACCGGCCGTCTCCGACTAGCCCGCCGTTACCCCACGCTTCCGGCGCATCTGACATTCCGCCGCCAGTCGCCTCGGGGTCGGACGGGCCCTGAGCGCGCTGCTGTGCCATCAGTCCTCGCCGTCGTTTCTGCCCGCGGTGCGCGCGGTGTTGTCACGGTCTCCGTCGGCCACGCTACAGCCTCCGCGCAAGCCTCCGATCCGGGGCGACCCCCGCGACCGGTGCCGGGCGGACCGGTCGTCGAAGCCGCAGCACTGCCTGTCGTGCAAATTCTGTGTACCGGCGGTACGGCACCTGTAACGCTTGCGCGACGCTTCTTTCGCGTACGGTCACGGATCGGGCACCGAGCTTGACGTGTCAGGGCCCTCGGGCAGACTTGGCCGGGAGTGAGACATTCGATCAACGAAGGTCACGGCGCCTGACGGCCATGACGGCCGTGAAGGCTATGGGGGACACGCAGACATGAGTCAGGACGGGGCGTACGGCCGGTATGCGGGGCGGGCCCTCGCCGGCGGCCGTTATCAGCTGCGCGACTTGCTCGGCGAGGGCGGTATGGCCTCGGTGCACCTGGCCTACGACGCCGTGCTCGACCGTCAGGTCGCGGTCAAGACCCTGCACACCGAGCTGGGCCGGGAACAGGCCTTCCGCGAGCGTTTCCGCCGCGAGGCCCAGGCCGTGGCCAAGCTCACCCACACCAACATCGTCTCCGTCTTCGACACCGGCGAGGACGAGGTCGACGGCTCGACGATGCCGTACATCGTCATGGAGTACGTCGAAGGCCGTCCGCTCGGCTCGGTCCTCGACGACGACGTACGGGCGCTCGGCGCGATGCCCGCCGACAAGGCCCTGAAGATCACCGCTGATGTGCTCGCCGCGCTGGAGATCAGCCACGAGATGGGGCTGGTCCACCGGGACATCAAGCCGGGCAACGTGATGATGACCAAGCGTGGCGTCGTCAAGGTGATGGACTTCGGCATCGCCCGCGCCATGCAGTCCGGCGTCACCTCCATGACGCAGACCGGCATGGTCGTCGGCACCCCGCAGTACCTCTCCCCCGAGCAGGCCCTCGGCCGGGGCGTGGACGCGCGCAGCGACCTCTACTCGGTCGGCATCATGCTGTTCCAGCTGGTCACCGGGCGGCTGCCGTTCGAGGCGGACTCGCCGCTGGCGATCGCGTACGCGCATGTGCAGGAGCAGCCGGTGGCCGCGTCGTCGGTCAACCGCGCGCTGCCGCCCGCGGTGGACGCGCTGATCGCCCGCTCGCTGAAGAAGAACCCGAACGAGCGCTTCCCGACCGCCGTCGCCATGCGGGACGAGTGCCTGCGCGTGGCGGCCTCCTTCCAGCCGGCCACGCCGAGCATCGTGCCCGGAGCCCGCACGTCGAGCGGCGCGGGCGTCGGCTCCGCGGTCTTCCCGCCGATCGACCAGTCGACGCCGGCACCGACGGGCCCGGTACAGACGCCGTACCAGCCGACACCTCGCGGCCCGTACGGCGATCCGACGCCGCCCTCGCCCGCCTACGGCTATCCGCAGCAGACACACCAGGGGCACCCGGGCGGCTACGGGACACCGGGCCCGACCGCGTACACCCCGCAGCACGGACAGTCGACCCCGCCGCCGTATCACCTCACTCCGCAGACCACGGCCAAAACCCCTGCGTCCCCGGGCGGCGGCAAGGGGAACCGGCGGGTGGTCATCGGCTCGATCGTCGTCTCCCTCGTCGCGGTGGGCGGCCTGATCCTGGCCCTTTCGCTGAACGGCGGCGGTGGGGGTGGCGACGACACCGGCGGACAGGGCGGCGGCGGCGCGAGCGCCACGTCCTCCGCCACGAGTGGCCGCAAGGCGGAGGGCTATCGCGGCCCGGACACCTCGAAGACGGTCGAGACGACCGAATGCACGGAGCCGAGCGAGTCGTACGACGACCCCGACAAGATCCGGCTCCCGGACTTCCGGTTCAAGTACATCCGGTCGGTGAAGGCCTGCGCCCAGGCCGCGGGCTGGCAGATCGACACCAAGGCCGTCGACGAGAACACCTACGGCGAGGGCGCGGTCATCGACCAGTTCCCGGCGGCCGGCACGGACGTCGATCCGAAGGACGTCACGATCCAGCTCAACGTGTCCTCGGGGAACCCGGCGTCCCCCTGAGCCGGTCGCACGTCATGAGGAAGGGGCCCGGCGATGTTCGCCGGGCCCCTTCTGGTCTGGGTGTTCGCTGCCTGGGTCCTGCCCGCGCGGGTACGGCCCGCCCGGGTCCTACAGGTACGGCCCGCCCGAGCGGCCGCCCGCGCGGGGGTCCTCGATGCCGCCCTCGTGGGCCACGCCCGGCGGGAGGGCGCGGCGCATCTGCTCCAGCTGGGCGCGTGCCGCCATCTGCTGGGCGAACAGCGTGGTCTGGATGCCGTGGAAGAGGCCCTCCAGCCAGCCGACCAGCTGGGCCTGCGCGATACGCAGTTCCGAGTCGCTCGGAGTCGCCTCGTCCGCGAACGGCAGGGAGAGCCGCTCCAGCTCCTCCACCAGCTCCGGAGCGAGACCGTCCTCCAGCTCCTTCACCGAACTCGCGTGAATCTCCTTGAGCCGGACCCGGCTCGCCTCGTCCAGGGGAGCCGCACGCACCTCCTCGAGCAGCTGCTTGATCATGCTGCCGATGCGCATGACCTTCGCGGGCTGCTCCACCATCTCCGTGACCGGAATCTCACGGGAGTCGTCGTCCGCGTCCATGCCACCGAGTGCCATGCCGTCCTGGCCCACGACCAGGATTCTCTGGGCGTTCTCCGGCGACCCTTCGTTGCTCGGCATCTCCATGCCGCCATTCTCTCGCACCCGCACAGCTCATCATCTCCCTCCCTCGGCGGAACCCGGAATGCCGGGATCGCTCCCCCGTGTGACGCTGATTGTCCTGATCTTGGAAAGCTGACGACTGGGCACCGGGAGGGGGTCACCGACGTGACTCCATGGCGGTACGTGTTGTGCACGGTGAGTGCGTGTGGGCTGCTGGGGCTGTCCTGCGGGTTCCCCGCCGGGGCCGGTCCGGCATACGGAGCCACCGTCGTGTCCTACGGGACCGCGCCCGCCCCGAGCTCCTCCGCACCCGCGCCCCCGGCCCCTTCGCACTCGGCGTCCAACGCGGCCGTCTCGGCGTCCAACGCGGCCGTCTCGGCGTCGAAGACCGCGTCCGCGTCCAAGTCGGCCTCCGCCTCCGCCTCCACATCGGCATCGGCTTCCGCGTCGCTCTCGGCTTCCGCGTCCGCCTCCGCGTCCCCCACCGAACCCGACCGGGCCGGCAGCCAGGCGGGGGAGGGGCGGCAGCGGCCCGGGCGACGGGAGGACATCGCGGCGCAGGTCCAGGGGGAGGGCACGGAGGAGGATCCGGCGTATCCGGACGGCACGAACGAAGGCGAGAGCACCGACGAGGACAGCGGGAGCGCCTCCGACAGCCCCGACGCCGGGCAGGCCACCCGGACGCCCGGCCAGGACGGTCTGGCGCCCGCCACGCCCACCGACGAGCCCGGACGCCAGACCGTCGCACGCCCCCAGGGCGCGGCCGAGCCCGTCCTCCAGATCCTGCCCCTGGGCAGCGGACTGGTTCTGATCGGCCTCGGCCTCGGCCTCGCCTTCCTGGGCCTGCGCCTGCGGCGCGGCTAGGTGTGCTGTCCCGACAGGTTGGTGACGCGGCTGGCTGGGGCGTGTCGTTCGGATCAGTCCGGTGTCGCGGGGTGCCACATCAGCTCCGTCGGCCACGACCGACCTGATCCGAACGAAAGGCCCTAGCCCTGGGGGGCGATCAGCAGGACCTTTCCGATGTGGCCACTCTCCTCCACGACCCGGTGGGCGTCGGCCGCCTCGTTCATCGGGACCTCGCGATCCACCACGGGGCGTACGCGGCCGGTGCCGAACAGGGGCCAGACGTGTTCGCGGACGGCCGCCACGATGGCGGTCTTCTCGGACAGCGGACGGGCCCGCAGCGAGGTCGCGCTGATCGCGGCTCGCTTGGTGAGAAGCGTGGCGATGTCCAGCTCGCCCTTGATGCCGCCCTGCAGACCGATGATCGCGAGACGGCCGTTGACGGCGAGGGACTGGACGTTGCGGTCCAGGTACTTGGCGCCCATGTTGTCGAGGATCACGTCGGCGCCCGCGCCGTCCGTGGCCTGCCGGACCTCGGCGACGAAGTCCTGCTCCCGGTAGTTGATCAGGATGTCCGCCCCGAGCTCCGCGCAGTTCTCCAGCTTCTCCTTGGTGCCCGCGGTGACCGCGACCCTGGCGCCGACGGCCTTGGCGAGCTGGATCGCCATGGTGCCGATGCCGCTGGACCCGCCGTGCACGAGCAGCGTCTCGCCCGGACGGAGGTGGGCGATCATGAAGACGTTCGACCAGACCGTGCAGACCACCTCGGGCAGCGCCGCGGCCTGCCGGAGATCGACGCCCTCGGGCACGGGCAGCAGCTGACCGGCCGGGACGACGACCTTCTCGGCGTAGCCACCGCCCGCGAGCAGCGCGCACACCTCGTCGCCGACGTTCCAGCCGGAGACGCCGGCGCCGATCGCGGCGACCCGGCCGGAGCACTCCAGGCCGGGGTAGGGCGACGCCCCCGGCGGCGGGTTGTAGAAACCCTGCCGTTGCATGATGTCGGCGCGGTTGACGGCGCTGGCCACCACCTCGACCAGTACCTCGCCTTCGCCGGGTACCGGCTCGGGGACCTCGGCCCACACCAGCGCCTCGGGTCCGCCTGCTTCAGGAATCGTGATCGCATGCATGAGAGTGACGCTACTCCGACCGCTTCCTCGTCCCGCGATGCGCACCGGAGTCGGGCGGGGCCGGAATCGGAAGAGGGAGCGGGGCCGGAATCGGAAAGAGAGCGGGGCTGGAATCGGAAGGGGAAGCGGGGCCGGAATCGGAGCGGGGGGCGAGGCCGGAATCGGAGGAATGGGGTCGGGGCGGCTGGCCCCGGGGCCGGGCACGGCGCGGCAAGGAGTGCGGGGCGGGGTTCAGGCCGGGGGAAGCGGGGGGACGCCGGCCCCGCCGGGCGCCTCCCGGGTGCCGTCCGGCGTGACCCGGACGATCGTGATCAGACGGTCGGTCAGCTCCAGGACGCCGATGGCCGGATCGTCGTACCCGAGGTTGCGGTGCCCCCGTACGACGCTCACCACCAGGTCGTCGGTCTCGCGCGGGCTGCGGCCCACCTCGGCCTTGGTGACGGGCCGTTCGACCAGGTCGAGTCCCTCGCCCTGCTGGATCAGGTCCTCCATGACCCGACCGGCGGCGGGACTGAGCACGGACAGGCCCAGCAGCCGGCCGGCCGCACCGGCGCTGGTGATGACCTCGTCAGCACCGGACTGCCGCAGCAGCGGGGCGTTCTCCTCCTCGCGCACCGCGGCCACGATCTTCGCCCGGCCGTTGAGCTGCCGGGCCGTGAGCGCCACGAGGACGGCCGTGTCGTCGCGCTGGGTGGCGATGATGATCCGCCCCGCCCGCTGCACCTCGGCCCGCCGCAGCACCTCACTGCGCGTCGCGTCGCCGACGATCCCCTCGTAGCCCTCGGCCGTCGCCGCGTCGACCATCGTCGCGCTGGGGTCGACGACGACGACCTGGTCCTTCTTCAGCCCCGTAGAACAGACGGCCCGGATCGCCGACCGCCCCTTCGTGCCGAAACCGACGACGACGGTGTGGTCACGCAAGGTGGACCTCCGATGCTGGTGTGCTTCGATGAGCGTGCCGTGGCGGACGTGTTGCTTCGTGACGCGTAAGCCCGCGTCAGCAACCATGGTGCCGACTGTCCGGATCAGCCATGGTGCCGACTGTCCGGATCAGCCATGGTGCCGACTGTCCGGATCACCGCCACAGGGGGCACGCGATGAACGACAAAGGACAACCGCCGCACAAGGCCCGCAGGTTCTCCCTGCTGCGCTCCGTCTGGTACCGGACCCGCACCGAGGCCCGCGACGACGCCGAGGCGGGCCGGGCCATCGCCATGCCGACCCAGACCGCCACGCCTCCGCTGCAACAGGTGCTGCGGCGGCTGGCGCTGGCCCTGCTGGTGCTGGCCGCCACCACGCTGATCGTCTACGCCGACCACGACGGCTACCGCGACAGCGCCGATGGTTCCCTCGACCTCCTCGACGCCGCGTACTACGCCACGGTCACGCTCTCCACCACCGGCTACGGCGACATCACCCCCGTCAGCGACGGGGCCCGGCTCATCAACATCCTGGTCATCACGCCCCTGCGCGTGGTGTTCCTGATCATCCTGGTCGGAACCACCCTCGAAGTCCTCACCGAGCGCACCCGCCAACAGGTCCGCATCCACCGGTGGCGCGGCCGGATCCGGGACCACGTGGTGGTCATCGGGTACGGGACCAAGGGCCGTCACGCCGTGGAGACACTGGTCGGCCAGGGCATCGCCAAGGACCGGATCGTCGTCGTGGACGCCCAGCGCAAGGCAGCGGAGCTGGCGGGCGACAACGGACTGGTCTCCGTGACCGGCGACGCCACCCGCTCCGAGACCCTCCTCAAGGCCGAGACCCAGAACGCCTCGCGGGTGATCGTCGCCCCGCAGCGGGACGACACGGCCGCCCTGGTCACCCTCACCGCACGGCAGCTGAACCGGCGCGCCACGATCGTCGCCGCCGCCCGGGAGGACGAGAACGTGCCCCTGCTCAAGCAGAGCGGAGCGGACACCGTCATCACGAGTTCCAGCTCCGCGGGCCGGCTCCTGGGGGTGTCCATGGTGAGCCCGTCGGCGGCCCGGACCCTGGAGGACCTCATGACCCGCGGCAGCGGCCTGGACCTCAACGAGCGCCCGGTCGCGGCCGACGAGGTGGGCCACGCGCCGCGCGAGTGCGGGGACCTGGTCGTCGCCATCGTCCGGGACGGGCAGCTGCTGGACTACACCGATCCCCGGCTGTCGAACCTGCGCGCGGGGGACCGGGTCATCGCGGTGAGCCGGGCCGTGCCCGGCGCCGAGTCCTGACGGGACCGCGCGGGGGATGTTTCACGTGAAACACACCCCGATGCCGGCGGTCGCCCACGGCAGGTCGAGCAGGTCCGTCTCCTGACCCGGCCGCACACCGCCCGGCGGTACGACCGCGAGGGCGTCGGCCATGGCGATGCCCCGCAGCATGGCCGGTCCGTCGTAGTGCAGCGGCAGGGCGCGGTCACCGCGCAGTACGACGGGGATGAGCCGGGTGTCGTACGGATGCCCGGGGACCTCCTCCTGGAGCGGCAGGACGTACGGCTCCGGGGCGGGGCGGGCGGCGAGCGTGCGCAGCAGGGGCTCGGCGAGGGTGAGCAGGCCGGAGACGGCCGCGAGGGGGTTGCCGGGCAGGCCGACGAGGTGCTGGTCCTCCTTGGTGCGGGCCAGCAGCATGGGGTGCCCCGGGCGCACCTTGACGCCGTCGACCAGAAGGTCGGCGCCGATCCGGCCGAGCGTGGGGTGGACATGGTCGACGGGTCCCCCGGCGGTACCGCCGGTGGTGACGATCAGGTCCGCGTCGGACGTCGTGACCGCCTTGTACAGGGCCTTCGCGTCGTCGCCGAGGCGGCGGACGGCGATCACCTCGGCACCCAGGGCACGCAGCCAGGAGGGCAGCATCGGGCCCAGCGCGTCGCGGATCAGACCGTCGCGCGGCAGGCCCTCGGTGAGCAGTTCGTCGCCGAGGACGAGAACCACGACCCGGGGCCGGGGGACCGCGGTGAGCGTGTCGTACCCGGCGGCCGAGGCCAGTCCGAGCACGGCCGGGGTCACCAGGGTGCCGACCGGGAGCAGCTGGTCACCGCTGCGGCACTCCTGGCCGCGCGGACGGATGTCCTGTCCGTGCGCGATCTCGCGGGTGGCGTGCAGCCGGGCCTTGTCGTCCGTGCGGCCGTGCTCGCTGCGCAGCACCGCGGTCGTGTCCGACGGGACACGGGCACCGGTGGCGATCCGGACGGCCTCGCCGTCGGCGAGGGAACTGGGCTCCGCGTGTCCCGCGAGAACACCCTCGTCCCGTACGTCCCAGGGGCCGGGTCCCGCGACCGCCCAGCCGTCCATCGCCGAGGTGTCGAAGGAGGGAAGGTCGGTGAGGGCGGTGAGCGGGGCGGCCAGGACGAGGCCGAGTGCCTGGTCGAGGGACACGGAGACGGGGGTGCGGCGGGTGGGCCCGGTACCGCTCCGGCCGGCTCCCGCGGGGCCCCGGATCCGGCCGGCGCGTTCGGCGATCGTGCGCGCCTCGGGCCAGGGGGTGGCCTTGTGCTGGCGGGTCGAAGGGCCGGTGGGGTGACGCGTGTCCGGTGCGCGGGAGGTGCCGTGGCGCTCCTCGTCCGCCTTCGGGGCGGTGGCGGGGACCGGGGCGCCCGGGGCGGGGCTCTTGTTCTCGTTCACGAGGGCGAGCACCTCCTCGACGTCGAGGTCCTCGGCGGCCTGGCCGCTCCCGGCGCCCCGACCGGCACGGGTGCCACCGGCGCTCATCCGGCGTCCGGACGGGTCCCGGGTCCCGTGGCCGGGTCGGCGGGCTTGGTCTCGGCGCCCTCGGTGGCCTCGGTGGCCTGAGCCTCGGCGGGCTGGGTCTCGGCGGCGTCCTCCTGGGCCCAGCGCAGCGCGAGGGCGGCCGCCTTGCGGGCGGCCTCCGCCACGGCCTCGGGTCCGCCCCGGGCCTGTGCGGCCGCGTAGCCGACGAGGAAGGTGGTCAACGGTGCCGCGGGCCGCGCCACGCCGTGGGCGGCGTCCCGGGCGACATCGAGCAGCAGGTGGGTGTCGACGTCGAGGTCGATGCCCAACTCGGCCTTGACTGCGGAAATCCATTCGTCCAACACGTGCCCATGCTCCCTGATGCGTGCCCTGGCGGTGGCGATGTCGTCCCAGGTGTCGCAGTCGAAGGAGGCGACGGGGTCCGGGACACGGGTGAGTTCGAGGCCGGCGGTCAGCCGGCGCAGCGGCAGCCCGGCGAGGCCGCCGTGGCCGTCGGTGAGCGCGGTCAGGCCGTGGCGCAGGGCCCCGGCTCGATAGGCCGCCACCAGAGGCTGGTCGCGGCCGTCGGCGTCGGTGAGCAGCGCGCCGTCCGCGCCGCAGGAGCGCAGGGCGCTCAACAGCCGCCGTACCGTCCCCGACGCGAGGAACGGCAGGTCGGCGGAGAGCACCACGACGTGGTCCGCCGTGGTGCGTGCGAGCCCGGCGTCGAGCGCGGCGACGGGTCCCGCGCCGGGCGGGTCCTCGCGCGCCCACAGCACGGGCCGGGCGGTGGAGCGGGGGGCGGCCACGACGACGGTCGTCCGGGCGTCGGCGCAGGCGCCGAGCACCCGGTCGAGCAGCGCCCGCCCGCCCACGCGCACACCGGGCTTGTCCGCGCCGCCGAGCCGCCGGGCGCCACCGCCGGCGAGTACGACGGCGTCGTACGCCGTGCCGTCGCCGGGGGTGCCCGGGGCGCCGGAGGGCTCGTAGTCGGTCACGCACCGAGTATGCGCGCCGCCGCGATCACAGGGAACGCAGCAGTACCGCCGGCTGTTCCACGCAGTCCGCCACGTACCGGAGGAAACCGCCCGCCGTGCCGCCGTCGCACACCCGGTGGTCGAAGGTGAGCGACAGCTGGACGACCTGCCGCACGGCCAACTCGCCCTCGTGCACCCAGGGCTTGGGGATGATGCGGCCGACTCCGAGCATGGCCGCCTCGGGGTGGTTGACGATCGGCGTGGAGCCGTCGACGCCGAACACCCCGTAGTTGTTCAGCGTGAACGTCCCGCCGGTGAGGTCCCCGGGGGTCAGCGTTCCGGTCCGGGCCGCCTCGGTCAGCCGCGCGAACTCCGCGGTCAGTCCCTCCGCGTCGCGTGTGTGCGCGTCCCGGACGACGGGAACGACCAGCCCGCGTTCGGTCTGCGCGGCGAAGCCGAGGTGCACATGGTCGAGCCGGACGATCTCCCTGGCGTCCATGTCGACGGTGGAGTTGAGCTCCGGGAATCGCGCGAGGGCCGCGGCACAGATGCGGGCCAGCAGCGCGATGAGGGAGATCTTCGGGCCGCCCGCCGCGTTCATGGCGGTCCGTGCCCGCATCAGCTCCGTCGCGTCGGCGTCGACCCAGCAGGTCGCGTCCGGGATCTCCCGTCGGCTGCGGGACAGCTTGTCGGCGACGGCGCCACGGATGCCCTTGAGCGGGATCCGGGTGCCGCCGGAGGTGGAGAGGGCCGCGGGGACGGCCGGTTCGGGGGCCGTGGTCGGTGCCACGTGCGCGTGCCGCGCCTCGGCATCGGACTCGGCCGGCCGTCGCTGCCCGGGGGCGGCTTGCAGCGCGTACTCGACGTCCGCCCGCAGGATCAGCCCCTCGGGGCCGGATCCGGTCAGCTTCCGCAGATCCAGCCCGTTCTCCCGCGCGAGCCGGCGCACGAGCGGCGAGATGACGGGAACAGGCCCGTCGACGATCGCCACGGCGCCGGCCGGCGCGACAGCGGCCGAGCCGACCGCGGCCGACGTGTTCACGGCGGATGCGTTCACGGCGGATGCGTTGACGGCGGACACGTTCACGCGCTTGGGAGCCGCGGGCTCGGAAACCGGGCGCCCGGAGGTGGCCGTGCCCCCGGAAGCAGCGGGCCCCGAAGAGGGCACCGGCCCGGTCGAGGGGCGCACCCTGCGGCGTCGTGCCGGAGCCGCCCCCGTCCCGTATCCGACCAGCACGTTGCCCGAGCCCGAGCCCGTGTCGTCGCCGTCGGTGGCCGGTTCGCCTACCGCGACCGTCAGCAGCGGCGCCCCGACAGGCAGTTCCGCGCCCTCCTCGCCGAAGCGGGCGGTGACCACACCGCCGTAGGGGCAGGGCACCTCGACCATCGCCTTGGCCGTCTCGACCTCGACGACCGGCTGGTCGATGGCGACCACGTCACCGACCTGCACCAGCCAGCGCACGATCTCCGCCTCGGTGAGTCCCTCGCCGAGGTCGGGAAGCTTGAACTCCAGCACCTGTGCCATCAGTTGTCCGCCTCCCACTGAAGACGCGCCACGGCGTCCAGGATCCGGTCCACACCGGGCAGGTGGTGGCGCTCCAGCATCGGCGCCGGGTACGGGATGTCGAACCCGGCGACACGCAGCACCGGCGCCTCCAGGTGGTGGAAGCAGCGCTCCGTGACCCGGGCCGCGATCTCCCCGCCGGGGCCGCCGAACCCGCCCGACTCGTGCACGACGACCGCGCGTCCGGTCCGGCGCACCGAGGCGCAGACCGTCTCGTCGTCGAACGGCACCAGGGACCGCAGGTCGACGACTTCCAGGTCCCAGCCCTCGGCCCGGGCCGCCTCGGCGGCTTCGAGGCAGACGGGCACCGACGGGCCGTAGGTGATGAGCGTGGCGCTGCGGCCCGGGCGCCGCACCACCGCGCGGCCGATCGGCTCGACGGTCTGCGGGTCGTCGGGGCTCCAGGAGTCCTTGGACCAGTACAGACGCTTGGGTTCGAGGAAGATCACCGGGTCGTCGGAGGCGATGGACGCGCGCAGCAGCCCGTAGGCGTCGGCGACCGTCGCGGGCGTGACGACATGGAGCCCCGGAGTCGCCATGTAGTACGCCTCGGAGGAGTCGCTGTGGTGCTCGACGCCGCCGATGCCGCCGCCGTAGGGGACGCGGACGGTGATCGGCAGCGGCATCGCGCCGCCCGTGCGGTTCCGCATGCGGGCGACATGGCTGATGAGCTGCTCGAACGCCGGATAGGCGAAGGCGTCGAACTGCATCTCGACGACCGGACGCAGCCCGTACATCGCCATGCCGACGGCGGTGCCGAGGATGCCCGCCTCGGCCAGCGGGGTGTCCGTGCAGCGGTCCTCGCCGAACTCCGCCGCGAGCCCGTCGGTGACGCGGAAGACACCGCCGAGGGTGCCGACGTCCTCGCCCATGACATGCACCGCGGGGTCGGCGGTCATGGCGTCGCGCAGGGCTCGGTTGAGGGCCTGCGCCATGGTGGCCGGCTTGACGGCGACCGTGGTCATCGGAGGGTGCCTTCCTGGTCGTCGTGCTCGGCCTCCAGCTCGGCGCGCAGCAGGGCGCGCTGCTCGCGCAGTTGCGGGGTGGGCTCGGCGTACACGTGGGCGAACAGGTCCATGGGGTCGAGCACCGGGTCCTGGTTCATGCGTTCGCGCAGGTCGGCGGCCATCGCCTCGGCGTCCTCGCGCGCGGCCAGGATGCCGTCCTCGTCGAGCAGGCCGCGCTCGGTCAGCTCACGCTCCAGCAGTTCCACCGGGTCGTGCGCCCGCCAGGCCTCGACCTCGTCGGCGCCGCGGTAGCGGGTCGCGTCGTCGGCGTTGGTGTGGGCGTCGATGCGATAGGTGATCGCCTCGACGAGCGTGGGACCGCCGCCCGCGCGCGCCTGCCGTACGGCGTCGCCGAGGACCTCGTGCACCGCGGCCGCGTCGTTGCCGTCGACCAGGCGGCCCGGCATCCCGTACCCGACGGCCTTGTGGGCCAGGGAGGGCGCGGCGGTCTGCTTGGCGAGCGGGACGGAGATCGCGAAGCCGTTGTTCTGGACGAGGAAGACGACCGGGGCCTGCCAGACGGCGGCGAAGTTCAGCGCCTCGTGGAAGTCGCCCTCGCTGGTTCCGCCGTCGCCGACCATGGCGAGCGCGACCACGTCGTCACCCTTGAGGCGGGCGGCGTGCGCGAGGCCGACGGCGTGCGGGAGCTGGGTGGCGAGGGGAGTGCTCAGGGGCGCGACGCGGTGCTCGTAGGGGTCGTAGCCGGTGTGCCGGTCGCCGCGCAGCAGGGTGAGCGCCTGGACCGGGTCCACGCCCCGGGCGACGACGGCGAGCGTGTCGCGGTAGCTGGGGAAGAGCCAGTCGCGCTCCTCCAGGACCAGGGCGGCGGCGACCTCGCTCGCCTCCTGCCCCGTGGTGGAGGGGTAGACGGCGAGGCGGCCCTGCTTGGTGAGGGCGGTGGCCTGCGCGTTGTAGCGGCGACCGCGCACCACCTGCGTGTACAGCCGCCGCAGCAGCTCCGGGTCGACCTTCGCGGCGGCCGGCGTGCCGAGCACGCGGTGCGGCTCCGCGTCGGGCAGCAGCGGCGCGGGGTCGGTCCGGGGCTGCCAGGCGGGCGGCGGCGTCGGCCGGTACCCGTCCCGCTGCTCCATCACCGTCATGACGGCACCTCCTCGTGGGAGTGGCTACGGGAGCCGGGTCGGATGTGACCCGTCTCACCTACCGATTGTTCGGTCGTCGGCACATTTTGGCTACATGCGCCCTCAGGCTGTGGACAAACGGTTCTCCACAACCTGAGATGTACGCAGTACGTCCATGAGGGAGAGGCGGGGGGACATGCCACCTGAACAAATGGCCGAGCGCCCGGACGGCGGCACCGCCCCGTCGCCCCCTCGTCCCGACGGCGGCGCCGCCCCGGCACCCCCTCGTCCGCTGGACGCCATCGATCAGGACATCCTGCAGATACTCCAGGCCGACGGCCGCGCGTCGATACGGTCGGTCGCCGAGCGGGTGCACGTCTCGCGCGCGAACGCCTACGCCCGGATCAACCGCCTCGTCGAGGACGGTGTCATCCGTGGCTTCGGGGCCCGCGTGGACCACGAACGCGCAGGCCAGGGCACGTCCGCGTACATCACGTTGAAGATCGTGCAGAACTCCTGGCGCACCGTGCGCGAGCAGCTCCGACAGCTGCCCGGCGCCTCCCACATCGCTCTGGTGGGCGGCGACTTCGACGTCCTGCTGCTGGTGCACATGCCCGACAACAGAGCGCTGCGCGAAGTGGTGCTCACCCGGCTCCAGGCGATCCCCGAGGTGCTCAGCACGCGCACGCTGCTGGTGTTCGAGGAGGAGGACCTGGAGCCTCAGGGGTGACTCACTCGCCCCGGCGCAGACCTCCGAAGACCAGCCGCACCACGGCGTCGGCCACATCGGCCTCGGCTGTCGCCCCGCCCCCCGGCCGGTACCACTCCACGACCGAGTTGATCATCCCGAAGACCAGCCGGGTCGCGAGCCGCACCTCCACGTCGGCGCGCACGTCACCGTCGGCGGCCGCCGCCCGCAGCAGGTCGGCGACCCGGTGGTCGAAGTCGCGGCGGCGCTCCAGGGCCCACCGCTCGGTGCCGGTGTTGCCGCGCACCCGCAGCAGCAGCGTCACGTAGGGCAGGTCGGTTATCAGCACCTCGACCATGCGCCGTACGACGTACTCCAGGCGCTCGACGGACCGCCCCACGCGCGCGTGCTCCTCGTCGAGGATCCCGAAGAGCTCGTCCAGCGCCCGGCTCACGGCCCGCCGCAGCAGTTCCTCCTTGCCGGTGACGTGGTGGTAGATCGACGACTTCGAGATGCCGGCCGCCTTGGACAGGTGCTCCATGGACGTGCCGTCGTAGCCACGCTCGTTGAAGACCCGGACCGCGACGGACAGCAGCGTCTGCGGCGTGTACGTGTCGCGCTTGGCGGTGGTCATGGGGTGCCCTCCCGCTTGTCGGTGGCGTACGCGTGGCGGTAGAGCGCGAGGGACGGCGCGTAGCGGCCGCAGGGGTCACGCAGGTGCAGGTCGTCGAGGAGGGAGTGCGCCCAGGTGCGGCCGAGCCTGCGGCTCCATTCGAAGGGCCCGAGCGGGTAGTTGACCCCGAGACGCATCGCGGTGTCGACGTCCTCCTCGGTGGCCACGCCCTTGCCCACGGCGTCGTGCGCCAGGTCGACGATCCGGGCCACCGTGCGGGCGACGATCATGCCGGGCACGTCGCCGATGACGCTGACGTCCTTGCCGAGCGCCTGGAAGAGGCCGGTGGCCTCGGCGAGGGTCGCCGGGGCGGTGTCCTGGGAGGCCGACAGGGCGATGCGGGTGGCCCGGCGGTAGTCGAGGGCGAGATCGAAGTAGACGACGTCCCGGAACTCCACGGAGGTCTGGCCGTCGGCGAGCGCCAGCTGGCCGCCGCCGGGCAGCACCAGGCGGGTGCCGTGGTCCTCTTCCTCCTCGCGGACCTGGATGCCCGCTTCCCGGATCAGCGCGAGCAGCTCCGCCGCGGGACCCAGGTCGCCCTCGGCGACCACGTACGCGGGCGGCTGCGCCTTCTCCGCGGTGTGCGGCTCGGCGCGCTCGGCCCCGTCCCGGTGGTCGTACCAGCCCTGTCCGGTCTTGCGGCCGAGCCGGCCCGACTCGACCAGCCGGCGCTGCGCGAGCGACGGGGTGAAGCGCACGTCCTGGAAGAAGGACTGCCACACGGAGTGCGTGACGGACTCGTTGACGTCCTGCCCGATCAGGTCGGTCAGCTCGAACGCGCCCATCCGGAAGCCGCCCGACTCGCGCAGGATCGCGTCGATGGTGGCGGGGTCGGCGCCCTGGGCCTCGTAGACCGCGAAAGCCTCGGCGTAGAAGGGCCGCGCGATGCGGTTGACGATGAAGCCGGGGGTGTCCGCGCACGCGACCGGCGTCTTGCCCCAGGCGCGGGCCGTCTCGTACGCGCGCGTGGCCGAGGTGACGTCGGTGGCGAACCCCGAGACGACCTCGACCAGCGGTAGCAGCGGCGCCGGGTTGAAGAAGTGCAGGCCGACGAAGCGGCCGGGGTTGCGCAGCGCGCCGCCGATGGCGGTCACCGACAGCGACGAGGTGTTGGTGGCGAGCAGACAGTCCTCGCCGACGATGCCCTCCAGGTCGCGCAGCAGCTCCTGTTTGACGTCCAGCCGCTCCAGGACGGCCTCGACGACCAGCGCGCAGTCGGCGAGCTCGGCGAGCTCGTGTGCGGGGTGCAGCCGGGCGCGGGCCGCGTCCCGGTCGGCGGCGGTGAGGCGTTCCTTCTCGACGAGCCGGTCGAGGCGGGCACCGATCGCTTCGGCCGCATCCTGGGCGCGTCCGGGGGCGGCGTCGTACAGCCGTACGGAGTGGCCCGCGACCAGCGCGACCTGGGCGATGCCCTGGCCCATGGTGCCGGCGCCGACGACTGCCACGGGGCTGTTGAGGTCGATAGCTGTCATGTGCGCGATCCTCCCGCACGGGGTTTTCCACAGATGCGGCGGACCCCCTTGTCCCGACCGATCGTTCGGTTACTCTAACTCTGACTGGCTGTTCCTGCCCATGTTTCTGCCCAGGTCATGAGCTCGACGAAGAGTTCTTGAGACGAGGAGTTGGTCCCGCATGGCCGCCGAATCGACCGCCCACGAGTTGCTCGCCCGTCACCGGCCCACCCTCGACCAGGCGCTCGAGGCGATCCGCACGCGCGCGTACTGGTCCCCACACCCCGAGCATCCCAAGGCCTACGGCGAGAACGGCAGCCTGGACGCGGCGGCGGGCAAGGCCGCCTTCGACGCCGTCCTGAACACCCGGCTCGACCTGGGTCAGCCCGGCACGGACGACTGGGTGGGCGGCGAGGTCTCCCCGTACGGCGTCGAGCTGGGCGTGACGTACCCGCACGCCGACGTGGACGTCCTGCTGCCGGCCATGAAGGCCGGCCAGCGGGCCTGGCGGGAGGCGGGCGCGGAGCTGCGGGCCGTGGTCTGCCTGGAGATCCTCAAGCGGATCAGCGACCGGACGCACGAGTTCGCGCACGCGGTCATGCACACCAGCGGCCAGGCCTTCATGATGGCGCTCCAGGCGGGCGGCCCGCACGCGCAGGACCGCGGCCTGGAGGCGGTGGCGTACGCGTACGTGGAGCAGGTCCGCACCCCCGACACCGCGGAGTGGACGAAGCCGCAGGGCAAGCGCGACCCGCTCGCGCTCACCAAGCAGTTCACGCCCGTCCCGCGCGGCATCGCCCTGATGATCGGTTGCAACACCTTCCCGACGTGGAACGGCTATCCGGGCCTGTTCGCGTCCCTGGCCACCGGCAACGCGGTCCTGGTCAAGCCCCACCCGCGCGCGGTGCTGCCGCTCGCGCGCACCGTGCAGGTCGCGCGCCAGGTGCTCACCGAGGCGGGCTTCGACCCGAACCTGGTGGCGCTGGCCGCCGAGCGGCCCGGCGAGGGCATCGCCAAGACCCTGGCCACCCGCCCCGAGATCCGGATCATCGACTACACCGGCTCCACGGCGTTCGGCGACTGGCTGGAGGCCAACGCCCGCCAGGCGCAGGTGTACACGGAGAAGGCCGGCGTCAACACGGTCCTCGTCGAGTCCACCGACAACTACCAGGGGATGCTCTCCAACCTGGCCTTCTCGCTGTCGCTGTACAGCGGCCAGATGTGCACGACCCCGCAGAACCTGCTCATCCCCCGCGACGGCATCCGCACCGACGAGGGCCCCCGGACCTTCGACGAGGTGGTCGCCGACCTCGCCCGGTCCGTGGACGGCCTCCTCGGTGACGACGCGCGCGCCAACGCCCTGCTCGGCGCCATCGTCAACCCGGACGTCAAGGCCCGTCTGGAGGCGGCCGCGAGGCTGGGCGAAGTCGCCCTCGCCTCACGGCAGATCAGCAACCCGGACTTCCCCGAAGCGGTCGTGCGGACCCCCGTGATCGTCAAGCTGGACGGCGCCAAGCCGGACGACGAGGCCGCGTACATGAACGAGTGCTTCGGCCCCGTCTCCTTCGCCGTCGCCGTCGACTCGGCGTCGGACGCGGTGGAGCTGCTGCGCCGCACGATCCGCGAGAAGGGCGCGATGACGGTGGGCGCCTACACCAGCGACGCAGAGGTCGAGCAGGCCGTCCAGGAGGTCTGCCTGGAGGAGGCCGCCCAGCTCTCCCTGAACCTCACCGGCGGGGTGTACGTCAACCAGACGGCCGCCTTCTCCGACTTCCACGGCTCGGGCGGCAACCCGGCGGCCAACGCGGCGCTCACCGACGGCGCGTTCGTCGCGAACCGCTTCCGGGTGGTGGAGGTACGCCGGGACGCCTAGGGCGTGCCAGGCGTCGAGGGCCGGACGGAACGTTCGAAACAGGCCCTGGGCCCCGGCGTCCGGAGCCCCGTCGCGACCGCGGCGGGGCTCGTCCCGGGACCGGTCGGCCGCGCTCGCCGCGGACAGGACCGGCGGCGTCAAGGGCGGCTCGTCCGCCCGCACCGACAAGGGCACGCCCGCTCAGCGGGCGCCGCTCGCGCCCCCGGTGATGCTCCAGTGGTACAGCGTCATGGCCACACTGGTCGCGAGGTTGTAGCTGGAGACCTGGGGGCGCATCGGCAGCGCCAGCAGGTGATCGGCCCGCGCGCGCAGACCGGCGGAGAGCCCGCTGCGCTCCGAGCCGAAGGCGAGCACCGCGTCGTCCGGCAGCTTCAGCCCCCGGATGTCCTCGCCCTCCGGGTCGAGGGCGAACAGCGGACCGGGTGGCAGCTCGGCCACGGTCAGCCGCTCCACGGCGGTCGCGAAGTGCAGCCCCGCCCCGCCGCGCACGACGGTGGGATGCCACGGATCGAGCGTGCCGGTGGTGACCACACCGGTGGCCCCGAAACCGGCGGCCAGCCGGATCACGGCCCCCGCGTTGCCCAGGTTGCGCGGATCGTCGAGGACGACCACGGGCGCGCGGCGGGGCGTACCGGCCAGCGCCCGCAGGTTCGCGTCCCGGGAGGGCCGTACGGCCAGGGCGGCCACGGCGGTGGGATGCGGGCGGGGCACGAGCGACGCGTACGTCGACTCCGGGACCTCGGTCAGCAGCGCGTCCAGCGCCTCCCGTACGTCGGGGGCGAGCTCCGCGGCCAGCGCGAGCGTCGCCCGCCGGTCGGCGGTGACCGCCACGGGCACCTCGGCACCGAAGCGCACCGCGTGCTTGAGGGCGTGGAAGCCGTCGAGCAGCACGGCGGTGCCGGCGATCCGGCGCCAGACACCCATGGGATCGGGCCCGGCACCCACGGGATCGGGACCGGCGCTCACGGGGTCGGGGTCGGTCATGCCGTGAAGCCTACGTGGGCGCGCTCGGGGTTCTCCGGGCCCTTGGAGTCCTCGCCGTTCTGGCCGTTCTGGCCGTTCTGGCCGTTCTGGCCGTTCTGGCCGTTCACGCCGCTTTCGAGATTCTCGGCGTTCTCTGCGTTCTGGTCGGTCCCGCCCTTCGCGGCACCGCGCCGGTCGCGCTGGCCCGGCACGCTGAAGTGGCCACGGCGGGGGAACAGCCGTCCCCGCGCGCGTGCCGCCCAGCCGCCCACCAGGCACAGGAACGTCGTCGGCAGGAAGACCGAGTCCGCGGCGATCATCGCCAGCGAGAAGAACGGCAGTCCGAGCACCACGGCGATCACCGCGTGCTCGGTCATCATCAGGACCAGCAGGACGTTCTTGACCCGCCGGTTGAACAGCGTGAACGGGAAGGCGACCTGCACGATCACGGTTCCGTACGTCACGACCATCATGATCGTGCCGCTGACCGACATCAGGTCGGCGAGCGCGGGCCACGGCGAGAAGTAGTCCAGGTGCAGCGGGTAGTAGACCGCGGTGCCGTCCTGCCAGCGCGAGCCCTGGATCTTGTACCAGCCGGCCGTCGCGTAGATCAGACAGGCCTCGGTCATGATCACCAACAGGGCGCCGTTGTGCACGATGTTGGCGATGACGTCGAGCAGTATCCGGGGCTCGGCGGATTTCGTGCGCCGCCCCACCGCCCACCACAGCGCCGACGCCAGCCACACCACCCACAGCAGCACCGGCACGGTCGGATCGCCGTCGAGCCGCCCGGCGGCGGTCACCCCGACCAGCACAGCCCCGAGAACCGCCCACAGCAGCGGGCCGGTCCGGTCCGTCACCCGCTCGCCCCGCGCGCGTGCCTCCCGCGCCGACCGGGCGCGCCGCTCGTCCAGGGACCACACCTGGCCGCAGCGCGTGAGCACCAGGTAGAACGACATCAGATGCAGGACGTTGTCGCCGCCGTCCCCCATGAAGACGCTGCGGTTCTGCAACGACAGCACGCCGACCATGAAGAGCACGGACATCGCACGCGTGCGCCAGCCCAGCAGGAGCAGCGCGCTCGACAGCAGGGCGAGCGCGTAGACGATCTCGAACCAGACCTGGCCGTCCGTCCACATCAGCGTCGTGAAGGCGCCGTTGAGGCCGGTCAGCTGCCGGGCGAGGTCCCAGTCCCAAGGGCCGTCGGGGCCGTACATCTCCTGGCGGTGGGGGAACTCGCGCAACAGGAACAGCAGCCAGGTCGCGCTGAAGCCGATACGGATCACGGCCGTCTGGTACGGGCCCAGTGCCGACTCGGTGACGCGGGCGATGCCGCCGGACACCGACAGGGAGAATCGGTTCACTTCGCGGCCCCCTCGGCCTCGGCCGCCGGGACGGTCCACCAGGGCAGCACCCGGTACACCGGCTTCAGCGAGATCTGCTCACCGCTCCACTCGGGCGGACTCACGTTGGTGGTGCTGCTGCGGACCTGAACGCGTTCGAGGTCGTCGCCCGCTCCGGCCGCCCCGTCCTCGGCCAGCCGCCGCACCACGATGTGGCGCAGATACGTCTCGGAGAGAGCGCCGCGCATCCCCACCGGCCGGTTGTCGGCGCCGTGCGTGGCCGCGAAGAAGTCCCACGAGCGGCGCAGCTCGTTCTGGTCGACGTGGCTGGGGAGCAGGTTGCCGTCGATGGCCCGGCCGTCCTCGGCGGACAGGTCGTACCAACCGGTGGTCCGGATCCCGCCGTCCGACGTCTCGATCTCGGCGCGAACCTGGACCGCGACGTTCTGCTGGAGCGGGTTGGGCGCGAAGAGCTTCCAGTTCTGCTCGAACTCGGGGTAGATCCACTCCTCGATCGCCTTGCCGTGCTTCTTGGTGATCGTGTTCGACGGCGCGACATGCAGGAACACCATGCCGATGTGCACGCAGACGGCGACCGCGACGACGGCGAGCGCGAGGGCGGCGCCGATCTGGTAGCGGGGGGAGAGGGCGGCGACGCCGGTACGGGGCTCGGACGTCACGCCGCCCTGCCCCGACGAGGTGTCCGGTGCGTCCGGCTCGCCCCGCCCGTCCGAAGCATCCTTTTCGCCTGACATGTCAGAGTCGCCTGACACGTCGGGCCCGACCGGTTCGGTCGACGTCTCCGGCTCGGGTCCGGTACCCGCCGCGCGAGCCTCATCGGCCCCCTGCGTGGCCACCCCGGCCTCCTGCGCAGGTGGGGTGCCCGGCCCGGCCGGGGCGTTCCCGCCCCCGCCGGCCGCGTCAGTTCCGCCGTACGCGTCCATTCCGCCCCGTTTCCCGATGCTGTCCGTCTTCCGGCCCCCGGCCGCGGGGCACCGTACCGCCCGCGCGCACCGCCCCACGGGGGTCGCACGGGAACGTTACTCAGGCCCGCGCGCCCGGCACAGCCCCGACCGTCGGCCATCGACCGCCGCCACCGGCCGCCGGTCGCTCGCCGTCGGCCCTCGGCCCTCGGCCCCCGGCCCTCGGCCGGCCGGACCGTGCCGGAGGCGTCCCATCTCACCATGGGCGCCGCCGAGCTCCTCCCCCGGGCGCTCGCCCGGTGTCCGGAGTGGCTGACACCTTACGACGACCACCCCACGCCCGGACCCCGGGCGACCAAGCGATCGGGCCGGACCGGGCGGGACCGGGCCGGAGCGGGACCGAGCCGGGCCGAGCGGGCCGAAAGGGCGGAGCGCGCCTCAGGCGATCGGCCGGCGCCGCGCTCCGCACCGGGCGAACCGTTCCCTTCTTCTAGAACCTGTTCTATCTTGACGCTCCGTCAGAGCAGGCCGTCGGCCGGTCCGTGGCCGGGGTGCGCGTGGAACGTGGGAGGACAGGACCATGGACTTCACCTTCACCGAGGAGCAGCAGGCGGCGGCCGAGGCGGCACGGGGGGTGTTCGCCGGGGTCGCGCCCGACGGGGTGCCCAGCCCCGCCCTCACCCGGGGCGCCGCCGTCGCCGACGACTTCGACCGGGCGCTGTGGGCCAGGCTCGCCGACGCGGACCTGCTGAGCCTGCTGCTCGACGCCGAGTACGGCGGGGCCGGACTGGACGCCGTCGCGCTGTGCCTGGTGTTGCGCGAGTCGGCGAAGGTACTGGCCCGGGTGCCCCTGCTGGAGAGCTGCGCGGCCGCGGCCGCCGTGCAGGCCTACGGCGGGCGGGAATGGAGGGCCGGCCTGCTCAGCGCGGCCGGGCGGGGCGAGGTCGTCCTGACCGTCGCCGCCCATGGCCGCACAGGTCACGATCCGGCCGAACTCGCCGTGACCGCCCGCCGTGACGGTGACGCGTGGATCCTCGACGGGGTGCAGACGGCGGTGCCGTGGGCGCACACCGCGGACTACACGCTCGTCCCCGCGCACGTCCCCGCCGACTATCCGGTCGCCCCCGTACCCGTGGACCACACGGCGGAACCCGCCCCCGTCCCCGCCCACCTGTCCACACCGGCCGGGGCCGACCGCACCGTCCTCGCCCTGATTCCCCGCGGCCACGCGTCGGTCGTGTTCGCCGAGCAGGTCTCCACCACCGGCGAGCGGCTCGCCGAGCTACGGCTGGAGTCCGCACGCGTCGCGGCCCGCGACGTCATCGACGCCGACGGCGCCTGGGAGTGGCTGCGCCTGCTGCTGACCACGGGGACCTGTGCGCT
Organism: Streptomyces sp. NPDC059582; assembly: GCF_042735715.1. Classification (NCBI taxonomy): domain Bacteria; kingdom Bacillati; phylum Actinomycetota; class Actinomycetes; order Kitasatosporales; family Streptomycetaceae; genus Streptomyces; species Streptomyces sp. NPDC059582. Next base: position 77,321 of record NZ_JBHWCC010000039.1, read on the forward strand.
CGCGCTCGGACTGGGCGAGAACGTACTGCGGATGACCAGCGAGTACACCGGCGAACGGGAACAGTTCGGCTTCCCCGTGGCCACCTTCCAGGCCGTCGCCGTGCAGGCCGCCGACCGCTACATCGACCTGCGTGCGATGGAGGTCACACTGTGGCAGGCCGCCTGGCGGATCGCCTCCGGGACCCGGGGCGCGCTGCCCGCGTCCGGTGACGTCGCCGTCGCCAAGATCTGGGCCGCAGAGGGCGTACGACGGATCGTGCAGACAGCACAGCACCTGCACGGCGGCTTCGGCGCCGACGTCGACTACCCGCTGCACCGCTACCACGCCTGGGCCAAGCACCTGGAGCTCTCACTCGGTCCCGCCGCAGCCCACGAGGAGGCCCTGGGCGACCTGCTGGCCGCCCACCCGCTCGGCTGAGCCCCCTGACCGCTGCCCCCGACGACTGCCCCGGTGAGCCCCCGACCGCCAGGGCGTGTTTCGAAAGTCCCGTCCGGCCCGCGACGCCTGGCACGGCGCCTCGCCGCGTTGTCGGGTCGTCCGCGTACGCCCGGTGCGCGGACGACCCTCCGCCTCGCGACGCACCGCACCGGACGCCGCGGGCCCCGCCCTCCGGGCGACGACGCTACTTTCGGGACACGCCTAGACGACGTGTCCGGGTCGGCCCTCGTCCGTCACGACGGACCGGCCCGCGGCCGCCCACACCTGCATGCCGCCGTCGATGTTCACGGCGTCGATACCCTGCTGGACCAGGTACATCGTGACCTGCGCCGAACGCCCGCCGGAACGGCAGATCACATGGACGCGGCCGTCCTGCGGCGCGGCCTCGGTCAGTTCGCCGTAGCGCGCCACGAACTCGCTCATGGGGATGTGCAATGCCCCGTCGGCGTGGCCGGCCTGCCACTCGTCGTCCTCGCGGACGTCCAGCAGGAAGTCGCCGTCCTTGAGGTCCATGACCTCGACCGTGGGCACACCAGCTCCGAAACTCATGCCTCCGACGCTACCCGAAGTCCCCCGCGACGAAGCCGGGGCTATCCCTGCAGCGCGGCCAGCTCCGCCTCGCGCGTGGCGACGTCGGCCAGGAGCTTCTCCGCGATCTCCTCCAGGAGGGCGTCGGGGTCGTCCGGCGCGAGGCGGAGCATCTCGCCGATCGCGCTCTCCTCCAGCTCCCGCGCGAGATGCGCGAGCATCTCCTTGCGCTCGGCCAGCCACTCGAGGCGGGCGTAGAGCTCCTCGCTGGGGCTGGGGGCCCGCTCGGCGGGCGCGGGACCGGCCGCCCACTCCTCGGCCAACTCCCGCAGCAGGCCCTCGTCACCGCGGGCGTAGGCGGCGTTGACCCGGGTGATGAACTCCTCGCGCCGCTGCCGCTCGTCCTCCGCCTGCGCCAGGTCGGGGTGCGCCTTGCGGGCCAGCTCGCGGTAGAGCTTGCGGACCTCGTCGCTGGGGCGCACCCGCTGCGGGGGCCGCACCGGCTGGTCCGTGAGCATCGCCACGGCCTCCGGGAACAGACCATCGCCGTCCATCCAGCCGTGGAACAGCTCCTCGACCCCCGGCATCGGCATCACCCGGGCGCGTGCCTCCTGCGCCCTGCGCACGTCCTGCGGATCGCCGGTCCGGGCGGCCGTGGCCTCCGCGATCTCCGCCTCCAGCTCGTCGAGCCGGGTATACATCGGGCCGAGTTTCTGGTGGTGGAGCCGCGAGAAGTTCTCGACCTCCACACGGAAGGTCTCCACCGCGATCTCGTACTCGATCAGCGCCTGCTCGGCGGCCCGCACGGCCCGCTCCAGCCGCTCCTCGGGTCGCGCCTGCTCAGCTTCCGGGGTCGTCACCCGAACAGCGTAGGCCACCGCCGGGCCGGTGCGGCTCCAGGAACGCGGGACGGCGGGCGGACACCCTGCGAGCACAGGGGTCCCGGCGGGCCGCGAGCAGCGCGCCGGGGCGTCAGGCCCCCGGGCCGCAGGCGCGTCCACCGGGCCGCGGATCAATGACCCCGGTCAGCCCGCCGACCTACCCCTCGGCCTGTCCGACACCCGCGTCGTACGGCTGTCCCCTCACACACCGGTCTCCGCCGGGATCCGCCCCGACCTCACCGCCGCCGCCAGTTCGGCGTGGTCCGCCTCCGTGCGGTCGGCGTAGGCGACGGCGAACGCACCGATCGCCTCGTCCAGCTCCTCGTTCTTGCCGCAGTAGCCCGCGATCAGGCGCGGGTCGGCACTGTGCGAGTGGGCGCGGGCCAGCAGTGCGCCGGTCATCCGGCCGTAGTCGTCGACCTGGTCGGCGGCGAGCGCGGCCGGGTCGACGCTGCCCTTGCGGTTGCGGAACTGCCGGACCTGGAAAGGCCGGCCGTCGACCGAGGTCCAGCCCAGCAGGATGTCGCTGACGACCTGCATGCGCTTCTGGCCGCGCACGACCCGGCGGCCCTCGTGTTCGACCGGCGGCACCTCGAACCCGGCGCTCACCAGGTGCGGGACCAGCGCCGACGCCCGCGCCTCCTTCACCTGGAGGACCAGGGGCTCGCCACGGTGGTCCAGGAGCAGCACCACGTACGAGCGGGTGCCCACACTGCCCGTGCCGACTATGCGGAAGGCGACGTCGTGCACCGAGTGCCGGGCCAGCAGCGGCAGGCGGTCCTCGGAGAGCGTGTCCAGATAGTGCTCCAGGGCCGAGGCGACCGACTCGGCCTCGCCGTCCGGGACACCCCGCAACACCGGCGGAGCGTCGACGAAGCGGCGGCCGCCGCCCTCGGTCGGCGTGGTCGACCTCGCCGCGAAGCGCCCGCTGGTGTTGGCCCGCGCCTTCTCGGAGACCCGCTCCAGCGTGCCGAGCAGGTCGTGGGCGTCGGTGTGGGAGACCAGTTCCTCGTCCGCGATGGCGTTCCACGCGTCCAGCACCGGCAGCCGGGCCAGCAGCCGCATGGTGCGGCGGTAGGCGCCCACCGTGTCCCGGGCCGCCTTGAGGCAGGTGTCCTCGTCGGCGCCGGCCTCCCGGCCCGCGAGCACGAGCGAGGCGGCGAGCCGCTTGAGGTCCCACTCCCAGGGGCCGTGCACGGTCTCGTCGAAGTCGTTGAGGTCGATGACCAGGCCGCCGCGGGCGTCGCCGTACAGACCGAAGTTGGCCGCGTGCGCGTCTCCGCAGATCTGGGCCCGGATCCGGGTCATCGGCGTGCGGGCCAGGTCGTACGCCATGAGGCCCGCCGAACCCCGCAGGAACGCGAAGGGGGTGGCCGCCATCCTGCCCACCCTTATCGGCGTGAGCTCCTTGATGCGGCCCTGGTTGGACTCCTCCACCGCGGCGACCGCGTCGGGCCGGGAGGCGTCGATGTCGAGCTCGGCGTGGGACGCGCGCGGCACCCGGCGCCGCAGCGCCTTCCCCTCCTCCTTGGGCGAGCCCTCGACGGGCCACTCGGCGAAGCCCCGCACGCCGGGCAGCCGCCGGGCCGCGGCCGGCCGCGCCGACTCCCTCGGCTCCGCGACTCCCGTGCCGACCTCGGCCATGACGACCGCCTCCCCCGTGTACGAACCTCGACGAACATCAATGCGTCCTGACCGTACCGCCGGTGGCCGAAACGCGTCACACCCTGTGGACAACTCGCCCGGGATCAGTCACCACGCTGTGGACAACCACCCGCGGACGCCCCTCGGCGGACGGCCGCGCGGAGCGGGCCGCCTCCGTGAGCGCGCCCGGCCGACCGATGAGAAATGGCTCACACCCAGCGGCCCGATCGGGGCGCGCCTCTGCCGCCCGGCGGCCGCCCACCGAGCGCTCCGCACCGGGGCAAAGCGAAACGGTCGGTACCGTGACCGGTACCGACCGTTTCGTCTGGTGCGCGAGGGGGGAGTTGAACCCCCACGCCCTTGCGGGCACTGGAACCTGAATCCAGCGCGTCTGCCTATTCCGCCACCCGCGCATTGGGTGTGTCCTCAGGCCCCGTTTCCCTTGCGGTGCGGCGCCTTCCGACACGCAGAACATTAGCACGCGGTCGGGGGTGCGTTCACATCCCTTTTCCCTGGGCAGGCGCTGAGCAGCGAGGCTCCCGCCCGACCGGTGCCCGGACCGGTCCAGGACGGATGCCCGCCCGAAACGGCCCCGCCCACGTCTCGACACGTACATGTTCACGTATCAACCTCGTACCGGTCAGGCCCATCTCCCCAGGAGCAGGTCGGGGTCCACAGCCGGGTGCGGGACACTGGTCTTCGGCCCCCTCTACGATCCTGGGCAAGAGGAGTTCGAAGGGAAGTTCCGCAGGGAAGCTCGCAGGCGTCGACAACGGTCGACCGAGCCGACAGGGGGAACCAGCCGATCGAGCGGCGCGTGGATACGATCAGTAAGCAGTACGAGCAACGCGAGCGGTACGAGCAGCACCGGGCAAGACACCGAGACAGCGGTAACGACGGAGGAGGTGCCCCATGGGAGTCCTGAAGAAGTTCGAGCAGCGTCTCGAAGGTCTGGTCAACGGCACCTTCGCCAAGGTCTTCAAGTCCGAGGTCCAGCCCGTGGAGATCGCCGGCGCGCTCCAGCGCGAGTGCGACAACAACGCCACGATCTGGAACCGCGACCGCACGGTCGTCCCCAACGACTTCATCGTGGAGCTGAGCACGCCCGACTTCGAGCGCCTCAGCCCCTACTCCGGCCAGCTCGGCGACGAGCTCGCCGGGATGGTGCGCGACTACGCCAAGCAGCAGCGCTACACCTTCATGGGACCCATCAAGGTCAACCTGGAGAAGGCCGAGGACCTGGACACCGGTCTCTACCGGGTCCGCAGCCGCACGCTCGCCTCCACCGGCGCGCAGCAGGCCCCCGACCAGTCGGCCGCGAGCGACCGGCGTCCGGGCGGCTACGGCTACCCGCAGCCCGGCGCGGCCGCCGCACCCCCCATGCCGTCCGCGCCGCCACCCGGCGCCGGCCCCCGGCCCGCCGGCTACGGCTATCCGCAGCCGGCGCAGCCCGCAGGCCAGCGCCCCGGCGCCGCCCCGGGCGGCCCGGCGCAGGGCGCGCGCACCCGTTACTGGATCGAGATCAACGGCGCGCGCCATCAGATCTCCCGCCCGACCCTGGTGCTGGGCCGCAGCACCGAGGCCGACGTGCGGATCGACGACCCCGGCGTCTCCCGCCGGCACTGTGAGATCCGGACCGGAACGCCCTCGACGATCCAGGATCTCGGGTCCACCAACGGCATCGTGGTGGACGGACAGCACACCACCCGCGCTACGCTCCGCGACGGCTCGCGGATCGTCGTGGGCAGCAGCACCATCATTTACCGGCAAGCCGAAGGGTGAAGCGGGGGCAATGTCAGAGCTGACCCTCACGGTCATGCGGCTGGGTTTCCTGGCCGTACTGTGGCTGTTCGTGATCGTGGCCGTGCAGGTCATCCGCAGCGATCTGTTCGGTACGCGTGTCACGCAGCGCGGGGCGCGCCGCGAAGCCGCCCGGCCTCAGCAGCAGGCCGCCCGGCAGGCGGCGGCGCCTCCGCAGCAGCGCCAGCAGGCCGCCGGTGGCCGCCAGCGCCGTAACGCCCCCACCAAACTGATCGTGACGGAAGGCACTCTCACTGGCACCACCGTCGCGTTGCAGGGCCAGACCATCACCCTGGGCCGGGCGCACGACAGCACCATCGTGCTGGACGACGACTACGCCTCCAGCCGCCATGCCAGGATCTACCCGGACCGGGACGGCCAGTGGATCGTCGAGGACCTGGGCTCGACCAACGGCACGTACCTCGACCGGAGCCGGCTGACGACCCCCACGCCGATTGCGCCGGGTGCGCCGATCCGCATCGGCAAGACCGTCATCGAGCTGCGGAAGTAGTACTCCATCATGAATAGGCGCGAGCGGAGCGAGCACGCGGTGGCGGTCCACACCCCGGACCCCGGCGCGCTCCCGACCGGAGGGTGGGCACCGTGCGGATGTACCCGGAGCCGACGGGCGAGGTGCGCATGAGTCTGTCACTGCGCTTCGCCGCCGGATCGCACAAAGGCATGATCCGGGAGGGCAACGAGGACTCCGGTTACGCCGGGCCGCGCCTGCTCGCCATCGCCGACGGAATGGGCGGCGCCGCGGCCGGCGAGGTCGCCTCCTCCGAGGCCATCTCGACCATCGTCGCCCTCGACGAGGACATTCCCGGCTCCGACGTCCTCACCTCGCTCGGCACCGCCGTCCAGCGGGCCAACGACCAGCTGCGCGCCATGGTCGAGGAGGACCCCCAGCTGGAGGGCATGGGCACCACGCTCACCGCCCTGCTGTGGACGGGCCAGCGGCTCGGTCTGGTGCACGTCGGCGACTCGCGCGCGTACCTCCTGCGCGACGGCGTCCTCACCCAGATCACCCAGGACCACACCTGGGTGCAGCGCCTCGTCGACGAGGGACGCATCACCGAGGAAGAGGCGACCACGCACCCGCAGCGGTCGCTCCTCATGCGTGCGCTCGGCAGCGGCGAGCACGTCGAGCCCGACCTGTCGATCCGCGAGGTCCGGGCCGGCGACCGTTATCTGATCTGCTCCGACGGCCTGTCCGGCGTCGTCTCCCACCAGACGATGGAGGAGACCCTCGCCAGCTACCAGGGCCCGCAGGAGACCGTGCAGGAGCTGATCCAGTTCGCGCTGCGCGGCGGCGGCCCCGACAACATCACCGTGATCGTCGCCGACGTGCTCGACCTGGACACCGGCGACACCCTCGCCGGGCAGCTGTCCGACACCCCGGTGGTGGTCGGCGCGGTCGCCGAGAACCAGAACCAGCTGCACGACAACGGCATCATGCAGACGCCCGCGGGACGCGCCTCCGGCCTCGGCCGTCAGGTGCCCGGACAGGGCGGGGGCGGCGAGTTCGGCCCGCCCGGCTCCGGCGACACCACCGGCTACATCCCGGCGGGCAGCTTCGGCGACTACACCGACGACGACTTCGTCAAGCCCCGCAAGGGCCGCCGGTGGCTGAAGAGATCCTTCTACAGCGTGCTCGCCCTCGCCGTCATCGGCGGCGGCCTCTACGGCGGCTACCGCTGGACTCAGACTCAGTACTACGTCGGTACCAAGGGCGAGCACGTGGCCCTGTACCGCGGCATCAGCCAGGACCTGGCATGGGTCTCGCTGTCGAAGGTCGAGAAGGACCACCCCGACATCGAACTCAAGTACCTGCCGCCCTACCAGCAGAAGCTGGTCGAGGCCACGATCGCCGAGGGCAACCTGAGCACCGCCCAGAAGAAGATCGACGAACTGTCGGTACAGGCCTCCGCGTGCAAGAAGGAAGCCGAGCGCCGTACCGCCGACAGCGAGAAGAACTCCAAGACGGGCGAGGGCGAGGCCGGAGGCACCACGGGAACCACCCGCACCTCCTTCACGTCCAAGGCTTCGCCGTCGCCGAACCCATCGGCGTCGGGCAAGTCCCCGTCCACGACTCCGTCCCCGTCCGCGACCGCCACTCCCAGCCCCGGCCCCAGCCTCTCGGAGGAGGAGCAGAAGGTCGTCTCGCTGTGCGGTAAGCAGTAGGCAAGCCGTGAGAGGCCCCGTCACACGATGAGCAGTACTACCAACCCGTCGACGCACCACACGTCCACGATCGGCTCGATCGGCACCCCGAGCCGGCGCAACACCGAGCTCGCGCTGCTGGTGTTCGCCGTCGTCATCCCGGTGTTCGCCTACGCCAACGTGGGCCTGGCCATCAACGACCAGGTGCCGTCCGGCCTGCTGAGCTACGGCCTGGGCCTCGGCCTGCTGGCCGGCGTCGCCCATCTCGTCGTACGGAAGTTCGCGCCGTACGCGGACCCGCTGCTGCTGCCGCTGGCCACGCTGCTGAACGGGCTCGGGCTCGTCGTGATCTGGCGGCTCGACCAGTCCAAGCTGCTTCAGTCGATCAAGCAGGCGGGCACCGCGGCACCACGCCAGCTGATGTACACCGCGATGGGCATCGCGCTGTTCATCGTCGTGCTGATCTTCCTCAAGGACCACCGCGCCCTGCAGCGCTACACCTACATCTCCATGGTCGGCGCGCTCTTCCTGCTGCTGCTGCCGCTGGTGCCGGGCCTCGGCCAGAACATCTACGGCGCCAAGATCTGGATCTCCGTCGCCGGCTTCTCCATCCAGCCCGGTGAGTTCGCCAAGATCGTCCTCGCGGTGTTCTTCGCCGGCTATCTGATGGTGAAGCGGGACGCGCTTGCCCTCGCCAGCCGCCGCTTCATGGGCCTGTACCTACCCCGTGGGCGCGACCTCGGCCCGATCCTGGTCGTCTGGTTCATCTCGATCCTGATCCTGGTCTTCGAGACCGACCTCGGTACGTCGCTGCTGTTCTTCGGAATGTTCGTCATCATGCTGTACGTCGCCACCGAGCGGACCAGCTGGATCGTCTTCGGTCTGCTGATGTCCGCGGGCGGCGCGGTCGGCGTGGCGAGCTTCGAGCCGCACGTCCAGCAGCGTGTCCAGGCCTGGCTCGACCCGATGAAGGAGTACGCCCTCAGCCGTAAGGGCGTCGGTGGCCACTCCGAGCAGGCGATGCAGGCGCTGTGGGCGTTCGGCTCCGGCGGCACCCTCGGCACCGGCCTCGGCCAGGGCCACTCCGAGCTCATCCGGTTCGCCGCCAACTCCGACTTCATCCTCGCCACCTTCGGCGAGGAGCTGGGCCTGGCCGGCATCATGGCGCTCCTGCTGATCTACGGGCTGATCGTGGAGCGCGGCGTGCGCACCGCTCTCGCCGCCCGCGACCCCTTCGGCAAGCTGCTCGCCATCGGCCTCTCCGGCGCCTTCGCCCTCCAGGTGTTCGTCGTCTCCGGCGGCGTCATGGGCCTCATCCCGCTGACCGGTATGACGATGCCGTTCCTGGCGTACGGCGGTTCCTCCGTGATCGCCAACTGGGCCCTGATCGGCATCCTGATCCGCATCAGCGACACGGCGCGCCGCCCGGCCCCGGCCCCCGCATCCAACCCCGACGCCGAGATGACCCAGGTGGTCCGCCCGTGAACAAGCCCCTGCGCCGGATCGCGATCTTCTGCGGCCTGCTGGTCCTCACGCTGCTGCTGCGGGACAACTGGCTCCAGTACGTGAAGGCCGACACCCTGGCCTCCGACACGGACAACCGCCGCGTCAACATCACCCGCTACGCCTCCCCGCGCGGCGACATCATCGTCGACGGCAAGGCCATCACCGGCTCCGTGGAGTCGAACGACACCGACTTCAAGTACAAGCGCACCTGGAAGGACGGCGCCATGTGGGCGCCGGTCACCGGGTTCTCCTCGCAGGCGTTCGGCGCCAACCAGCTGGAGAAACTCGAGGACGGCATCCTCACCGGCAACGACGACCGGCTCTTCTTCCGCAACACCCTCGACATGATCACGGGCAAGAAGAAGGAGGGTGGCAACGTCGTCACCACCCTCAACGCCGCCGCGCAGAAGGCGGCCTTCCAGGGCCTGGGCAACAAGAAGGGCGCCGTCGCCGCGATCGAGCCGTCCACCGGCAAGATCCTGGCACTGGTCTCCACGCCGTCGTACGACCCGTCGACCTTCGCCGGCACCTCGGACGACGACGCGAAGGCCTGGAACAAGGTCCTCAAGAAGAACAACAAGGACGACCCGATGCTCAACCGGGCGCTGCGCGAGACGTACCCGCCCGGCTCGACCTTCAAGGTGGTCACCGCCGCCGCGGCGCTGGAGAACGGCGAGGTCGCGGGCATCGACGACGCCACCAAGACGCCGGACCCGTTCCCGCTGCCGCAGAGCTCCACGAAGCTCACCAACGAGCACGGCGCCTGCAAGGACGCCAACCTGCGCTACGCGCTCATGGTCTCCTGCAACACCGTCTTCGCGAAGATGGCCGACAACGTCGGCAACGAGAAGATGATCGAGCAGGCCGAGAAGTTCGGCTTCAACAACGCCGAGCTCGACACCCCGGTGCGCGCCGCCGAAAGCATCTACCCCAAGGACAACGCACCGCAGAACGCGCTGGACGGCATCGGCCAGGGCTCCAACCGCGCCACGCCGCTCCAGATGGCCATGATCGCCTCGGCGGTCGCCAACGACGGCAAGCTGATGCAGCCGTACATGGTCGACCAGCTGCGCGCCTCCAACCTCGACGTCATCGAGACGCACGAGCCCAAGGAGCTGTCCCAGGCCGTCTCCTCCGAGACCGCGCAGAAGCTCCAGCAGATGATGGAGACGGTCGTCAACAACCCCCAGGGCACCGGCGGCAAGGCGAAGATCAACGGCGTCACCGTGGGCGGCAAGACCGGTACCGCCCAGCACGGCCTCAACAACAGTGAGAAGCCGTACGCCTGGTTCATCTCGTACGCCAAGCTGTCGGACGGCAGTGCTCCGGTGGCTGTCGCCGTCGTCGTCGAGGACGGTTCCGCCAACCGCGGCGACATCACCGGTGGCGGTCTCGCCGGTCCGATCGCAAGGGACGTGATGAAGGCAGTCATCGACAGCAAGAAGTGACCCCGCTCACGTCCCCTTCACATCGGTGCACGTTGCGATACCGGTCCTGTATCGGGTGACGGGCTTGGCCAGGTCACACAGACCGATCCGGGTACGGTATGCCCGGACGACAGCCTCCGCCCGCACGTTCGTGCGGGTCGGGACCGACGGAGAGGGCTGGTAGGTAGCTATGGAAGAGCCGCGTCGCCTCGGCGGCCGGTACGAGCTGAGCCATGTGCTCGGTCGTGGTGGCATGGCGGAGGTCTACCTCGCGCATGACACCCGGCTCGGTCGCACGGTGGCGGTGAAGACGCTGCGAGCTGACCTCGCACGCGACCCGTCGTTCCAGGCTCGGTTCCGCCGGGAGGCCCAGTCGGCCGCCTCGCTCAACCATCCCGCGATCGTCGCGGTCTACGACACGGGCGAGGACTACATCGACGGGGTCTCGATCCCGTACATCGTCATGGAGTACGTCGACGGCTCGACGCTCCGCGAGCTTCTGCACAGCGGCCGCAAGCTGCTGCCGGAGCGCACGCTGGAGATGACCATCGGCATCCTCCAGGGCCTGGAGTACGCGCACCGCAGCGGCATCGTGCACCGTGACATCAAGCCGGCGAACGTCATGCTGACGCGCAACGGCCAGGTCAAGGTGATGGACTTCGGCATCGCCCGCGCCATGGGCGACTCCGGCATGACCATGACGCAGACGGCGGCGGTCATCGGCACGGCCCAGTACCTGTCGCCGGAGCAGGCCAAGGGCGAGCAGGTCGACGCCCGCTCGGACCTGTACTCGACGGGTTGCCTGCTGTACGAGCTGTTGACGGTCCGGCCGCCCTTCGTGGGCGACTCCCCGGTCGCGGTCGCCTACCAGCACGTCCGGGAGGAGCCGCAGTCGCCGAGCGTCTACGACCCCGAGATCACGCCGGAGATGGACGCGATCGTCCTCAAGGCGCTGGTCAAGGACCCGAACTACCGCTACCAGTCCGCCGACGAGATGCGCGCCGACATCGAGGCCTGCCTCGACGGCCAGCCCGTGGGGGCCACCGCGGCGATGGGCTCGGTCGGCTACGGCGGCTACCCCGACGACCAGGCGACGACCGCCCTGCGCGCGGACGCCGGCGCCACGAGCATGCTGCCGCCCATGAACCCGGACAACGGCGGCTTCGGTTACGACGACCGTCCCGACCGGCGCCGCCAGAAGAAGTCGAACACCTCGACGATCCTCCTGGTGGTCGCGGCCGTCCTGGTCCTCGTGGGCGCCATCCTGATCGGGAAGTGGGCGTTCGGCGGGGGCGGCGCGGGCAGCGACCAGGTGGCCGTGCCCAACCTCGTGGGCGCGTCCGTGGCCGACGCCAGGAATCTGCTGACCAACAGCGACCTCGAACTCGGAACGGTCACCAAGAAGCCCTGCGAGGAGCAGCCCAAGGGCAACGTCTGCGACCAGGACCCGCAGGCCAAGACGGAGGTCCAGAAGAACTCCACCGTCAACCTGGTCGTGTCGACCGGAGCGCCGAAGGTGGCCGTGCCGAGCGTCGTCGGCCAGAAGCTGGACGAGGCCAAGGACACCCTCGAAGGGGACAAGTACCAGTTCACGGTCAAGACGAAGGAGAAGGAGTCCTCCGAGGAAGCGGGCACCGTCCTGGAGCAGGATCCGGAGCTCGGCAAGGAGGTCGAGAAGGGCTCCACGATCACGCTGACGATCGCCAAGGCCCAGCAGAAGTCCACCGTCCCCGACGTCTCCAACCAGGGCTGTGACGCGGCCAAGGCGCAGATGCAGGCCAACAACCTGGTCGGCAACTGCACCGAGGTCGAGACCGACGACCCGAACCTGGTCGGCAAGGTCATCGCGACCACGCCGCAGCGGGGCGAGCAGGCCGACAAGGGCTCCACGGTCCAGATCCAGATCGGCAAGGCGAAGCAGCAGGTCCAGGTCCCGAACGTCCAGGGCCAGAAGCTGAAGGACGCCCAGCAGATGATCCGGCAGGCGGGTCTCCAGGTCGGCACCATCACCGGCTCCCAGAACGAGAACGCGATCGTCTTCAGCTCCGACCCGGGCCAGGGCAACACGGTCGCCCCTGGCACGACGGTCAACCTGGTCGCCGTGGACCAGGGTGGCAACGGCGGCAACGGCGGCGGCTTCTTCGGCGGCCCCACCGGCACGGGACCGCACACGAGGGACTGATCCTCCGGTCCCACGGGTCCTACGACCGAGCCCCGGCGCCCTTCTCAGGGCACCGGGGCTCGGTCATGTCGTCCTCGGTCATGTCGTCCGCAGCGCGGTCAGCGCAGCTCCTTCGGGGGCGTCCGCCTGCTGTCGACCTTGTCGACCCGGACCAGCTCGCCCCACACCACGTACCGGTAGCGGCTCGTGTAGACCGGCGTGCAGGTCGTCAACGTGATGTAGTGGCCGGCCTTCTTCTTCCCCGACTCCTTGGGGACCGGACCGAGGACCTCGACGTTGTACTTCGAGGTCTCGGGGAGCACGGCGTAGACCTTGTAGACGTACCACTTGTCCTTGGTCTCGAAGACGATCGGATCGCCTTCCCCGACCTTGTCGATGTTGTGGAACTTCGCGCCGTGGCCGTCCCGGTGGGCGGCGAGGGTGAAGTTGCCCGCCTTGCCCGTCGTGGGCAGCGTGGCCTTGACCGGGTCGACGTAGTAGCCGGCGACGCCGTCGTTGAGGACCTTCGAGGAGGTGCCCTTCTCGACCAGGACCTCGCCGTTCCTCATCGACGGAACGTGCAGGAAGCCGATGCCTTTCCTGGTGTCCAGGGCGCCCGGACCGGTGTCCTGCTCGGCGGCCCAGCCGTCGCGGACCTTGTCGCCCTGCCGGTGCGCCGTGCGGTCGGCGACGACGTTCGTCCACCACAGCGAGTAGACGACGAACAGGCCGAGCACCAGGCCCGCCGTGATGAGCAGTTCACCGAAGGCACTGACCGCCAGGGCGATCCGGCCCTGGCCGCGGCGCCGCGCCGCGGGCACGGACTGGGGCGCGTCGGTGTGCTCTTCGGTCTCGTCGGCGGTCGCTGCCACTGTTTCCTCTGCCCTTAACTGACGAGCGCATCCGGCTTGCCCTTGCTGCGCGGCCGTTCCTCGACCATCTTGCCCCAGACGATCAGCCGGTACTTGCTGGTGAACTCAGGCGTGCACGTCGTGAGCGTGATGTACCGGCCGGGGCCCGTGAAGCCCGACCCCGTGGGCACGGGGTTGATGACACTGGTGTTGCTCGGTGAGGTGACCGGCAGCATCGACGTCGTCTTGTAGACGTAGTAGGTGCTCTGCGTCTCGACGACGACCTCGTCCCCCGCCTGGAGCCGGTTGATGTACCGGAACGGCTCCCCGTGCGTGTTGCGGTGACCGGCGAGGGCGAAGTTGCCCGCCTTCGCGTCGGGCATCGCCGTCTTGAGGGCGCCCTCGCCGTAGTGCCCGACCATGCCCTTGTCGAGCACCTTCTTGTTGCTGACGCCCTCCGCGATCGGCACCTCGACGTCCAGCTTCGGGATGTGCAGGATGGCGAAACCCTGCCCCGGCTCGAACGTGCCCGGTGCGCGCGTCCCGTTCGCCCAGTCCTGCTGGAGGTTGCTCGCCTCCTTGCCCGCCTGCGCGTGCGCCCGCACGTTCGTCCACCACAGCTGGTAGGTGACGAACAGCAGCATGAGCACACCCATGGTGATGAACACCTCGCCGATCGCCCGGCTGGCGACCACGGCCGGGCTCGCCTTGCGCGCCCGCGCCTGGCGGCGCGCCTCGACCCGGGAGAGGGGCGCGCGGGGCCCGCCCCCCTCCGACGGCGTCTCCGCCTCCGGTGCTCCGCCTCCATGACGCCCGCCACGGCGCTTGGCGGCCTTTCTGCGGGCCGCACGACCGCCCGGGGTGACTGGAGTTGCGGACGAGCCTGACGAGGCCGCAGAAGCCGGTAGGGACCCGCCGGCCCCCATCGCGGCCAGGTCGGACATCCGCAGCGCGACGGTCTCCTCGTCGATGGGGGGGTCGTACGACGATTCGTCGTACCAGTCCCCGAGCGCGGTCACGCCGTGGCCCTGCCCACCACCGGGGCGAGCCCCGCCGACCTCGCCACGGCACCCGCGTAGCCGCACTCGACCAGCCAGTTGGCCAGCATCCGGTGGCCGTGCTCGGTCAGCACCGACTCGGGGTGGAACTGCACACCCTCGACCGGAAGTTCCCGGTGGCGCAGCCCCATGATGATGCCGTCGTGCGTCCGGGCCGTGACCTCCAGCTCGGCCGGCACGGTCGCCGGCTCGGCGGCCAGCGAGTGGTAGCGGGTCGCCGTGAAGGGGGACGGCAGGCCGGCGAAGACGCCCTTGCCGCCGTGTTCGACCAGGGAGGTCTTGCCGTGCAGCAGTTCCGGTGCCCGGTCCACGACACCGCCGTACGCCACCTGCATGGACTGCATGCCCAGGCAGACCCCGAAGACGGGGACACCGGTGGCGGCACAGTGGCGGACCATCTCGACGCAGACGCCGGCCTGCTCGGGCGTCCCCGGACCCGGCGACAGCAGCACCCCGTCGAAGCCGTCCTGGGCGTGCGCCGTCGACACCTCGTCGTTGCGCAGGACCTCGCACTCGGCGCCCAGCTGGTACAGGTACTGGACCAGGTTGAAGACGAAGCTGTCGTAGTTGTCGACGACGAGAATGCGCGCGCTCACTGGTTGTCCACCGTCACATCGTTGAAGGGAAGCAGCGGTTCAGCCCACGGGAAGACGTACTGGAACAGGACGTAGACCACGGCCAGAACCAGCACGATCGAGATCAGCGCCTTCAGCCACGCGTTTCCCGGCAGACACCGCCAGATCCAGCCGTACATGCCGTCCCTTCCCTCGCACCACGGCAACAGACTCACGCCGTACGGCACCAGACTAACGGCGCAGCGCCTCCGGTTCGCCTGCCTCCACAGGCTGTGTGGCGTCCAGGTGCGCCCACACGATCAACCGGTGACTGTGCCCCCACTCGGGATCGCACGTGGTCAACGTGAGGTAGCGGCCCACACCCGTATACCCGGACTTACGTGGCACAGGGTCGATCACCTCAACGTCGGTGGGAACGGTTTTGTAGGGCCCTTTGTCGATCCGATAGGTGAACCAGGTGGTCCCGTCCGTCAGCACCACCGCGTCCCCTCGGCGCAGCCGGGGGAAGTCCTTGAACGGATCTCCGTACGTGCGCCGGTGACCGGCGACGGAGAAGTTGCCCGTCTGCCCCAGCCGCGCGGTGCCCGCGTAGTGGCCCAGCCCCTTCTTCAGGGTGCCGGTGGCGGTGCCTTCGAGGACCGGCTTGTTCCACGTGAAACCGAGCCGCGGGATGTACATGATCGCGAAAGGCCTGCCGTTCCGGTACGGCGCCGGGGGCGGGGCGGAGGCGGCGGGCGAGGCGGGTGAGCCTCCAGGGGTCTCCGGCGTGGCCGGTGCCGTCGGTGTGGCCGCTGTCGCCGATGTCGCCGTCGGCTGGACGCTTCCCCTCGACCACTGGTCCTGCAACTGGTCGATCTGGTCGTCCATGACCCGGTCGGCCTGCACGCCGGTCCAGAACAGCACGTAGACGACGAAGAGCACGATCACGGCGCCCACCGTGACGCAGAGCTCGCTGACGGTCCGGACGATCACACGCACCGACACAGGGCCCCCCGGCGGCTACTCCACAGGCTTCGCGTAGTGCAGATCCACTGTGCCCGAGTAGCCGGGCAGAGTCACCGTGCCGTCCTCGGTGACTTTCCAGCCGAGGCCGTAGACGTTGACGTAGACCATGTAGTTCTGGATCGCCGGGGCGTCCGCGAGCGCCTTCTGCAGCTTCTCCGGGTCACCGACCGCCGTGATCTTGTACGGCGGTGAGTAGACCCTGCCCTGGAGGATCAGGGTGTTGCCCACGCAGCGCACGGCGCTGGTGGAGATCAGCCGCTGGTCCATGACCTTGATGCCCTTGGCGCCACCCTGCCAGAGGGCGTTCACCACGGCCTGGAGGTCCTGCTGGTGGATGACCAGGTAGTCGGGCTGCGGCTCCGGGTAACCGGGGAGCTTGGCGGTCGCGTCGGGCGGGGCGTCGTTCAGGGTGACCGTGACCGCCTCGCCCTTGAGCTTCTGCGTGCCCGCGCTCTTCTCCAGGGCCGCCGCCTTCGCGTCCTCCGCCTCGGTGCTGCCGTCGTCGCCCTCGGCGAGGGACTCGACGTCGTGCCGCAGGGCCGCGTTGGAGTCGTCGAGCTCGCCGTTCTTGTGGCTGCGCTCCTGGATGAGGTCGGAAAGCTTCAGCAGTGAGGTGTCCGTGCGGATATTGGTGCCCTTGGCCGTGTTGAAGCTGGTGAAGAAGATGAGCCCGGCGAGAGCGAAGACGGCGACCGTGAGCACGCGGACGGGACGGAAGCCGCCCCGGCGATCAGGACTGGATTCCGTCCGGGGGGAGTCGGCAGAATTGCTCAACGTACCCTTATCTCCTTCGACGCCACGGAAGCACTACGCTAACGGACGCCCGGGGGAGCGCTCGGTGTCCCCTTGTACGCTGCCCCGAGCCAGCCACAATTTCCCTGCGCGGCCACGCAGCGCATCGACAGGAGAGACCCTCGTGCCGAAGTCACGTATCCGCAAGAAGGCCGACTACACGCCGCCCCCGGCGAAGCAGGCGACCGCCATCAAGCTCACCAACCGTGCCTGGGTCGCGCCGGTCATGCTGGCCATGTTCCTCGTCGGCCTCGCCTGGATCGTCGTCTTCTATGTGACGGACGGCTCGCTGCCCCTCGACAGTCTGGACAACTGGAACATCGTGGTCGGCTTCGGCTTCATCGCGGCGGGGTTCGGCGTCTCCACCCAGTGGAAGTAGGGCCCTGCGGGGCTCTGCCCAGGGCTATCCGCTGAGTTATCCACAGCGGTTTTCCACAGTGGGGAAAAGAAAGACGATCTGTGGATAACTCATCGGGCGTTGACGCCGGTGTGACGGAACTATCAGTGCCCGAAAATCTGTTCGCCCCCTGCCTGACCTGCGGAAAAACAGGTCAGCGACAGGGGGCACAGTTGTTCCCGCACGGTGTGCACAAGATCCGGCACGCGCTGTGGACAACAGTGCGCTCAGGTGAGCTGGGCCGTCCTCAGGAGCGTCATCCCCACGATCACGGCAAGCACCAGGCCACAGGTGCCGTACTGCACCAGAGTGCGGCGCTCGCGCGGTGCGTGGACCATGGCGTAGCCGACGAGGACACCGGCCACGAGCCCGCCGATGTGCGCCTGCCAGGCGATGTTGGGCCAGCCGAAGGTGAAGATGAGGTTGATCACCAGCAGGGCGACCACGGGACGCATGTCGTAGTTGAGCCGGCGCATGAGCACGGCCATGGCGCCGAAGAGACCGAAGATCGCGCCGGAGGCGCCGAGCGATGGCTGGCCGGGGTTGGCGAGCAGGTAGGTGAGCGCGCTGCCGGCCAGTCCCGAGACGAAGTAGAGGGCGAGATAGCGGGCGCGGCCGAGGGCCGCCTCCAGCGGGCCGCCGATCCACCACAGGCTGAGCATGTTGAACAGGAGGTGGATGTAGCCACCGTGCAGGAACATCGCGGTGAGCAGCCGGTACCACTGGCCCTCGGCGACGCCCTCCCATGAACCGGAAGCCCCGAAGTACCACCGACCGATGAGCTCGAAGCGGTCGGTGAAGCGGTCGCCGACAGAGAGCTGGACCAGGAACAACGCGAGGTTGACGCCGATCAGCAACTTCGTGACCAGGCGCGGGTCGGCGGCGATCGTCCCGCCCGCGATGGTGCGGGGCCGGGAGTCGGCCGGGGGTGCGCCGCCGCCACCGCCGTCGCGCACGCAGTCGGGGCACTGGAAGCCGACCGAGGCGCTGACCATGCACTCCGGGCAGATCGGGCGCTCGCAGCGGGTGCAGCGGATGCCGGTCTCCCGGTCGGGGTGCCGGTAGCAGCCGGGCAGACTCCGGGCGTCCTGGTGACTGCCTTGAGCCTGGTCCATGACACATCCCCTGGGTCGTCGTATGCAGTGCGCCCCGCCCATCCTTACGGACGAGCGGGGCAATAGGTTCCCTGCCGGAACGCGTCGAATCAGGACTGACGCTTCTCGACGACGACCGACTCGATGACGACCTCGTTGACCGGGCGGTCGGTGCGCGGGTTCGTCTGGGCCGACGCGATGGCGTCGATGACCTTCTGGCTCGCCGCGTCGGTGACCTCACCGAAGATGGTGTGCTTGCGGTTCAGCCAGGCCGTCGGGGCGACGGTGATGAAGAACTGCGAGCCGTTGGTCGCCGGCCCTGCGTTCGCCATGGCCAGCAGGTACGGCTTCGAGAACTGGAGATCCGGGTGGAACTCGTCCTCGAACTGGTAACCCGGACCGCCGGTGCCGTTGCCCAGTGGGTCGCCGCCCTGGATCATGAATCCGCTGATCACCCTGTGGAAGACCGTGCCGTCGTAGAGCCTGGCCGTGGACTTCGCACCCGTCTCGGGGTGGGTCCACTCCCGCTCGCCCTGGGCGAGCTCGACGAAGTTCTTGACCGTCTTGGGGGCGTGGTCCGGGAAGAGCCGGACCTCGATGTCGCCGTGGTTGGTCTTCAGGGTGGCGTAGAGCTGCTCGGCCACGATCTGCCTTCCGTTGTCTTCCTGTGACCCCCCGATCCTCGCACGGTCGGGACGGCGCGTCCCCCGACGTCCTCTTCCGAGCGGATATCCGTGGATCCCGCTTGCGGAAAACCGGACGAGTACTCCCGCGGCGCGGGCACTCGGCGTCGATCCGTGGCATTGTCGACGTCAAGCTCCCTGTTCCCCCGTATTCATCCGCTATTGCACTTGATCGGTTGTTGAACCGCTCTTGATCGGAGTTGGTCCGGAGTCCTCTCCCATGACCCGGATGCCCGTCCTCACATGCCCCGGCGTCCACGGGCAGGCATGATCCGTAAAAGGGTGGAAAGTCGAATTACCGTACGCCACCGAGGAGGAGGAACCCGTGACCCGCATCGACAGCGTGCGCGCCGCGACCGGAACGGCGAAGGACAGCGTGCTGCACGCCGCGGAAGTGGTGGCGCCCTACGCCGACACGGCCAAGGAGAAGGCCGCGTACTACGCATCCGAGGCCCGCGTACGGCTCGCGCCCAAGATGTCGCAGGCAGCGGAACAAGCCCGCGTCCAGTACGACGCCTACCTCGCACCACGCCTGGAACAGGCCCGCACCCATGTGCCGCCGAGGGTCGACCAGGCCGCCCACGACGCCGCGTTCCGTACGCGTGAGGCTGCCCGGCAGGCCGCCGACTACTCCCGTCCGAGGTTCGAGCAGGCGGTGGCCGCCGCCGGTCCCGTCAGGGACGAGGCCACCGCGCGCGGCATCGCCGCGCTGGCCGCACTGCGCGGCCAGGTGACGCCGAAGGAGATCGAGAAGCTGGCCCGCAAGCACCGTCGGCGGGCGAAGGCCGGCCAGGCCGCGAAGGTGCTGGCCGTCCTGGGCGTCCTGGCGGGTGGCGCCTACGCCGCATGGAAGTGGTGGGACAAGCAGGCCAACCCGGACTGGCTGGTCGAGCCGCCCGCCGCGACGGAGGTGCCGGAGTCGAATCGGCTGAAGTCGGTGGACGGCAGCCTCGACCAGTCCGTACTCGACCCCGAGGTTCAGGCCAAGCAGGCCGAGGACGAGGCCGTGGACCGTGAGGACCGCGGCTGACGCGGACATCCCCGTACCCGTCACATGACGTCGAGGGGCGGACGGCCTGGTGGC